>DMST01000141.1:4471-5031 GCA_003454975.1 Cytophagales bacterium | reverse complement strand
ACGAGCGGACGCTCGCGCCAGTGTTAGGGAAAAGCGTTGAAAAAGTTACAAACCCTCAGCGATCTTCTGAACAGCTTCTTCGGTGGTTTCGGCAATCTCTGCGATTTGGGCAATAGTTAGCACACCATTTTTGAGCATGTTTTCAATCATGGCAAGCTTTGTATTCTCCACGCCTTTCTCAAGTCCTTCCTTGTAAAAGCTATCAGATTCTATATCGTACTCGATAGGCATGCTTGAGTGACGGTGGATTTTCTTGAGAATAGATGACCGATTTATAAACCCTCAGCGATCTTTTGAACGGCTTCTTCGGTAGTTTCGGCAATCTCAGCGATTTGAGCTATGGTAAGCACACCGTTTTTGAGCATGTTTTCAATCATGATGAGCTTTGTGTTCTCGGCGCCTTTTTCTATCCCTCTTTCAATTCCTTTCTCAAGACCTTCCTTATAAAAGCTATCGGATTCTATGTCGTACGTGATGGGCATGCTTTCGGTGATTTCTTTCGCAAGGTTATCTAATTTACGTAAACGTGACAGAATGACCAAGTGTTGTAGGTAGCGCTG
>DMST01000141.1:532-4430 GCA_003454975.1 Cytophagales bacterium | reverse complement strand
CGGGTGGTCTCATCATCTTGCAAGGCCCATAGACGTTCAATGATTCGCTGAATCACCTGCTTGCCTTCTTCCGGTGGGTAATCGCCTAAGATGGCTAAAAGGATTTCTTCGGGTACCGAAGAGCTCAAGGTTTGCTTTAGAGGAACCTCGCTTAGGTTTTTGAGGGTATATCCGGTGATCTCCTGTCCTTGTGGTAGTTGAGATGTCATACGAGATCGACCGGCGCCCAGGTAGAGGACAAACTGCTGCACGGGCACTTCAAATTTGCGCAGCAACAGGGCTTTGTACTCGGCCATGCGGTAGACCATTTTGGGATCATCCTGGGTTTGGAATTCCAAGTGTAGCAGAAACTCTTGCCCCGTTTCGTCGGTGACCCACTTGAGGAAATCAGGCTCCCGCTCGATGGTGCTTTGCAGCTTCTCCTTCACCTCTCGTGTTTGGGTGATGCGAATGCCGAACAGCTTTTCACTGAGGGGCAGGAAAAGGGCTTCAATATTCTCCTTGAGTATTTTATCAAATTCACCCATTTGGTGAAAATAGTAAATGCGCCAATTGTGTGGAAATGTCCATTCGGATAACGTCGAATGATGAAATTACCAAGAAGGACTAAGAAGGCTCAGTTTCGGTACGAGCGAGTATCCTTCGCTAAAACTTTGGAGACTGAAAGACGCTCTTTCGAAGGATTGGCATGAGGGGAGGCTCGCGCCAGCAGGCTAGTAGAGATGTTTTGGAGCTGTCTACAAATCTTCCGCGATTTTCCGAACGGCTTCTTCGGTGGTTTCGGCGATCTCTGCGATTTGGGCTATGCTCAACACACCATTTTTGAGCATGTTTTTAATCATGAGAAGTTTTCCCCGCACTAATCCTTTTTCCAAACCTCGTTCAAGTCCTTTCTCTAATCCTCTTTCCAGGCCTTTCTCCAAACCCTCTTTGTAAAAGCTATCGGATTCTATATCGTACGTAATGGGCATGCTTTCGGTGATTTCTTTCGCAAGGTTATCTAATTTACGTAAACGTGACAGAATGACCAAGTGTTGTAGGTAGCGCTGTCGGGTGGTCTCATCATCTTGCAAGGCCCATAGGCGTTCGATGATCCTCTGGATCACTTGCTTGCCTTCTTCGGGTGGGTAATCGCCTAAGATGGCTAAAAGGATTTCTTCGGGTACCGAAGAGCTCAGGGTTTGCTGGAGGGGAACCTCACTAAGGTTTTTGAGGGTGTACCCGCTGATTTCTTGACCTTCGGGTAGCTGAGAGACCATTTGGGACTGACCGGGGCCCAAGAAGAGTACGAATTGATGAACGGGTACCTCAAATTTGCGGAGCAACAGAGCCTTGTACTCGGCCATACGGTAGACCATTTTGGGATCATCCTGGGTCTGGAACTCCAAGTGCAGCAGAAACTCTTGCCCCGTTTCGTCGGTGACCCACTTGAGGAAATCAGGCTCCCGCTCGATGGTAGTTTGCAGTTTTTCCTTCACCTCACGGGTTTGGGTGATGCGTATCCCGAAGAGCTTTTCACTGAGGGGCAGGAAAAGGGCTTCAATATTTTCCTTGAGTATTTTATCAAATTCACCCATTTGGTGAAAATAGTAAACAATGAGAATAGATAGAACTATTACTTTCTGAAGGGCATAGCAAGGAGCCATGGCAAGGCTGTAGGGTGAAAAACCTCAGGTTAGTACTGCAATTGCCCTGTTACTTTATCCAAACATGGTGGCGTAGTCAAAGGTCTCACCATCTGAAGATTGGGCGATGAGAGAGTGGTGCCCCATCATTCCCTGATCATTGAAAAACACATCAATGTGAGCATCGGAGAGAAAATTGATTCCTTCCAGAATGAGTTTTGCCCGGAACCCCTCTGCCGTGAGTACCGGATTATCCTCATCAATCCAGTTGTCGTTTTAGTTCTCCAAAAATTCTTCCACCACCGCGTCCTTAGCCCTTTCTACATAACCAGGCAAATCGGTCAGCACTTTATTAGCTAAGGCTAAGGTGTCTTCGATCGTTTGGTTATCAGGATCGAGGGTAAGGGGCAGTTCTACCCCCTGAAAGGTAACCTTAGCATCGAAGCTTGATTCTATTTGTGGATTGGGTGTGAGGTCGTCTTTCGTGAGATGCATAGGACCAAATAGCATAATAGTTTATCAGACGTACAATGTATATAAACGTAAAAGCGTAGCGAATCCTAACGATGGGTTGTCAACTATTGATTCCGCTTTCACTCAGGTTTTGACAAACAGAGGGATTACTCGCAAAGCAAAACGGCTTGATTTTATTTATGAAGATGAATCCTCGATCATTGTGAAGTCAAAATCGATGTATTCCTCGGGGATGGTCTTGCTTTTTAGCTGTTTCGCTTTCTCTGCGTTGGGGTTATGCTTAACCAACAGCACTTCTTCTCCTGCTTTGAATTTGAGTTGAAGGACCCTGATATGGATCTCCTTTCGTAATCCTCCTTTAAAATATTGGTCCGTGAGAAAATAGACGGATGGCCCCTTCTCCCCAAAGCATAAGTAGGCCGTCCATTCCGTATTGGAGACATTCTCCTTGATGTATTCTTCCACCTGAAAGGTATACTCTTCTACCGTCGCCTGATCAATCTGCTTCTGTGCTTTAAGGTTACGTGCCGTACTTCTGGTGAAGTATACCAAGCTAGCCACAACACTGAGGGAAACCAGAGTCATCTTGCTTGCTTGGTTATCGTATTCAAGGCCAATAGTATCAAGGATTAGTAACAAAATCATCAGGGAGAAAAAGGTGAGTATACCAGCCATTATTGCAGACTCAACTCGCTTCTTAAGGGGCTTCAGGTACTTGTCTAGCAGGGCCTGTTTCTCTTCCGGGGTCAAGGTTTGGGTAGTCATCAAATGCCTTTTCTTTCCAATTTAGCGAGGCCATTCTGGAACGCTATCGGTAAGGTTAAAAATCTAGTTTCTCCCTTAGAGTTGCCCAGAACTATGAATCGAAAATGAATTTGTTTCAAGGTTATAAAAAATGGTTTTTACGGCATGAATAATGGATTCTAACTGCTACTGTACATCAGCTTTTCCCTTTTCGGTCTTTCCTTGTTTGAGGTACTCGCTCCTAAGCTGGTAGTATCCGCATTCCTATTGCCCACGATGCGCACCGCTGTACCGGGCAAGCGAATCAGTAGAGATGGCCGGAGTACCCGAGCTTTGATAACCTAGGCCTGCATACCCTCTTCGAAGGGCCAGTGCGCCACTGAGCCATCCGAGGACTCTATTCCTGGTGAGGAGCATCCCTGGCCAGCCATAGGTTATCGATACCGCCAAAACATGATGAAGCTAGCCAACCTGACTCGGCTCAACTTTATTTTCATCCTTTGGCTTATACCTCATTCTCTATCGCTTTTTGTGGGGCCGTACCGTCAATATACTTTAGGGTTAACGCAATCAGTTTTTAGGCCGATTTTGGCAAAGGGCCAATAAATGCTGGGGCACTCCCCTACCCTCTATATTTTGAGTTTAATGAATACGCTCTTTTTTTGCAGTTAGTCGGTGGGTGGGTAGTGGAAAGCTGTTCCTCCCCTACCCCACCACCAGATAATGCCCCGGCAGCTTGGCAAGGAATGTCGCCACCCCATACTATGGAAAAATACCGCCCTCAGTACCACTTTACACCACAGGCCAACTGGATGAACGACCCCAACGGCATGGTGTACTACGAAGGGGAATACCACCTCTTCTACCAGTACTACCCGGAAAGCACGGTGTGGGGCCCCATGCACTGGGGACATGCCGTGAGCCGTGACCTACTGCAGTGGGAACACCTACCTGTAGCGCTAGCTCCTGACGAGAAGGGTTATATTTTCTCGGGTAGCTGCGTCATCGACTGGGAGAATACCAGCGGCCTGGGTACGGGCGGGCAGCCGCCTATG
>DMST01000141.1:0-501 GCA_003454975.1 Cytophagales bacterium | reverse complement strand
TGATTGCACTCTTCACGTACCACGACGAGGCCGCCAAGCTAGCGGGAGCCACTGACTACCAAAGCCAGGGGCTGGCCTACAGCCTGGACAAGGGCCGCACCTGGACCAAGTATGCAGAGAATCCTGTACTACCTAACTCTGGAATCGAAGACTTCCGCGACCCCAAGGTGTTCTGGCATCAGGATACTGGGCGGTGGATCATGTCGCTGGCCGTAGCCAACCACATTTGGTTTTACAGCTCAACCAATCTGCTAGACTGGACTTACGAGAGTGCCTTTGGGCACGACCAAGGCGCTCACGGGGGCGTGTGGGAGTGTCCGGATCTGTTTCCCCTCCCCATCGAGGGCACCGAGGAAGAGGCCTGGGTCCTGTTGGTTAGTGTTACCGAGGGTGGCCCAAATGGCGGCTCGGCCACACAGTACTTCGTAGGCCATTTTGATGGCTGTACGTTTTCGGTGCACCCCGACGCACCCGACCCGGAGCTACCCACTTCGCCTGCTA
>DMST01000112.1:5235-5555 GCA_003454975.1 Cytophagales bacterium | reverse complement strand
ATACCCGAGTAGCGGCTCGTTTCCACCCCGTTGATATAAGCAACCACTGTGTCACCAGAAAAGGTGAACGCTACGTGTTGCCAGGTATTGGTAACCAAGGCATCCCCAGCGGGGAAAATACCGGGTCCCGAAGTGCCCGGTAGGGCGAGTTCAGGCTTACCATCGCGCAGACGGAGCAGCCAACCACTATTCTGACCATCTCTATTCCGGCCTATTACCCAACGCCGTTGGTTTAGGGTTGCGGGGTTTAACCAAAGGGCCACGGTCATGCTCTCGGTGTAGACGGCAGTGCTGGCAGTGCCTAAGTTGATGTAAGACCC
>DMST01000112.1:5054-5198 GCA_003454975.1 Cytophagales bacterium | reverse complement strand
GTAATGCCTTGCTGGGCGTAGCCCGCTTCGCGTACAGGAGTGCCCTCCAGGCTACCCGTTACCTCTCCGTCGGTGCTCACTACCTCGGAAGAGAAACATCCATCGAAGGTAAAAGCCAGCGGAGAGCTGGGCACTACGGTGGGG
>DMST01000112.1:4836-4977 GCA_003454975.1 Cytophagales bacterium | reverse complement strand
TGGGTGACGTTACCGTAACGGTCAGGCTATCGTTGTTGGGTACTTGGTCGGCGGCATTGAGCAGTACGGCGGTAACTATGTATTGTCCAGCGGTAGAAAAATCCACATTGGTAAAGCTCAGTTCCTGATTAGTTCCTGGAT
>DMST01000112.1:706-4768 GCA_003454975.1 Cytophagales bacterium | reverse complement strand
TGATTAGTTCCTGGACCCCAGGGGCCGTTGAGCGTAGATACCGTGTTGACGAGTTGACCTCCGGAGGGATCAAGAACCGTCACCTGCACATCCACGCTATCGGTAATCAGCTCCGCCGCATTGGCTACCACTACGGTTACCGTATCTGGTCCGCCGCCCAAGGACAGGTCAGGCACCCGAATTTGTGCTACCTGCAGGTCGCGGGTAACCTTTTGGGTATCCAGGCGGATCCCGTCTAACATAATACCCTGTTCTGGCAGGAGGCCAAAGCCCGAATGCGTGAAACGGATCTGAGTGGTGCTGGAAAATGCCTGCCCGATACTCTGTAAAACTGGCGCCAGATCAATCAATCCCGAATAGAGCGTTGTATCCCTGGGTGAATCAAAATCCCATACGTTCAGTGAGATCCAATCGTCGTTACCTGATCCTCGCACACTGACAGTATTCAGGGTGTCGTGAAAGAAGAGTAGGTTGTAGTAAAAGCTGAGGAACAAATGGTCCTGACTGACCGATAGGGCAGAAGCGTCCACGTAGGCGATGAGGGAGGCAATCGTGTTTTCTTTGTTGCTAAGGAATGCCGCGCCTTCACCTACCACACCGGGAATCCCGTAGCCATTCTGGAGTAGTTCCAGGTGACTGCCCGATTCGCCGGTGAATACCCAGCCCGGCTCCTCCGGTATTTGCTGATTGGGCTCCAGTATGGTCTGGTGATCTTCAAAGTTCTGCACCACCGGTAGGGATAGAGGAGTAGTAATGACATCGTATTGCACGCTGTTAAGAACCGTATCCTCTCCATTCAAGGCCACCAATCTGAAATCATATTCGCCAGGGGCGCTAAGTCCTAAATTAGAGTAGGTAAGCGTTACGGTGTCAAAGGGTGCAAAAATCCCCAAAGATTGGGAATCAATGGGAGACTCATTAATATACAAGTGCACGGAAAGGTCGCCAAAGGTTTGGCCGCCTTGGTTGGTAAGTACGCCTTGTACCGTATCGATAGCTTGGGTAAAATCCGTACGGCCCACATCTTCCCAGGATAGAATATTTACACTGGCAGGAGGTAGCGTATCCGAGATGCGGAACTGATCGATCATGATGGGGCTGCTCGATGAACCTGCATTCCCATTGGACGTAATGCGTACCTGAAATGTGTTGGTGAACTGCTGACCACCCGCCTGTAGGGCCTGTCCTACATCCAGGTATCCGGTAAAGCCAAAATTGTCGAACCGGCTCTCTGCCGGCCAGCTATAGAGGGGTAGCCAGGCGCTGTAGACCGAGCCACGTACCCATACTTTTTCGTCTGAGTTCTGGATGTCAGCCGGATAACGGTAAAAAAAGCTCAGGTACAGACTGTCGGCAGTGGTGTAAGCGGAAGCATCAGCGGTTAAAATCACGGAAGTTTCTGTTCCGTTATTGCCGAAGAACCACAGTGCGGTAGGAGGCGAATAAGGAGATGAGCCACTGAAATTGCTTGCCCAAAGCGCTGTTCCCGAACCGCCCGGAGCTACCTCTAAGTGCCAGCCGGGTTCTTGAAAGGGGGCTGAGGAAGTTAGCCCCTGTACGGCGCCGTTGAACTCCTCGAAAAGTGGGAGGGTAGCTTTGCTGCGCACGTATATGGGCCGGGTGAGGCTATCATTGAGCGCGCGGGTATCGCCCGGTGCAGAGACCACAGCGGTGAGCAAGTGGTTCTCATCGGGGGCGCTGAAAGAGAAACCTGTCAAGGTAACGTCTGCCGTATCACCGGCTGCCAATGCCGGAGGGCTTACTTGTGATAGCAAACTGTCTTTATCATAGAACAGGGAAACCGTCCAGTTGGTCGCCGAATCGGCACCTAGATTGAGTACTTGCACACGTACCGTATCCAACTCATCAAATTCAAATTCTATGGGGAGCATCTCCAACACCTTCAGATCTTGGGCGGCGGGTAGTTCCAGGGTAAGCGCATCAATCAATACTCCATCGGCAATGGCAATTTCCTGACGCGTAGAGAGGAACCGAAAGCGGAACTGCACCTTGCCTTGCCCAGCCGCCCCGGTTAGTTCGTGCTGCGATTCTTCATAATTGGCAAGGACACCGTTCCATCGATCAGGGTTTTGTGCATTGTACCAGTTATGTCGGTAAGGACCATTTATGGAATCCCCAAAAGCGCCCAGCCGGGCCCAAGTTCTACCAGCATCCAGGGTATATTCCACACTAAAATCGTCCTCCTCAAAAGCCATGTTTCGGCCCTGAAAAAAACTAAGCACAGGATCTTCATTCAGGTCCGTTAAATTGAATCTTGGGCTGTAAAAATAGTCCACCTCCAAGTCTCCAAGCTGGCTGTAGGTGCCGCTCAATTCGGTGACCAAAGCCTGATTCCCTTCTACGGTTTGGTCGAAGAGATTTCGGGTACTAGTAGGTGCTCCTACTTCCCATAGGGTGCTGGCGTTGGTCCAGTCGGGTGCTCCCGTCTCAAAATCCTCAGAAAAGGGGACGGAGAGCGAACTAGCAGGAAGTGGGCCTTCTTGTATCCGAAGGTCGTCCATCCAGACTCCTTGGCCTGCTGCCTGTCCAGAGCTTTCGAATCGAAGCCTGAAAAACAGGTTGGGTCGGGTTTGATAATCAACGATTGGGAAGCTCACCCGTACATAATCCGCCACCGTTCCGGTCCAGTAAGGTTGTGCAGCATCGTACCAATTCTCTCCTGTACTTCCAGAATCCACGGCGCGTGTACCCAGTACTTCCCAGGTAGCAAAATTATCGGAGACCTCCAGCCAAACCTTATCTGAGGAACTGATATTGTACTTCAGTTGAAAACTGATGACGGGGACACTCGCGGCAGTGCCTACTACGGTGAAGGGCAGGAGTAGGTAGCTGTCTTGTGCCCCTTGCACAGCTCCGTTGGCGTTGGTGGTGAAATGCCCCCAGCCCCAGTTGGCCGCAGCGGAGGAATCCCAACACCAGGTATTGCCCGTACCCAGGGCCGTCAGATCAAGCGGTCCGTCCTCAAATTCCAGGTTGACGGGCAGTGTGTAGACGAATTGCACCCCCCCACCAGTAGAAGGGATTAACTCAGTAGGATCAGAATGGATTTCTTGTTTTTGCGCGAAGCAAAGCGTACCACAGAAAGCGAACGCTAGGATTAGAGATAAGTATCGCATGTTAGTTAGGTTTTTTAGGACTTAAATGTGATACATTATCATTAGATAAGGAACCTTTTTATTGAAATTTCACGAGATGGGTTGATGAATGGGACAAAAAGAACTGGGTTGCTAGTTATGTGACTTATATCCGGCCCGTCTACGGAGCGGCCTACCGTTTTGGAGGCCGAAGCATTGGCGTTGAACTGCCCACCGATGCCTGAGTATCGGCGGGTTTCCACCCCGTTGATGTAGGCAATAACCGTTCCGTTGGCAAAGGTGAAAGCTACGTGCTGCCAGGTATTGGCTATCAAGGCTGTATCTGCCGAATAAATACCAGGACCCGAAACCCCAGGCAGGGCTAACTCAGGGATGCCGTCGCGCAGGCGCAAAAGCCAGTGGGAGGTTTGACCTTCCTTGTCGCGCCCCACCAGCCAGCGGCGTTGGCTTACTGTAGTAGGATTCAACCACAGGGCCACCGTTAGGCTATCGGTTTAGATAGCTCCGGCAGGTGTACCCAAATCAAGGTAAGACATGTTGCACGCCAGGGTAATGCCCTGCTGGGCCTAGCCCGCTTCGCGGATAGGAGAACCTTCCAGGCTTCTGGTTTCTTGCCCATCCGTGCTTACGATTTCGGTACCAAAGCAGTCATCAAAGCTAAAGGATAGGGTAGCGGCTGGTGTGGCGAAGTGGGGAGCTTTCTAAAGGGGTGAATCCCTCAGCGCTCTCTCAAAATACCAAACTAGGGGACTTGCCCTCCGGTACCTAGACTGAGAAATTTGCGAGCCTGAATAGGTTTGTCCAGGAAGTGCTACTTCTCGGCGGTTCTCTTTTCGTCATGCGCATATCTCGTATCCTTTTGGGGCTGGGTTTCATCCTGAGCCTCTCTTTTTCGGCTAATTCCCAAACAACTACGTACCCGGTTCGGGCCACTATGCAGCTCACG
>DMST01000112.1:0-689 GCA_003454975.1 Cytophagales bacterium | reverse complement strand
GTATAGTCTGTACTTGCAAGACTACGTAGCGCCCGGCAGCAACCGGCTGTCGCTTAATGTGTACTTGGGTGACCTCACACGGCCAGAGCTGGAAACACGGCTACGCTTGGTCATTGAGGGCCAGGGCATTCGCATAGAGACCAAACCCGAGTATCGGCCGCTGCCCCTTCGGCTTAGCGGGGGCATTCCGCAGCAGCTCATAGCGGCCGATCTGGCCGAATATTTCCGCCCGGAGAACCTCAACTTCCAGGGCATCACCCTCACCCAACTGCAGCGCCGGGGTGGAGCACTGCCCGAGGGGCTGTACCGCTTCCGGCTAGAGGTGCTGGAATACCAGCGGGGCGTGCGCATTAGCAATACGGCCGAGAGCATGGCCTGGCTCATCCTGAACGACCCACCGCTGATCAACCGCCCAGCGCCCAACGAAAAGCTCGTCCCTGCCAACCCGCAGTTTATCACCTTCCAGTGGACACCCCGGCACACGGGTTCACCCAACTCGGCCTTCGTGACGGAGTATGACTTTGAGCTGGTAGAGATATGGCCCAGCGGACGCAACCCCAACGATGCGATTTTGACTAGCCTGCCGCTGTACCGGGTGACCAGCCAACAGACGGCCATTCAGTACGGGCCTAGTGCGCCGCCGCTGATACCCTGCCGGCAATATGCCTACCGGGTACGGGCCCGCAGTG
>DMST01000035.1 GCA_003454975.1 Cytophagales bacterium | reverse complement strand
GCTGCACGGGGTGTGGGTTTTCTTGGTTGCCCAGCCCCTCGATGGTAGTAATCTCTTTGCCCTCAGCATACTTCACCGCAAACGAGCAAGAACGAACGGCCTCACCGTCTACGTGGATGGTGCAAGCACCGCAGGCGGCTTTTCCGCAGCCAAATTTGGTCCCTTTCAGGTCCAGCATATCTCGGATCACCCACAGCAGTGGCGTGTTTTCGTCCACCTCTACACGAGCAGGCTTCCCATTTATGTTGAATGAAATCATATCTGTTTTCGTGATTTTGGGGTTTCTCGTTTTATTCTTCTTCGGGGATAACGGCGCCGAGTTCAATCCACTTCTTTACCGCTTCTATGTACACCTCCTTGGAGTGCGGGGGCAGTTCGCGGGGCTCGCCGCTAGCATCTACCCCGGGTTCCCAGGCCCACAATACCAATTCGTGCTCCGTCAGGTGATGCATGATGTCTTCTGCCGAACGGTTGCCGTTGTTCTCGGGGTTCATCATACTCTCCGCAATCTCGATGCGTGAGAGGCCTTCCCAACGCATAGAATGTGGGGCCAAGGACCACTCCGGTGCACCCGGCACGCCCGAAAAGGCGTTGTTGGAGTCCTGGTGACAGGTGTTGCAATTCGTGGCACTGCCCACATTGTCGCGCACGATGCCAAACCGGTGGTGGTGGCTGTCTTCGCCCTGCTTAGGCACATCATCCGACGGATGACAATTCACACAGCGCTGGTGTGTGAGTACATCCATCATGGTGTTAAAGGCTTCCAGGCTCTCGTCTTCGGTACCAGCAGATACCGTAGAATGGGGTGTTCCTTCAGCTACAGATTCTCCCACGTCGGGGTAAGAGACTGCCGTAGCACATACCACTACAAACAGAGTAGCTACAGTAATCAGTGTTAGTTTGTGCATATTACAGAGTAGGTTATACAAACAAAGCTAACCTTATATGCATAGGGTGGGTAGCACTAATCTCAGATATGCTAACACAAAACTGGGGGAGTTTTACCTGAAACAGAACCACCAAAGACCTATATAACACTGGCATACACCATATACCTCATTCCCAGATGGTTAGGGCACCACCTACACCAATTAATAATTGATCTAAACTGGATCCATGCTGGCTTTTTCGTGCTATCGGGTTTCTTGAAGTTTGGGCTCTTGTAAAAGAAAAGGTATTGATATTCAGCACCAAAGGACCCTCCTGCTATGGCAATTTCACCTGGATACAACAGGAGGAGTTCCTTTTGAGACCCTACTCACGCTGGTTATCATTGGCATCCAGTGTGATGAATGGGAAGGGGGCTTTCAAAAATATACCAGGCCATTACTCTATTCCCAAGTCCTTGCGGAAGCGAGTAGTTAAATCCTTTGCGAAGGAAGTCATCATTTCCCGTTCTTTGAGGTCAATTCCATCGGCCGCTGCGGCAATACGCTCCATGGCCTGAGTAAACTCCACATACGCTCCTGATGGGCCATTCATTTCACAAAAAGCGATCACTTTTTTGTAGACATCCTCTACGGAAGCATCCCGATTGGCCTCATAGTCAAACGACCAGCGGATAGCATCTGCCCAAGGATGGCCTTGCAATAGGGCTTGCAGTTCTTTTTCTTCTTCGGGTTGGATAACTCCATCGGCTTTGGCAACGGCAAAAAGCAGCTCGCCCATTACTTCGTATAACTTTTCCTGATCGGCCATTGAGTTTGATGTTTTTATGGTAAGACCAACAAATATGCTCAGTAAGGAGCAAAAAACACCACGCCAGTCAAAGGAATTGAAACCGTAGCCATCCTGCGCTGCTGCCCCAAAGTAGACTTCGAACCCACGAGTTATTATTATTGTCGGGTGGATCCACATAGGATAGCTCTGGAAGGTATGAAAAAACACTTATCCCTCACCGCACTGATTTTGGCCTGTCTTTTTATTCTGTTCAAACTTTGGTTGGACGTATCTCTCTATCAACTCATGCAAAAGTTGATAACCCAGGAGGAAGGAGATATATCTCCTCAAGTCCTGACCGGAACTGCCTTGGTTTTACTTCCTTATTTGGTGGCACCGCTGGTAATACTTATTGTTTCCATTGTGGGGTACCGGAGACAAAACCGATTCCGAAAACCAGCTTTGTGGTTGAGTATTTTGGGTCTCTTGTACGGGCTCGTCCCTGTAGGCATGCTGCTGGCATTACCCTAGACTTCCAGTTCACTCTGGCAAGCTTGTCCTGCCTGGTTAATCATTGGGGTACGGAATCATGACTATTTATAACCAAACTGTAGCTGGTGCCACCGGAGGATAGCGGAATAGCCTTTGAGACGCTTATGACCGTAAGCTCACTCAACGTACTTCATGTCATGAATTTTTAGTTTTTTAAAACTCAACTTTCGGCACATAAAATTAACCCTCAAGACTTGCCCTAAAACGCCCTTGGTCTTTACTTCATCCTTGGTAACTACTAGGACTTGCCATGGCCATTATCCAACCCCTCAACGATCTGTCCGTCTACCTGAGTCACCTGGTCAAGGGCCGGCTCTGGCTCAAGGTGATTATTGGTCTGGTGTTGGGCTCCGGGCTAGGCCTGCTTATCAACCCGGCATGGGGCTGGGTGCCCCCAGAGGTGAGCGAGCGGCTCGGTAGCTGGCTCAATCTACCCGGAGAGGTCTTTATGAAGCTGGTGCAGATGGTCATGATCCCGCTCATAGTAGCATCCATCATATCCGGCTTGGTTAGCAATGCATCCGATAAACTGGGCTCTATCGGGCTTCGGTTGTTCCTATACTTCTTGTTTACCACCGTAGTCGCCATAGTACTCGGTACCGTAGTGGCCTTCCTGTTCAATCCGGGCGAATACGTCAGCACACATGGTGGCTTTTCCGGCACAAGCATGCCCAACGGTACCCCAGCCGAGCAGGAAACCGTACGGTTCAATTTGCCAGAGTCCATTTCCAATCTGATACCCGTCAATCCGTTGGAGGCCATGCTGCGGGGCGAGCTGCTCAGCGTGGTCATCTTCACCATCATCATAGGAATTGCCACCACGCAAATTGAGGAGAAGATGGCCCAGCCGGTAATTCGGTTTATTGCGGCCATTCAGAAGATCTGTATGATTGTAGTAGGCTGGGCCATGAAGCTGGTACCCTACGCCGTTTTTGGCCTGATGGCCTCGCTCCTCTCCACTACCGGCATCGAGATATTTATGGGCCTGGGCTACTACATGCTGGTGGTATTGCTGGGGTTGGCCTTGCTCATTCTCTTCTATCTGCTGATGTATGGCTTGGTGACTCGGCAGAATCCACTTCGTTTTCTGAGCAACATTCGCGATGCCCAGCTGCTGGCTTTCTCCACGGCCAGCTCGGCGGCGGTAATGCCGCTCTCTATGAAAGTAGCCGATGAGAAGCTAAAGGTATCTTCGCAGATCAGCGATTTCGTGATCCCTATCGGGGCCACCATCAACATGGACGGCACGGCCCTCTTCCAGTGCGTAACGGTGCTTTTCATGGCCCATGCCTACGGCATCGAGCTGGCCTTGCTAGACGTGGTATTGATCACCTTCACCGTAGTGGGTGCTTCCATCGGTACGCCGGCCATTCCCGGCGGCGGGGTTATTGTGCTGGCTTCGGTACTGCAGAGCAGCGGCATCCCGGTAGACGGGCTGGTTGTCATCATCGGTATCGACCGTATATTGGGTATGTTCCGGACGGCGGTCAACGTGACGGGTGATTTGGCCGCTACCGCCATCTTCCATACATGGTATGGTCAAGAAATGGCCATCCCACCCACCAGCAAATCCAAAGAAGCCGCTCCCTTGGAATCATCCTCGGCCTAACCACACCTGGCATTTCTGGTCCTGATGACCCTACTCTATGGTGGTGTAAAGCTTCTCATTATTTTGCGAATGACATTAATAAATACCCATAACCTTCTATCTCAATGGGACTACGCGATTGGTTGAAAAAATTGACCGAACCCCAACCGGTTTCCTCGACCTCCACATCAGCCAATGAGCTGGAACTCTTGCAAAAGCATTTCGCATTCTTGGCATCAGACCTGGGATATACCCTGGCACAAGCAGAAACACTCGCTGAATACAAGGGAAAGAATCTAGTGGTTTACCGCAGCGACTCTGCAGAAAAACAAATTGAAATTTGCGGAGGTGGAAGCTTTTTTCACGCACAAATTCGCCAGCTAATAAATGGCCAACCTGCTCCCTACTACCAAAAGGAGCACCAATTGCATTATCACACCCTTGCGGCGCTGGACAATCCAAAACACGACAGTTCTATCTACTGGCCCTATGGTCCTAAGGGATTGACCGGAGCTGTGGAAAATACCGCCGCGCTGTTTCAGCGTCATCGCACTTTGCTCTCAGGTAATGGGTGGGTAGATAAAGAGAAAGCACACCAAGCGAAGAACGAACATCACTTACATGCCTATGGCAAGCCACATCCTGAGATGCCCGAGCCTTTCATCTACTCAGTCAAGGCTATGGTAGACCAGCAATTCCCTGAGCTAAAACTAGCGTTTTACAACGCAGAACTGCCCCACTACCACAAGGATAGTACCCTGCAGTGTGTGATCTACAAAGGGGACAGTAAAGCGCTGAAAATCCGGCAATATGACTACCGGGACGATAACGATGTGTATCAGGTATACATAGATGATGAGAAGGTTTGGACGGTACGGGTGAAACCCGAGAGTAGAGAAAAAGCACTGGAAGAGATCAAAAAAGCCTGTGAAGAGCATTTGACATAGCTATCCCCAATTCCACCTCAAAGAATAACAGGGCCCACGCTGACGATCGGTTACAACTTCTACGATCGAAGCTCGCCAGTTCCCTAGGCAAGGCTGGCTTGGCATACGGCTTTCTCTAACATCAACCACGACTAGCGGGGGAGAAACGTTCACCAGTAGATTTTTGATGCTGCCCAACCTACATAAACCTTATATTGGCATCGTTTAAATCTGTTCTGAGATGAAACTCAACTTCGTTATCCTATTTGGTTTATTCATCAGTGCAGCTTCCTACGGCCAGCACTACCAGCTGGAAGTAGCTCCCAAAATAAGCACCAGAGGTAATGCTTTCCTTTTCCAAAAGGACCATGGCATATTTTTGTATACTCACCATTCTCCTATCAAACGAATCTCGGGTTATGTGGAAATGATAACCGAAGATTCTATCACCGTACGTCGCCCCATATTTCATGATCAGGTCACCGTGGCACTATCAGACGTACGTACGGTAGGAAATCGTACCCAATGGCTCACGGTCTTCCGTTACGTGGGGGCCGTCCCCTTAGGTATAGGGTCAGGTCTTATTCTGGCAGGCGCTACGTTAATGGTACTCGCAGACAGTAACAACCCTGACTTAGCCTGGTATGCAGGGTATGTTACTTTTTACCACGGCGTTCTGCTCACCCCCAGTATTATTCCTTTTCTTATTCCCAGGCGTAGGTTCACGCAGGCTAAGTATGATTTCCGGATAGTTCCTTTAGAATAGGCAGGAAGTCTCTTCTATTCCTGCTTTCCTATCTTCCTGGCAGGGCTGTTCGGGGCCCCTTTATTCATCATAGGACTTACCCCCTTTTTTTCAAACGAAAACAGGCTCACGCCTCAGCATACACCTACCAAATTGTCCCGTTGGATTAAGGAAAACACCTGACTCTTTCCGCTTTTCCTTCACCGTACTTTGTCCTATCTTCCTTCCATGAAAGCATTGCTGTTCGTCCTCTTCTGGGTTTCGTTTGCCCTTCCTGCCCTGGGCCAGGAGTACCAGTTGGTGGTAGAGTCTACCGACCGACCGGGCAAGCCCCATTTTTTCAAGCAGAAAAGCGGGATCATCCTGTTCTTGAAGGACAGCACAGCCAAACGCATCAATGGATATGTGAAGGAAATTAATCCCGAATATGTAACGGTGGGCAAGCCCCTTTTTCAACCCCAGACCGTTGCCTGGGACGATGTAGCCTTCGTCGGCGTGCGCAACCCCTGGCATACGGCCTTTCGGGACATTGGTATTTTCCCCC
>DMST01000139.1:5471-5597 GCA_003454975.1 Cytophagales bacterium | reverse complement strand
ATAGGAAATGGCGAGTCCGTTTTTGAGCGATTCACTTTTTGGGTTGGCCTCGAAGAGTTCTAGGAAGAGGTCCTTTTGTTTTTGAAAGAAGGCGAGTGCTTGGTCGAATTGTCCGAGTGCCTGATG
>DMST01000139.1:1346-5348 GCA_003454975.1 Cytophagales bacterium | reverse complement strand
GAGTGCCTGATGGATGGCACCCAATCTGCTAAGCGCTACGCCCTGTAGTAGGGTATCAGAAAGTGACTTGGACAAGTTTTGGCTCTCTTGAAAATACTCTAGGCATTTGTCCCATTGTCCGCTGTCTTGGGTAAGGTCTCCAAGGGCAATAGCGAGTTCTATCTTAGGGCCTGAATTATCTAGGTATTGAAGTAAAATACTTCCGGAAGTAATCCATGGTAATCCTTGACTGGTATTGAGATTGATAAAAAGATAACCTAATTGATCTGCATATTGAGTCCACAATTCCTGATTCGGAAGTCGATGCCGCAGTACGCTTTGCACCAAAGGGTGCATGCGGTAGCTGAGTTTTAGCTGATCTTCAGCGGCTGTACTTTTTTCATCCAGCCAGCCCTGAGCCACCAAGGTGCGCAGATCTTCGGTGGGAACCTGACGTTTTAGGAAGTATTGGGTGTTAATCAGGTCATGCCAGCCCACGGGATATACGCTATGTATAGAAAGCAACTCTTGCTTTGATTCCGTCAGGGAATCTGGATCGAAGAAAGCGGTGAGGTAGACCTCCAGCAAGGTCTCGGAAGGCAGTCCCTTGCTCTCGGCATTCACGCCGGGGTCGATGGGGGCCTGCAACTCTGGGTGGTGGTAGTCGGCTGCTTGTAGTTTTTCCAGGAGTTGAGTGGGGTGTAGGCGTTGGGCTCGGCCTAGCTTGGCGAGTAGCTCGGTCAGTAGGGTGTGGTACCCAATATGTGCTAGCAGGGTTTGTGTGGCGGAATTGAGGACCTCATCCAAGAAGGCTTGGTCTTTGCCCAAGAAATGAAAGGCAAAGAGCTCCAGGGCGTCCTCCGGGGGCAGGGCGTTGATGGGCAGGCGATTGGCGTAGCCCTCGGGCTGTGCCCGTGAGGTAATCAAGATTTGCCAGTGGGCGAGCCGCTTGAGCGCCTTCCGCAGGGCTTGCAGCTGGGGGGCGTCGTTGGCATTGTCCAGCACCAGCAGGTTGGGTCCTTCCATGGCTTGCAGGCCCTCGATGACCATCCCCAACCGATCCTCGGGCAGGTGGTTTTTTTGAAAGGCGAGGCCTAGGGCCGGCGCCAAGGCATTGACCAAATCCGCAGCGGCATCTTCTTGTATGGTGACCCAGGTGTGGTGCCGGTAGCGTTGCTGCTTTACCGCCTCGGCGTAGTAAGCCAGGGCCACGGTGGTTTTCCCAATGCCGCCTAACCCATTGACAAGCAATAAGGGCTCCTGATTGGAGAGTTGTTCTTCCAGTTTACGCAGGGTACCCGCCCGCCCAATAAGCGTGTCTAGCCGAGTAGGTACAGTCGGCAAGGAAGGGCGTTCTTCCCGTAGGGGGAGAGGTTGAGATGGGGCTGCTTGGGGCCCGGGTGTTGGTTGAGGTGTGTTGGGTACCGGCGGGGTTGCCTGTGTCTCGGCCGTATGGATGTGAATGGTGCCGGAGTTTTGACCTACCAAAGGAGCGCTTGGGACCGCTGGGGGTGGAGCGTCGTCTTTGCTATCACGCCAAATGAATAGAAGTAACAGGCCTACCAACACCACAATGATCAGCACCCAGATCAGGGTATACGGCAGGCCTGACTTTTCTAGCTGGTCCTGAAAGCTAGAGGGCATTAGCTCCCCGGCAAAGCCTAGCAGTGCGCCCACAATAGCGATGAGTAGGGAATACAGTCGTTTTGATCTAGGATTTCCGGCCATAGCATTGCTTTGGCATTAAGATAAGTATTTGTGTGAGTAAAGAAAGGTAGCGGGCAGTTAGAAAATGAATCCCCATGAGCGCGGAGCGCTGTATATGAATTTTAAGTGGCGTAGAGTGGGAGCTAGGGGGCTTCATCGACTACGACTCTTCGGTTAGCCGATCATTTCACCTAAACCCATCAAAAGGATCCCGTAACCGAATTTGGACCCGGTGCTCCGAAGCCAACTCGCAGCCGTCGTACATAGAGAGCCAAGTGCATAGAGGGTAAGGCGCGAGTCAGAAAAAAATCACCTTCCGTACTCCAACTCAAGTCTGATTTTTCCCTTCAGGACGGGGCCAGGGCATAAAAAAAACCGAAACAGCGAACTGTCCCGGCTTCTTGATTTAGTGAAATGCGATTAGGAAGCGGTAGCCAAGGTATTGGTCTTGTGCATCCGCTGGTAGTCGTTTTCGTGCTGCTGCATCCAGAAGGCGCCCACCATACTGAGGGTAAAGTACACTGCCACGATGAACTGACCGTAGGGTACTTTGTCGGCGAAGCCAAACCAATCGCCGGTGGAAAAAATCCACACCAAGCCGATTACACTGCGGATTAGCTCTACCCACGGAGCCAGGGGGTCGAGGTCCATCAGGGCCGTATAGCTGTACACGCCTAAAAAGACAAAACCGCCGTAGATCAATAGGTGGGTGATACCGCCCAGTTCCTTGATCTCGGCAAAATTGCCGAAGAGGAACATGAGGATAAGGAAGTTGAGTACGAACTGACCCCAAATCCAGCCCTGAAGTAGCTTGCTAGGGTCGGTGTCATACTTCTTAAAATTGTAAGGATTCTCGATCTTGTAGATGGGATACTTTTCGGCTACATCAGCCGGGCGCCAGCCCAGGGGCATAAACCAAATGCGGAGCTTGTCCCACCAGGAGCGGGCCCGCCAGGCGTCCTTCATGAGCAACCAAAGGTGCATAAAGTTAATCTTCACGGGGTTCCAGGTGCGCACGGGGCGGGTTACGCCATATACACAGGGTACATCGTCTAGCTCCTCCTGAAAGGTGCCAAACATGCGGTCCCACCAGCTGAAAATCTGCCCCAGGTTCTTATCTAGATACTCGGGGTTGATGGCGTGGTGCACGCGGTGTTGGCTAGGGGTGATGAGAATGTATTCCAGCCAGCCCATTTTGCCGATGTGGCGTGTATGGTACCAGAACTGCGCGAAGAGGTGCAGCGGAGCGAGGATGGCAATGACTTGGTGGGGCACACCAACTACCGCAGCCGGTATGTAGAGGAGGGCCGTGAAGGTGAAGAACTTAGAAATGCTCTGGCGCAAGGCACACGCCAGGTTGAATTCCTCGCTGCTGTGGTGCACGTGGTGTTCGTTCCAAAAGAAATTCACGCTGTGGTCCAGGCGATGAATCCAGTATCCGGCAAAGTCAATCACAATGAAGCCGATGACGTAGGTAAGCCAGGTAGCTTCGATGGTGAATACGGACAGGTTGGCTAACAAGAACGGATAAGATACCAGCACCAAGACGAGACCCAGTGAATCTTTGACAATGTTGGTAATCCCGGAACTTAAACTTGAGATGGTGTCCATGGCCCGGAATGTCTGAAAACCTTTTACGTGACCGTAAAGGGCTTCAATTAAAATTAACACAACAAAACCGGGAATGGCGTAAAGGAGGACGTTGGCGTACGTTTCCATGGTGATTGAAGCGAAATCTTCTTCGTAGATTATCAGAAGGTTAACTCACCATTAAAAGTACATTCTTTTTTTGAATCCTAGAAATGAATTTTTGACTGCGGGTAGAATGGGTTTGGTGGAGTTATCCACGATCCCAAGGATAATCGTCATGCATAAGGAAATAGCGTGGTTTTGCGTGTGGATAACTTCTTCCGCAGAAGAATATTTTTTTGGCTGTTATAGGCCGTTTTCGGTGTTTATTGGAATAATCAGGGAATTGCTTTTTACCGGTAAGGGAAGCTGTCAACAAAAATCATCCCCGGCGAAGAGGGATGGGCGCTTTGCTGAATACATCACTGGCTGGGATGCTGCTTCTGAGAAGGATGCTCACGAGAACTCCACCTTATTGAATGACGAACGCCGAACTTGGGTTAACGAATTTCGAGAGTAAGTTTTTTCCTTTTTATACCCTGTTGGTGGGGCATCAATTGATAATCAAACCCATTAGTCTCCACTTATAAAATTGACGACACTAAAAATTGATGCTGGGCTGCGAGCGTGTGTTTCACGAGGCCGCAGTTGCGGGCCTATGCGGTGCGGCAAGACGCTCGAAGGGAG
>DMST01000139.1:0-1329 GCA_003454975.1 Cytophagales bacterium | reverse complement strand
CCGGAGAAGGCGCTTGCATCAATAGGGAGGTAAAACAAAAAAAAGCCCTCTCGCGAGGGCTCTTATTACCTGTTCACATTTCAATGCTATTTGATTCTCTCTAGTACGAGAGCCGTGCGGTTTGTGTTGTACACACTCAGTTTATTTACTCCATCCTCCTCAAATGTTTCAAATACCTGACTTTCGTCGATGCGATTGTGGCCGCCAAACTGAGGGGCATCGCTGTTGAGTATGATCCGGTACTGGCCCGCCTGGGGTACGTAGAATTTGTAGTCGGGGATGGCGTTGGACGGGTGGAAATTCCAGATAAAGATGAGGTTGCCCCGTTCGGCCACAATGGTCTTATTGGTGGCGTCCATGTTGAGCTGCTGCGCTTGGTAGCTGGAGGGGATGTCGTGCTCCTTGAGCAGGGTTACCATGCCCCCGTCCCAGTTGTTCAGGTACTGGTACTTCAGCTCCGGGTGGTCTACGAGGCTCCATTGGCGGCGCGCATACTTGTAGCTCCAGTCGTTGCCCTCTCGCGGGAAATCAATCCACTCCGGGTGGCCAAACTCGTTGCCGATGAAGGTAAGGTAACCTTCGCCGCCCAGGGCTCCGGTAAACATGCGGATGAGCTTGTGCAGGGCCACGCCACAGTCGATCACGAGGTGGTCATCGTCCTTGTGCATGTGCCAGTACATCTCCTTGTCCATCAGCCAGAAGGCCGTGGTTTTATCGCCTACAATGGCCTGGTCGTGCGATTCTGCATAGGCAATGGTGCCCTCCTTGTAGCGGCGGTTGGTCATCACGCTCCACAGCTCTTCGATGTTCCAGTCGTCGTCGCTCTTCTCCTTCAGGTACTTGATCCAGAAGTCGGGAATACCCATGCCCAGGCGAAAGTTGAAGCCCACCCCGCCGTCTTCGGGCGTGCGGGCGATGCCCGGCATACCGCTAAAGTCCTCAGCGATGGTCATGACGCCCGGTTTGGTTTGGTGGGCTACCGTGTTGGCTAGCTGCAGGTAAGTGACGGCATCCCATTCTACGCCGTCTTTGAAATACTTGTCGTAGTGGTCAAACTCGGTATAGTCGCCGTGGTGGAAGTACAGCATGCTGGTAATGCCATCGAAGCGGTAGCCGTCGAAGTGAAACTCCTCCAGCCAGTAGCGCACGTTGCTGAGCAGAAACTGCTGCACCTCGCGCTTGCCGTAGTTGAAAAGCTTGCTGTCCCAGCTGTTGTGGTAGCCGCGGCCTCCTTCGTGGAAGTACTGGCCTTCGGTGCCGTCGAAGAAGCTAAGGCCCTCGGCCTCGTTTTTCACGGCGTGGGAGTGCACCAGGGCCATGATCACGGCC
>DMST01000189.1:49978-79831 GCA_003454975.1 Cytophagales bacterium | reverse complement strand
CAGCCGGTAGTTACCCTCGCTTCTCTGGACAACATGTGGGTAGAGCTGGAGGCCTTTGCTCAGGACTTGCCTTGGGTGCGGGTGGGGGATACCCTCGCTTTTTCGGTGGAGGGGGCTGCCCAATACCAAGCCATGATCCATGAGGTAGATCCTCTGGTGGAAGGTCGGGCACGAACAGCTACCCTCCGCGGAACCGTCCTAAATCCCTCTACAAATCTACGACCCGGGATGCTGGTTTCGGCGCGTGTTAACGGCACCCAAGAAGAAGAGGCTTCCTTGGTGATCCCCAAGTCGGCCGTATTATGGACCGGTACCCGATCCGTAGTGTGGTTGGAGGAGCCCTTTGCTACCGAGCCAACGTTCAGCTTTCGTGAAGTGACTTTGGGTGAGGCCGGTGAGGATGGCTATGTGGTGCTGGATGGCTTACGTGAAGGAGAACGTGTGGTAGCCCAAGGAGCTTTTGCCGTGGATGCAACGGCTCAGCTAGCAGGCCACCGGAGTATGATGCAGCCTGACCTGGGCGGGACTGATTTCCGGTATGCAATATCAACCAGCTTGGAGTTGAAATTCGCAGAGCTTCTTGAGTCCTATTTGCAATATACCCAGGCCTTAGTGCAAGGGAATAGTGAGCAGGCCAATGCCTATCTCTTGTCCTTTCGGAGTGGGTTGGGTGGTGAAGTAAGTGGCCTGGAAGGAGTAGCGGCGCAGGCTTGGGAGAACTATCGGCAATCTCTGTTATCGGCTCTGCCAGAAGAGGAGCAGTCCTTGGAGACAGCCCGTGCCTTATTGGATCCCTTGAGTAAGCAAATGTACGCCCTCACGAAGTCCTTCGATTGGTCAGCAGTGGAGGTGTATTACCAGTATTGTCCCATGGCCTTAGAAGATCAAGGTGCTTATTGGTTAAGTAGAGACAAAGAAATTCGCAACCCCTATTTCGGTGATGCTATGCTCACCTGTGGGGAGGTGCGAGAGTATATTAAATGATTGATTGTCAGTTGAATAAATATATAGGATATGAAAATAGCAGTAAAAAGAACCGGTCTTATGTTGGGGTTGAGCTGGTTAGTGTTGGCTTGTCAACCTTCAGCAAATGGAAGTGGCGAAGTGGAGCAAGAAGTTAGCTCACTTGACAAAGTGGTGGAAGTGTATCTTAGCCTGAAGGATGCTTTTGTAGCTTCTGACCAAGAAGCTGCACAAGAGCAGGCTCAGGTTCTGGTGGCCTCTCTTTCTGGAGTTGAGGGCACCGAAGAACTGGCCCAAGGGGCCAAAGCCATTGCGGGCACTTCTGATTTGGAAGAGCAACGGGAGCAATTCGAAAACCTCTCCGATGCCATCTATAAAGTGGTTTCCAAATCGGATGCTGTGGAGAAAACACTTTATCGTCAGTATTGCCCAATGGCCTTTGATGACAAAGGAGCCTTTTGGATTAGTGATTCTGATCAAGTGCGCAACCCTTACTTTGGTGATGCTATGTTAAAATGTGGTAGCGTAAAGGAAGTGATTGAATAAAAGACAGTGATGTTTTCTTAGTTTGTAGAGTGCCCTGCCCCAACGGCGGGGCTTTTATGTTCGTAGGGTGCAGGGCTTTCTTTGTAATGTGCAAAACAATTGCTTTCAACTGTATAAAGTACAATTCAATGCTTTGAATAGCCTGAGTATTTTCTTAGGAGGTAAATGGTGATATTGCTAGATTTCTCCGTTATGTGGATAAGTTGTTCGCGCTGATAGTAGTAGGGTCGTTTGTAGAATTATTGGATAATACCTCCTTTTTTGCTTGTTTTGCACAACAAAAATTGACTTTTCTCGTGAGAGGTTTAAGTATGTGGTTGAAGAGGGTTTTTGTATAATGCAAATAATTAGAGACGATGAGTATGCTGCGGTGGTTTATTGCCCGGATACCAAATGTGTACAAGTCCGCTGGAACAATGGTGAAGGTCCTGGCCAGCGGGAAGTATTTGATCAAATCTTACAACTGATTCAGGAGCGGCCTACCTTTACCTACATTGCTGATATTCGAGAGCAAGGGGTAGTTAGTGACGTTAGCCGGGGTTGGATGGAGACAGAATTATTGCCCGTAGCCATTATGTCGGGTCTGAAGAAAGTAGCAGTAGTGGTAGAGGAAGAGATTTTTAAGCAGTTCTTCCGCCAGCCTGCGCATCCCCCCTTAACACAATCGCCTCAATACCTGGAGTTTAGATATATGTATTCCTTAGAAGAAGCCCAGACTTGGGCCACTGAGGTGTACAACTATTATGATGGCCGCGTGTCGCATGTGGCCTGACTTTGTTTGATTATTGGAATGTACGCTATGAAAGAGCAGGCCCCGCCATTGGCGGGGTTTTGCTTTTTGGGGCCTACAACAAAGGAGGCTGCCCACGAGGCAGCCTCTTTTAGTATCACATCAAAGTATCGTCAAAATGAAAAATTAGCTGGTTGATTAGTGTTGTTTGGGGAGTCGATCCCGAATATCCTCTAGCGAAGCATTGATTCCCTCAAGCTGTCGCATCAATCCTTTTTTACTACCCGTCAGGGTTACACTTAGCCGGGCCATGCCTCGCCAAACTTCCACCACATCGCGTTCCTCAATGAGCAGGGGAGGGTAGGCCTCCTGCTCAAATACCATCCGTAGCCCATCAAAGCCATTGCGGTGCTGTGCCAGTCGCCCTACAATTACCTGATGGCGGGTTACTACTATATAAACGTAGCCAGCCGGTAGTTGGTGCAGGGGTGTAGCATTTCTCCGTGAAATCACCCAGTCATAGGGTGCTAAGGTATCCAGCATGCTATCATCCATCATCTGAAAACCGCGAATGTCCTCTGGATTGCCGGATAGTTCCGGCCCTGGCAAGTCTACTGTTGGTAGCATCCGTTGGAAAACGAGCTCACCATAGCGCTTAGGGTATTCCTCTAGCAAGTGGCGCGGGACCATCCGTGTGCGTGGTTGGTTTCCTCCTGGAGTAGGTATTTGTCCAGATTCCCGTTGCTTTTGGTATTGTAATAAGTAGGGGTCAGGATTTCGCAGTGGTTCCTGGCTGAACAACCAGTTGAGGTCTAATCCCTCACCAATCAGGAAATGAATGTACTCCGTAGGTACGGCCTTTCGTTTGCCTTGTTCCAGGTCGCTGATGTCACGTTGTTGCCTTCCTATTCGGCTGGCAATAGTCGCTTGATTGAGCTGTAATGTTTCTCGAATGGCGCGTAATTTTTCTCCCAGTTCCTTCATGCTGCTGTGGGTTACAAAGTGTGATGTTGTTCGCGGGTACCTACTTTGGTGCCCATGGTGACCGCCCGCGTAAGCGTGTGGGGTCCATATTTATGCTTGAGGAAGTCGATGGCCTGATATAGCCTAACATCTTCCTGGGTGTCTTCAAACAGATGAATTTGATGACTGCCGTGTACTAAATGACTTAGCCGTACTCCTACTAACCTTACCAGCATGCGTCGCTGGTATAGCTTATCGAATAGCTCATGTGCACTCTGCATCAGTAAGTGGTCCGATGCCGTGTAGGGGAGCCGCACCTGTCGGGTTACGGTATCGAAGTTGGAATACCGCAGTTTCACCGTAATGCAAGCCGTTAGCTTTTGGTGCTTGCGCAACCGGAAACCCACTTTCTCCACCATACCCGTTAGTACAGCCTTTAGCTTACGTATATCAATGGTGTCTTGGTCAAAGGTGGTCTCGGTGGAGATGGACTTGCGCTCCGAATAAGCAACGACTGGTGTATCGTCAATTCCTTGCGCTCGTTTCCAAAGAGCAACGCCCTGTTTGCCAAAGGCACTACGCAGCATCTCCAGCGGCATCTCGCTAAGTGTCTGCACGGTACGGATGCCCATCTCCGCCAGAAACCTGGAAGTTTTGGGACCTACCATCGGGATTTTGGTTACTGGTAAAGGGGCTAAAAAGGCTCTTTCGGAGCCAAATGGAACATATTGCTGGCCATTAGGTTTCGCCTCTCCGGTAGCTACTTTAGACACCAACTTGTTGCTGGATAGTCCCATGGAGATAGGCAGCCCAGTTTCCTGCATAATACGGTGCCTCAATTCAGTACTCCATTGAGTAGTGCTAAAAAACCGATCCATCCCTGAAACATCCAGATAAAATTCGTCAATAGACGCCTTCTCAAACAGGGGAGCTTCCTCCCGGATGATCTCGGTCACCGTATGCGAATATTGGCTGTAGCTTTCCATGTCGCCGCTAATTACAGTAGCATCTGGGCAAAGCTGTAGCGCAAGCTTCATGGGCATAGCTGACCGAACTCCAAAGTGACGGGCTTCATAGCTACATGAGGCGACTACACTGCGGTCTCCTTGCCCCCCAATCACCAAAGGTCTACCCTGTAACCTGCTGTCTTTCAGGCATTCCACCGAAGCAAAGAAGGCATCTAAGTCTAGGTGGGCAATGGACCGGTTTTGGGGTGAAAGTTGCATTTCCTCTCTTGGCTAATTGATGTTTCAAATATACTAATTAAAGTAGCATTTGTGCCAATTGCTAATAAATATTTTTAGCATAAGTGACTTTTTACCCTCCCTGATGATATTATTACGCTAAAAATGACTTTTAACGAATAAAATTGCTAATTTTAAAAGTATTTTTGTTTGGGTTACGTTTATTTTCCTATAGAAAGATACACCATACTAATATTTTCAGAGTTGTAAAATACTCTAGACAAACTGTTGAATTGTATGACTCTCTGGGAAAAGGGGTGTGGAAAGATAGCAGGGGAGATCTGAGGGATAATTCAAAAAATGAATATATTTGTGTAAATATTCAAAATAAGAATGCTATTTGTTCAATGGTTTTATGGCAATAGCCAGAGGAGTCATGGTCAAATGTAGTCTAGATAAATATTTTGGGTGGTACGGGTACAAGCAATACAATTACTTAGGTTATGAGTTTAGTCAGCAAAAACATTAAACATTTGCGTAAGCAACATAAGCTAACTCAAGAACAACTCGCCGAGAAGATAGGGATTAAACGTTCTCTACTAGGAGCGTATGAGGAAGGGCGTGCAGACCCTAGGCTTACTAATTTACTTAATATTGCTAAAGAATTTGATGTTCTGGTGGATACCTTGATCAGCGAAGACCTATCTGTAATGCCCACGGACAGTGTCGCCACCCGTAGTCAAGTAACCGCTGACACTTCAGGGCAGAACCTGCGTATTTTATCCATTACTATAGATAAGCAAGGCAACGAGAATATAGAGTTAGTTCCCGACCGTGCGGCAGCAGGTTATACAGTGGGGTATTCCGATCCTGAATATTTGGAAGACCTGCCCAAATTTCATTTGCCCATCTTACCCTCACCGGGTACCTATAGAGCTTTTGAAATAAGTGGGGATTCTATGCTGCCCATTACTCCAGGTGCTGTAGTAGTAGGACACTATGTAGAAGATTGGACTCAAATAAAAAGTGGTGAGACTTATGTCTTGGTTACCCAAAAGGAAGGCATAGTATATAAGCGTGTGTTTAATTATTCTGGGGGAATGGATCGTTTGCTGCTGGTTTCTGATAATAAGAGCTACGCACCTTATGATATTGCCGTCAGTGATATCCTGGAAGTGTGGGAAGCCAAAGCTTACATTAGCACTCATTTCCCTGAACCCAATACGGAGAAGGAACTTACGATGGAAGGGCTTACCCGAATGATGATAGAGCTACAGCAAGAAGTGAAGGCCCTGCGAGAAGAACGTAACCAGAATGGTTTACCGCCAGTTGACCCAATAGCCTAGTTTAGAACTCCTCTCCAATAAGTTCAGCATCGTCACGCAATACATACTTTTCTAACACGGCACGAAGTTCTTCCGGATTGAAAGGTTTGGTGACAAAATCCGTGACCCCAGCTTCAAAGGCCTTCTGTCGGATTTCGTTCATGGCAGAGGCAGTAAGGGCGATGATGGGTAGGGCCCGAAAAGAAGAGTCCGCCAAGCTACGAATACGTCTGGTAGCTTTAAATCCGTCCATGACAGGCATTTGTAAGTCCATCAGGACTAGATCGTAGTCTTTTACTTGTACTTGCGATACTGCCTGTAGTCCGTCAGGCACCGCATCCACTTCTACTCCCCATTTAGTTAAGAATCTGCGTGCAACCAGCTCGTTTACCTGGTTGTCTTCAGCAATCAAAACTTGCACACCCGTGAGATCACGCGTGGGTATAGGCAAAGTGGGTTGCAGGGGATCGGGTCGTAGGCTAGTTTTACCAAAACCGAGCGTGAAATAGAATCGGGTGCCCTCACCAGGTTCACTTTCCACGCGTATACGAGAGCCTTGCAGTTCTATCAACTTGCGGGTGATAGAAAGCCCCAAGCCGGTGCCACCGTATCTACGAGTAATGTCGCTGCTGGCCTGGGTGAAACTATCGAATATTGAGCCCAACTTCTCTTTGCTAATCCCAATGCCGGTATCGGCTACCGTAAAGGCCAGGTGATTAACGTCTTCGGTTTCTCCCACTACTTCTACCTGAAGAGAGACAGAGCCATTATCGGTGAATTTGATGGCATTGCTCAACAGATTAGTGAGAATCTGTGCCAAACGCGTAGGATCTCCCTTAATATAGTTGGGAAGTTGTTCGTCTAGCTCAATGAGTAGCTCTAGCCGCTTTTCGCGGGCTTTGCCCTTCATTGAGTTGTGTAGGCTATGGAGCAGATTGCGTAGGTCGAAGGGGATGTTCTCAAACTCTATTTTGCCTGCCTCTATCTTATTGTAATCAAGAATATCGTTGATGAGTACCAAAAGGTTTTCAGCTGAAAACTTCATGGTTCGTAAGCTTTCTTCCTGGTCAGTACGAGGATTCTCTTGCAAAAGAAGATTGGTAATACCGATCACCGCATTCATGGGTGTGCGAATCTCGTGGCTCATCATAGCCAAAAACCGCGATTTGGCCTTAGAGGCCCGCAAGGCCTTATATTTCTGATGTACAATTTCCAGGTTCTTCTTCTTGATCTCTTCCCGTTTGATTTCCAGCATTTTGTTGGTCCTTACCGAACGCCAGTAATTCCGGATCATGATCATCAAGAAACAGAGTAGGAGTACCGTGCTGATAAACAGGATATTCCGGACTTGTCGTTGAGCGCTTATCTCTTCCTGCTGAATAGTATTCTCCCGGTTCAAACCGGCAATCTCTTCACTTTGCCTTACAAAATCCTCTTGAGCCTCGATGGCAGCCAACTGTTTGGCGCGTTGCTCGCTAAATACCAAGCTCTTGTATTTTGAGTGTAGCTGCGAGTATCGTAGCGCTTCAGGATACTCCTCTTGTTTCTCATGCCAGTCAGATAGGCTCTCAAACAATCTCATTAGTAAGCCATCGATCCCCAACGGCACGGCAATAGACTCTGCCTTGTGTAAGTGGAAGAGAGAATTATCCAGCTGCTCTAATTGCATGTAGGCCTTACCTAATAATAAGTGGCAGACTGCTTCATGAGTCTGAATATTTTCCGCTTCCCAAATTACCAGGGCTTGTTCTAACAACTCAATGGTGCGTCCGTATTCGTGTTTCTTTAGAGATACTTCCGCCAAGCCCTCCCAGTTGTAAGCATTATATACCTGGATGCCTAGCTGTTCATACAGCTTAATGGAGGTATTGAAATATAGGATGGCTGAATCCAGCTCACCCAACGCATCAAATTGGTTTGCAATGTTGGTTAGGGATTGAGCAGCTCCCAAGGTGTCTTCAAACTCCAGCTCTATGGCATAGGATTCTTTTGCGTAGTTGAGTGCTGTTTGGTACTCCTGCAGGTTTTGATATACGATGGACAGGTTATTGGTGGCTCTGGCAATACCTTTTCGGTCACCCAGATCCTGATTGAAGTGCAAAAAGGTGAGAAAATAGTATAAAGCAGAGTCGTATCTTCCTTCTATGTCGAAGGATATGGCAAGGATATTATAGCCATTCCCAATGCCTTTTTGATAGTCAAGGGATTGGGCTAGTTTCAAAGAGGCTCTAGCGTACGTTCTTGCTGAATCTGGGTTAGAAAAGACTTGTTCCCAAGCTAGTTCTTTCAAGGTGTTAGCGCGAGAACTGTCCTCGGGTAAGATGCTTAACAGTTGGTGCAAGCTGTCCATCTCAGGATCGCTGGTCATGGCTGCTAACTTTCCTGTATTCAGGAGAAGCAAAATCCCTGAAACAACTACAAGGATTAGGAAGGAGTGATTACCGTGAAAATTCCTGACCATGTGCGTGGTGCCTATCACTTCAAGTTAGAAGATTTCATAGAAACTTCAGGCCTTTTTAGTGATTTTGGTAGGGTAGATGAAGGTCAACCCAGGTGTGAGTAATACAATGCCTGACATCATGGCGTTGAAATTAATTAATCTCTGCCACTCCGTCTGATTGCATTCGATGAATCTTACATAATGCCCCTTCAATCGGTCTGGCACCTCGTTTGTTAACAAGTAAGCCAAGGAGATGATATGGAAAGTTACATGAACAATTTTCTAGCGAATAAGCCATTGTTACACGGACTCTTATTTCAAGGAGATCAGTGGCATACGATAAACGGAGGAGTTGCACAATTTCGGTTTTCACGGAAGGAAAACAAGGAAGGAATCACCTTAAGAGCCCATGTACCCACAGCGCATCAAGATGCTTATCAGTTAACTATTCAAGGGTCCAAATTGATCATCCAAGTGCACTTAGAGTCTAACGAGCCTGGTCCGGAGGGCTTTTTTCGGATACCGATGCATCAGCGAATAGTTGAAATTCCGGCAGGAGTAGATATAACCCGGATTGATGCAGTGCATGACGATAACGGGTTGCGGATCTTCCTTCCGTTTGTAGAAGGGTGGTCTGGTGAGGTTCGGCCAGTACAAATAAGAGATACTGAATAGCACTTGCCTCTTGCACAAAAGGGCCAGACGTGGGATGACCATTTCTGGCCTTTTTTTATGGTCTATGCCGAAGGGGTATCTAGTGCAGTGTAGATATAATCTGTAGTTTTGCCCCGTTCAAAAATCACCATACTATGCATACTGGCCTATTGCATCTTCATTCGTTGCTTCGTTGGGTTATCCTACTACTACTAGTATTTTCAATCGTACGCTTTCTAGTGGGCTGGCTAAACAAGCACTCCTTTGGGAAACGCGAGGAGCGTTTGCGTTTGTTTACCCTGATCTTCTCTCACGTACAGTTTTTGGTGGGGCTCGTTTTATATTTCATTAGCTCTGTAGTACAATTTAATGATCAGACGATGAGCAATAAGGGGCTACGATTCTGGGCGGTTGAGCACATCACGATGATGATCATTGCTATAGTACTCATTACCATAGGGCATAGCAAAACCAAGCGGATTACGGATTCTGTCAAAAAGCACCGCTTATTGACCATCTTCTTTGGTTTGGCGTTACTAGTGATTTTTGCCGCAATGCCTTGGCCTTGGCGTGAGATTATCGGTCGACCGTTGCTCCGGATGTAATAGAAATAAAATTTTCATGAAGCCTGCTACTTATGTGGCAGGCTTTTTTATTTCCGTTGCAGTTACAATTTTTGCGCTAGGTCAAAAAAATAGTTCATCGCTAGCGTCCTTTTGCGAAGTTGGGTGGTCTATTTGGTACAATCCCCGCAATTTGGATCCACAAATACAGCAGCGGCTAGTTGAGTACTTAGCCGAATACATTACTTCCCCTAGGAAAGAACTCATTGAGCAGGTGCTGGTGCAGCGTACTCGCCACCTTACTCTTGTGATGGAGGACATCGATAAACCTCACAACGCAGGTGCCGTTTTGCGCACTGCTGACTGCTTTGGTATACAGGATGTACACGTGGTAGAGGAAACCACTAAATATAAGCACAGTCAGAAGGTTACCCGAGGAGCTAGCAAGTGGCTTACCTTGCATCGATATGATCAGGAATCTGGTGGCAATACCCAGCGTTGTATTGAAAGCTTGAAGGCCAAGGGTTACCAGTTTTTAGTTACCAGTCCTAACGCTGAGACGGAAGGATTTCAACACGTGGACTTCTCTACTAAAGTAGCCGTGCTATTTGGTACAGAATGGTTTGGTGCCTCTGAGTATGCCATGTCTCAGGCGGATGGGTTGATAAAATTGCCCATGTACGGGTTTACCGAAAGCTTCAATATTTCTGTGGCGGCCGCTCTTACATTGCAAGGTTTAGTGAATAGCCTTCGTTCTTCTAAAGCAACCTGGCAACTTTCTGAACAAGAAAGGAATGCTTTGCGTTTGGAATGGTACCGAAACTCGGTGCGTAATCCGGATATCATGGAACGCGAATTTTTGGAAAAGCAGGGAGGTACGGTATGAAACTCAAGCGGCTGATTAGAGGCATCTATGCTTTATTCTCGCTAGTACTGGTTTCCACTATTTTGGCTAATGCCTGGGTTATCAACTCTACCCGGGAACAGGTGTACCACGCAGTGGAAGAGCTGCCTAAGACCGATGTAGTTCTGGTGCTTGGAACTAGTAAACGGACCGTGAAAGGAGATACCAATCCTTTTTTTGAAAATAGGATGGCGGCGGCTATCACTTTGTTTGAGAAAGGTAAAGTGAATCGGTTTGTGGTAAGTGGACACAATCCCTCTCGGTATTACAACGAGCCTCGAGATATGCGCGAGGTATTGGTAGAAGCTGGGGTGCCAGAAGAAACCATCTTTCAGGATACATCTGGTTCTCGCACCTATGAGAGTATGTTGAACCTTAGTGAGAACTATCCTGGCCAATCAGTGACTATCATCACGCAGGAGTTTCATGGATACCGCGCCTTGTTCCTGGCAGACCATTTAGGTGTAGAAGCCGTTGCCTATGCTGCCAACAATACCACAGTCTCCCGCTCCTTTGATATACTTGTTAGGGAGTACTTTGCCCGCATAAAGGCCGTGGCTGAAGTGGTCCTAGGACCAGAGACGGTGGCAATTGCCCAATAGGGTTGGTTCCCCTGCGGAATTACCTTAGTTTACCTCAATGGAAATAGTAGCCGAAAGCTTGGTAAAAGAGTACCAAGGGCATCGCGTAGTAGATCAGGTTTCTTTTTCTGTTCCTGAAGGAAAAACACTGGTGCTTTTGGGGACGAGTGGTAGTGGTAAAACCACTTGTTTGCGGATGCTCAATCGGCTAGTGGAACCTGATGGCGGCCGAATCTGGATCGGGAATGAAGACGTTACCCAGTTGAATTCAGTGGATTTGCGCCGAAGGATTGGATACGTTATCCAGCAGGTGGGTTTGTTTCCTCATGTGACAGTGGCGGAGAACATAGAGGTGGTGCCCAGGTTACTTGGTTGGAGCCGCGAAAAGCGACGTAGCCGCACCATGGAGTTGCTAAAAATGCTTGGTTTAGAGCCTTCAATGTCGGATCGTAAACCGGCCGCATTGAGTGGTGGGCAGCAGCAGCGAGTGGGTATTGCGCGGGCCTTGGCGGCCGATCCGGGTTTGGTTTTGCTAGATGAGCCATTTGGGGCTCTAGATCCGATTACCCGGCGAGATATCCAGCAGGAGTTCATCCAGCTTCCGGCTTTGCGAAGCAAAACCAAGGTGCTGGTTACGCACGATGTACAGGAGGCCTTTAGGATGGGGGATACCATTGCGCTTTTGGACCAAGGTCAGCTTCAGCAATTGGGAACTCCTAAGGAGTTACTCTTTCAGGGTAGAAATCAGTTTGTTAATCAATTTTTTGATTTTCAGCGAGTTCCACTGCAAATGGAAATTCTCGCTTTGCGCGATCTCGTAAAGGATTGTGATACACAACCAAAGGAGGGCATCACATATTTGCCCTTCTCTTCGGATGATTCAGTAGGACAGGTACTGGAAAAATGGTCTCAGACATCGGATGTCCCAAAGGGCATTCGTTTTGCTTTTCAGGGGAACACCTTTTTCATCCATCAAAAGGAGAATTTTTTAATTGGTTTCAACCGCAAAGTAGAGGAATTGGCATGAGCTTTCTACAAGACTTTTGGGCCTTCTTTGCTAGTAACCTGGACGAAGTTTTTTCCCAGGCAGGAGAGCATCTCTACCTTACGTTGGTCTCTTTGGCCTTGGCTACCTTCATTGGAGTGGGGCTAGGGCTCTTACTTACACGAAATGATCGATTGGCTTCACCAATTCTGGGAACGGTCAATATCATCCAAACAATACCAAGTTTGGCTTTACTCGGTTTCCTTTTGCCTTTTCTTGGTATAGGGGAAGTACCCGCTATTGTCGCGTTGTTCCTGTATGCTCTCCTGCCCATTGTTCGGAATACCTATACTGGGATACAAGAGGTAGATCCTGCCGTGCGCGATGCTGCCAAGGGGATGGGACTTTCTTCGAACCAGCGGCTCGTGCAGGTAGAATTACCGCTGGCGCTACCTGTCATCTTCACTGGCATCCGTACTTCAGCGGTTATCAACGTGGGAGTGGCTACCCTCTGTGCTCTGATTGCTGCCGGTGGGTTGGGTGAGTTTATTTTTCGAGGTATTGCCCTTAACGATAGCCGAATGGTGCTAGCCGGTGCCTTGCCTGCAGCTATTCTAGCCATTCTTTTTGATTTCGTTTTGGGCCGTTTGCAGCGGCTGATCGCCAAATCCTTTCGGTTGGGAGCTTCCGTTACACTGGCGGTGGTAGTACTACCACTAATATGGCTGGTTTGGCCCCAGAACGGGGTTAAGGATCGGCTGGTAGGAGGTTTCCCCTATGAGTTTATCCATCGAGGAGACGGATATATTGGTCTACAGGAGCATTACCAAGGGTTGGATCTGGAGGTAAAGGAAATGGAGATTGGGCTGATGTATCAGGCACTCACGGAGAATAATGTGGACTTGATTAGTGGCTTTAGTACCGATGGACCCATTATCGCTTATCAGCTTCGGGCGCTCGAAGACGACAGGGGGTATTTTCCTCCGTACCATTGTGCACCTCTGGTGCGGCAAGCTACCCTGGAACGGTATTCTGAAATACGTGAGGTGTTGAACATGCTGGAAAACCGGTTGTCAGACACAGCCATGGCCCGGCTCAATTATCTGGTAGATCAAGAACAAATACCCATGGAGCAGGTGGCTTCTGACTGGCTAGCCAACCAAGGTTTTGCTACCGGTACCAACCGGGAAACTGTCAATCCCCAGATACGAATTGGCTCCAAAAACTTCACCGAGAGTCTGCTACTAGGTACTTTATTTGGCATCATGATTGAAAATGAGACCTCACTTGATGTAGACCTTAAGTTGGGGTTCGGTGGAACTCAATTACTGTACGATGCCCTCTTGCAGGGGGAAATTGATCTGTACCCTGAGTACACAGGTACCGGTTTGCTGGTATTGCTTAAGGCTGATGGCACCGTGCGGGACAGTTTGGGCACCGGCCAAGAGGCTACATACCGGTATGTACAGGATAAGATGCTCCCTCTTGGTCTGGAATGGTTAGCTCCTTTAGGGTTTAACAATACTTCTACCTTTTTAATGAAGGAAGAACGCGCCCGGGAGTTGGGGATAGAAAAGATATCAGATTTGGTAGGAAGATGAGTATCAATCCTCCTCGTTGATGGTTTCGAATTGCATCAACCCAACTAGTTCTACTTTTTCGCCTTTCGTCTCACGTTCGCTTACCGACGATACCAAATTTTGGTACCAGCCATACCCATAGTCTTCCGAAGAAGCGTCTTTGGGGATGCCTTGTTTTTCCAAGGTAAGTCGCTCTGCCAGAAAATCTACCAAGGCTCCTTGTAGAAACCGGATTCGGTATTGCGTAGTAGCATTTTCAGGAAACAGAAATCGTATGCCTTTTTTTGCATCGTAGGTGGCTAATACTAGAATTCTATCTGGGGCATACAGCAATAACTTGGCTGTTTCTTCCGGCAAGTTGATCCGGTTTAGCTCTGGATTCACCTTCACCTGGCGTAGCAAGTAGCCTACCATGAGTGTGGTATATCCATTGATGGTTTCGTAAAGTTTGGATAGGAGGGAGGCGGATTCTGATGGGTGGAAGGTGGTATCATCCTCGGTAGCCCACCACATAGCATAATCATCGTGTGGCAGCTCGTCCTTAATTGCGCGCATATCAGCTAGTTGGAAAGGCTCTGTGCTGGGTGCCGTTTCATTGCTGCCGAGCAGATCTAATGCCGTAAAGTAAATCGCATTAGGATAGTCGGTTTGATCTAGATGGTGGAGGGCATCTCGGTATTTCTTAGCCTCTTCTTCAGTATAGATGAAGAAAGCTGCATAACCCTTGTCATTGAGGGTAAACACTAATGGGGCTGTCAGAACCCCTGCTTCCACAAACATGGGATGCATTACCTCATAATGGAATAGCTTATGGTTCTCTTCTGCATATTTTTCTAATTCGGCAATGCAGAGTAGTGCATCTACGCGCAATTCTCCTGAATTGTTGATTGTGACTTCACGGATGCCATGGCCTTCCAGGTTGGTCATAAATGGGGTAACCACAGAGCTGATTTCCGCATCTCGGTTAGGTTCTGATGCCGAAGTTTGGGGTTGAGTTTTATTGCCAAAAATCTTGTTGAGCAATCCCATGCTTTTGATGATTAGTTTCGGTTGTCTAAAGTTCGGGATTGTGCAGGGATTTCTCAATGGGCAAAGTGAGTTAACCTATAGGAAATCTACAGAAAACAAAAAGGCCACCGAACGGGTGGCCTTTTACATATAATGGTAGATTACGGATTAGGCATTGCGGCCAATGCAGTCCAAATCTTCAAATGCTTCTTTCAAACGGTCTACGAATGATTGCTCGGCTACGCGCAACCATTTGCGAGGATCGTACTTACTCTTATTAGGTTTGTCGGCACCTTCGGGGTTACCGATTTGAGTTTGAAGATAGCCCTCGTTTTTCTTGTAGTATTCGCGTACACCGCTCAAGAAGGCCCATTGCATATCGGTATCAATGTTCATCTTGATAGCACCGTACTCAATGGCTTCACGAATCTCATCGCGAGAAGAACCAGATCCGCCATGGAAAACGAAGTTAACAGGCTGAGGCCCGGTACCGTATTTCTTCTGGATGTAGTCCTGAGAGTTTTTCAAGATGATAGGCTGTAGCTTCACGTTGCCAGGCTTATACACTCCGTGCACGTTGCCAAAGGCAGCAGCTACGGTGAAATTGTCGGATACTTCTTTCAGCTTTTCGTAAGCAAATGCCACCTCTTCTGGCTGTGTATAAAGCTTGCTGCTGTCTACATCCGTGTTGTCTACTCCGTCTTCCTCGCCACCAGTTACACCCAATTCTATCTCTAGGGTCATCCCCATTTTATCCATGCGCTTAAGGTACTCCACGCAGGTCTCGATGTTCTCCTCAATAGACTCTTCACTCAAGTCAATCATGTGGGAGCTGAACAGTGACTGGCCAGTACGCTCAAAGTGCTTCTCGCCATGGTCCAACATTCCGTCAATCCAAGGAAGGAGCTTTTTGGCGGCATGGTCTGTGTGCAGAATTACCGTAACTCCGTAGGCTTCAGCCATCATGTGCACGTGCTGAGCACCGGATACTGCTCCTAAGATGGAAGCTTGCTGACCATCATTGCTCAGTCCTTTTCCACCATAGAATTGGGCACCCCCATTAGAAAACTGAACGATTACTGGGCTGTTTACTTCCCGTGCTGTTTCCAATACGGCGTTTACCGAGTTGGTACCAATCACGTTCACCGCCGGCAACGCAAAGTTGTTTTCATTTGCGTAGTCAAACAGGTCTTTCACTTCTTGACCGTGGAGTACTCCCGGCCGGAATTTGGTGTTCACTGCACTCATTCGTGTACGATTCGTGTTTAGTTTTTCAAAAATCGGGTTGCAGATACTACGTCACCTTGTTGGACCCGAAGGATGTACATCCCCGGTTTGAGGTGGGCCATATCTAGCGAAAACCGCCCGTTTTCTTGCACTAAAACGTTTGCATAGACGCTTTTTCGCGCCCCAAAAATATCAAATATTTCAATCTGAACCCTATCCCGGGTAGGAAAGTGCGCTTTCAGTGTTACGCTACCGTTTGTGGGGTTGGGGTAGAGGGACCAATAATCGGTAAACGCCAAATCGTTCAGGCCTGTGGGAACAGGGTCTGGATCGTCTCCGGTTGGGAATTCATCAGCCAAAGATCCTGAAGTAAGTCCCAAGGTAGAAGCAAAAATAGCATCGTTAGCAAAAAGGTGGAATTCACCTGGCTCCAGCGTAACCGATTTGGTGTTGTCGTCTACCAAAATGGTGTCACCGGTAAACACGTCGTACCAAATACCTAGTTTGGGAAAACCAGGGTTAACCGTTTCTGCTTCAAGGCCATAGTTAGCCAAGGCATGGAAGTCGGTACTGTCATGAGCTATCGTCCAAGTCTTGTATTCGTCATCCGGCTGCCAGGTAAAGGTGCCCTCAGCAAAGGCAGGGTGATCTATCTTTAGGTTGATAATGGTGCTATATACTTCTAGCAAGCCTGCTTTGTTTGCATCATCCAGATACTCCCATTTGGTAGGCTTACGGCCCGTACGACCGTTTTCATCGATAGGAATGTCATATGCAAATTCACCAAACTGCCACAGCATCTTGGGACCAGGAATGGGGAAGAAGAAAGTAGCCGACATCTTCAACCTATCGATGGCCGTTGCCTCGTCTTGTACGTTGTAGGTGCCCTCGCTATCACCAAAGTTGATCATATCATACATCTGACGCTCCTCGTCATGGCTTTCCATGTAGCTTACAAGGTGAAGATCGTCCCAGCCGCGTTCTTCCGCATGGGCCCAGTCAAAACTGTTGTTGTTAGCAAATCCCAGGTTTGCCTCCTTGTATTGTCCGTGAGCATTGCCCCAGAGCATCATGCCATAATTGGCCAATTCTGTTTCCTCATCGTTGGAGGCAAAATGCTCCAGAATTACATAGGCTGCAGGGTCTACTTTCCATATTTCATCCGCCATCCGCTTTAGCGTATTTACTCGCCCTTGATCATAACTGCTCCAGGCACCTACATCATCGTTATATTGGGTTTGTGTAAAACCCTTGCTCAGGTCGAACCGATACCCGTCAAACTGGTATTCTGTGAGCCAGTAGCTATTGATGGTATCCAGCCATTCTTGGGTGTATTGGCTTTCATGATCGAGGTCGAAAAACACATTGAATGGGTGACGGGGAACCTGATTAAACCAGGGGTTATTGGAGGTAGGGGTAGAATTAGCAGCGTCCCAGTACATGACGGCAAACGGAGCGGGTATGTCGTTCTGGTTCATTACCATATCCAATATCACTGCAATGCCTCTTGCATGGCAGGTGTCTATGAAGCTCTTCAGGCTATTCCGAGTACCGTAATATTTGTCTACTGCAAACATAAAGGCCGGGTTGTAGCCCCAGCTATCGTTGCCATTGAACTCCATCACGGGCATCAATTCAATGGCGTTTACGCCCAGCCTTTCCAGATATCCTATGGTGTCAATAAGGGCTTGATAGCTACCCTGATCCTGGCCCAGGAAGTCACGGACCAAAAGTTCGTAAATAACGAGATTCTCTTGATCTGGACGCTGATAATCAGTGCTTTGCCACTGGTATTCTGCTTGCCCAAGTTCCAAAACTGAAACTCGGTTATAGTACCAAGTGGTGTTTTGTGCCCCTGTTGGGAATTCTTTTAGATTGGGGTAAATGGATTCGGGAATGAATTGATCATCAGGATCCAGAATTTTGTCTGCATATGGATCAGCAATGTAAATGCTTTCGTCTACGAGGTATTGATAGCCATATTCTACACCCTCTTCCAGGTCGGAAATAGTTACCCAAAATACCTCTTCGCCTGCGTCCCAGAACATTTGGCCTTCGTTCGTAAGAGCCCAATTGTTGAAATCACCGAGCACGTACGCACTAGATTTGTTGGGTGCCCAGAGTACCAAAGTAACTGAGTCGGTACCCTCGTGGTAATTGATCCCTTTTTGCATACCGATGGGCAGGGCTGCCTGGGGAGACTCACCACGCACTACCACCGTTCCGCTGTAGGTGTCACTTTCGTCGTCCGCTGTTTCGTAAGTAAGGGTGTAATTATAGGTTCCGGTTTCGGTGTAGCTATGAGACAGGGGGCCTAAGGTAGTTTCGAAACTTGATACCGCAGTATCCGAACCGTCGCCAAAGGAAAGCTGCCACGAACTGGCTTTTGAGAATTGGGCTTCGAAAGTCACTTCGCCGCCTGCATCTATGATGGTAGGGGAGGAGGTAGGTTGGCTTACCCGAATATCGAGGTTACCGTCCCAAAGGTTAACAAAAATATCGCTGTTACTATCGCTTTTTCCTTCGGCGCAGGTGCTACAGGGGCCTGCCTCTCTGAATACCATGCCTAAGCGGTAAATGGTAGTACCTTCTGGTACATTATAGTAAGTACGGGGTGTTAGTGTGAAGCTCCACAAATTGTCTTCCCCTTCTACCTTGGTCATTTCACCAATGCCATCGGCCTGTCCCCAGTTTCCGATTACGAATTCCCAGCCAGTATCTGAGGCCCCTGTGGTAATAACCCCGGTATGAATATAAACCGAGCTGGCACCTACCAAGGCTGAAGTTCCCTGAGTAGCATCATAGTAGATAGTTACTTCGTCCGTATCAGTAAAGAAAGCAGGATCAGTAGTGACTTGTGCCTTGGTCAATGTGCCAAGGCAGAGTAGTCCTAGTAGGAGTAATGATTTTTTCATGCCTGTATGAACTATGGGAGGGAATTATCCCCGTGAAATTTTGACTTGGTAGAAGTGTAGGACCAAGCCTTTAAAATGAATAAACCTCCGAAGAACGGGCAAACTTCGAAGGATAATTGAATTCCCCAGATACGTGGGGTATAGGAAAGAAAGAAGGAGCCCCAAAAGGCTCCTTCGCACTATCGACCGATTATTCGATGATCACATAGTGACCGGTCAAATCATTGAATTTGATAGTATAGGTACCTTCAGGTACGACCAAGTTAGGTCCGCCTGGCGTGCCTACACCGTAAGGGCTAGTGGTTTCTCCCCAATTTGCATCCCACGTGCCATTAGCCCGAAATTTGATATCCGTAGCATTATCCTCATCAGGATTGCCTGAAATCGCCTGACCTGTGATGGTCCAGATGTGAGGCTCAAAATCTGAGTTTGTCATTTGGATATCGTCACCGTCGCCCCATCCGCCAATACCATGACCAATGAGGCCCATAGTGTTGTATTCCGTGGCCCCGGAAGCATCATAACTAACCAAAGTGTTTTCACCTGTTACTACGTTCATAGTAAAGGTGTAATAGCCTGCAGTAGCAATATTCCAAGTTCCTGGATCAGGATCGTCTTCGGTAGCGCGGAAGAATACACTTCCGTCAATATTGCCGTACTGAGGAGCCCATTGGCCAGAATTAGTCAGGAACTTAAAGGCCCCTGCGCTGAAGTAACCTGTATAGGTGTATTCAAAATCACTATTACGGAATGCCAAAGTTCCAGCGGTGTTATCCCAACCACCCGCTGTTGCGTCACCTACCATTAGGACGCGGTTGGTGGTGGTACGGAATTCCAATCCAAGAGTCGCCGTATTGATGATCACCAAATACTCGCCCGCTTCAGCAGGTCCAGGAATGTTGGGGCCATCAAGGACTACTCCACCATCTCCGTTGGTACCAAATTCATCATTAGTATCCCAATCCTGAGTGTTCACGATTTTAAATTCCTGATTGCCCTCAGTAAAGGTGATTCTGAGTGCGAAAAGGTCATCGGACACTTTGGTCATTTCAGGGGAGGCGGCAATATCCCATCCTTGGAAGGCGCCTACTGCGTATAGGTTCTCAAACGCAGCTACCTCCTCATAGGAGAAGCTTAGGTTTTTGACATCGAAGGTGATCTCAAACAAGCCAGCTGAAGGTGGGCCAACCAAGTTGGGCGCACCACCAGCGGTAGTGGGGTTACCATCTGCGTCAACTCCAAAAGCAACAGCAGTACCCCAATCTTGAGTGGTTACAAACTTAAACTCCTGGTTTGCCTCAGTGAATTCCACACGTACGGTGAACACAAAGCCGTCGTTAGCGTCCTTAGTCATTTGCGGAGCATTGGCAATGTCCCAGCCATTGAAAGCACCTACCATATACATGGCCTCATACTCAGGTAAAGGCTTCACATAAATGGTTACTGAGCTAGTAGCACTATTGCCATTGATATCCGTCACCGTTACATCCAGTGTATGGTAACCCGTATCGGCCTGCAAGGGTAGCTGGAAGGCATTGTCACCGGTGGCTTCAAAGGAGAAGGCGGTGAGACCTTGCATGCTACGCGTTTCTGAGTATTCCAAACCAGGAATCTCCACCGAAAGTGTACTCAAGGCGAAATTGTCGGCCACTGTTACGTCGATTTCCAGGCCATCGCCAGGGAATACCTCGGTGCTATCTACGGGAGCCGCAATGGCGATTGTAGGATTCTCACTGTCACCTCCAAAGTTGATGACCACATTGGTAGAAACTTCGTTGGTAGCACCGTCCGTCACCGTAATGCTCACTACCTGACGCGTATCCAAATCCACATTTTCAGGGATGGTGATAGCGTAAGAGATGTTGAAGTTGGCGGCGGAGTCCAGGAAAGTAGTGTCTACTCCCCAGTCCTCTTTCAGAATGCGGATGGATCCCAAGCCTTGGTCATCCATTGCCGAACCAGTGATGGTTACCTCATCACCAGGTGCAAAAGAGTCGCCCTCTGCGGGGCCGGTGATGCTGATTTCCGGCGCTACAATGTCCGGATTCAAGTCGTCGATCACAGGATCGCAAGCGGTAGTCATTAGCCCAAAGAGCCCCGCCCAGATCCAAAGTTTATTATTGAATTTCATTTTTGTTTCTGTCTAGGGGTTACTCTTCAAACATGCTAGCTGCTAAATCCAACGCCTCAGTAGCGGCGCTTCCGTCTGCATTGCGGAAAACCACCTCCAGGCTAGTGATGTCGATTCCGGGGAATGACAAGCTGGGGATGATGGCTTTATCGAAGGTGCCATCACCTACGGCGTTCATCCGGCCTTCAACGGTCTCCGTGCCGTTAGCAGTCATGGTGTAGAATACCTCAGAAGGATTCTGCAAATCCTCCACTTCCGTTCCTGCGGGGAAGAAAGTGAACGTAACTACATCGTCTATAGTGTAAGCCGTAGGGAAGCTCGTCTTCTCCACCACCGTTACAGCATTCGGGTCTATGAATGAGGCCAGGAAGTTTTCTCCGCCTTCGTCACGTGCTGACTGATCCCAGCTACCGTTGTTATTGAACAGGTAGTTGATCTCAGATAGCTTCGTGGTAGGATCTATCCCGTAGTAATCGGCTGGGATTAGGTCAATTTTAAAGAATCCGTTACCAATATCGGTAGCCAGAGTCTTAGGATCAGAGCCAGCGTCCACCACGTTGTTCCAAGTATTCACACCGCTGTGCATGGCAGGCTGCTGGCCTACCAATTGGCCGGTTTCCCCACCACCATCGCTAAACGCACGATTGGCATTCAACAGAATGGATATAGGACGGTCAGCGGTAAAGTTTAATGGACGGTAGTCAGAAATGGTTCCGGCTAAATTGCTAATATCATACAGCACCAGACCGTTCCCGTTTGCTTCGTCAAAGTTGTCGGTTTGGGCAGAGCCATCTTGGGTTTTTACCAATCCAAAGATCTGCGTTACGTTAGCCGCATCCTGACCGTAAAAGTCAGTGGGCGTCATAGTGAAACTCCACACGTTTCCTTCTACCTGAGTCAAGGCCATATGGGCAGGGCTATTTCCCCAGTCCCCATTGCCCATCGCTGGGTCAGAAGGGCTCCAGGACCACCAGTACAAGTCACTGGTATTCTCTACATCGGTTCCCGTTACATCAAAGTAGATGGTAACTTCTTCATCCGGTAGAAAGATTGCGGGGTCAGTCCATATTTCTGTGATGGTGCCAGCTGCCAGTGAAGATGCAGTAGCGGCTACCAACAGAGACAAACCTAAAATGATACGTTTCATAAGTCGTTTCTGATTAGTTGGTTGCCTTTTCAAATACATACACATAGCTCAAAACCAGTTCGCCTTCGTTATAGCGCTCAAACCGGAGTTCCAGGTTGAGGTCCTCCTGAGGGAGACGGTTGAGGGCAAACGTAGCCGAAGGGTCAGTACCTCCAGTTTCGGTTAACTGCAATGCAGTAGGGTAGTCGGCATTATCAAATGCCCAAGTACCTTCGGTTACTCCTACAAAGTTAGGAGCCTCACCAGGGGTAACGGTGAAGCCACCACCTTCTGCGAAGGTCACTGCGAAATCGTAGAATCCGAACAAGTTGGTTACATCCTTGCTGAAGTCTGCCTCTTCTAGGGCCAGCTTTACTTCATCGATCTGGGTAACCGATACTACAGACCAGTCTCCTACCAGGCCGGCTACCCGGTCCAAAGGTTCACCAATGGGGGCGAAGGGTTCAGGACGACATCCACCTACTGCCAACGCCACGGCAAACGCGAGAATCAATATTTTTTTCATCGTTTTGTTGCCTTTTGAATTAACATCCCCCTTCAGGGTTCATATTGAAATTATCTGACTGCTCGGAAGCAGGAAACTGCAATACCATTCCGTCGCAGTCCCAGTTAGAACCCCGAACCGAAATAGTTTCGCCGTCAGAACCCAGTCTTTTAAGGTCGTGTGTGCGGTGACCTTCACCCATAAACTCAATGCGACGCTGAGCTTGTGCTGTTAAGATGATGGTAGCCAATGCATCACCAGTACTAAGGCCAGACAGACCGGCCCGTAGCATTACCGGGTTCAAGTTGGCTACTGCGGAAGCTGTGTTGCCTTCTTCTGCAAAAGACTCTGCAGCAATCAAGTACATCTCCGTTAGTGTGAATACACCATTGTTTTGTACATCCGAGTTAAACTTATTCAAACCATAAAACTCGTTGGGGTCGCCTTCATTGGTTAGCTCCAACCAAGCTCCGCGGCCATCGTTGGCATCAGCCAGGACAGCAGCACCAAAAGGATTGGTGATGCGCAGGAAGGGAGGGCCCGCAGCTTCGGTATTGTAGTTGCCACGGTAGAATCCTGAGCGATTATCGATGTTGCTAGTACTTACTACTGTAAATACGTTTTCGTACATCGTTACGTCGTAGCTATTGCCACTCAGAGTGTAGCGCTCGTTAGGATCGGTAGTGTTCCAAGTAAAGGGACCATTCTCGATCACGTCAGTGGCATAGGTGGCCGCATTGGCATAGTCATGCATCTGAAAATACATGCGCGCCAAAGCAGCTTTTGCTGCCCAGCTAGTAGCATAGAAGCCATTAGAAGCAGGCAGATTAGCTTCAGCAAACTGTAATTCTTCCTCTACAAAAGCGTATACCTCAGCTACGGTGTTTCGTGATACCAGGGTGTAGTCTGTAGAGTTAGAAATTACGATACCGTCATGGCTGTTGTCAGCAGAGTAGCCGTAAGGTTGCGCCCACAGACGAACCAGCTCCAAGTGCGCCAAACCACGCAAGAAACGCGCTTCAGCTACCATTTGGTCAGATACTACGTCCAGGTCCGCCCGGTTAATGATGTCATTAGCGCGGTATACTGCACGGTAAGCCGTGGCATAGTGGCCACCTACATCTCCGTTGAAGAAGTCAGAGGCGCGGTTATAAACCTGTACCAAGTTGCCAGAAGAACCGTTGATCCGCAGGTTGTCACCTAGCAATTCAGCCAGCGTCTGGTATTGTCCGCCAAGATAATTGGCCGTTTCGTGGTAAGAAGCGTTTAGCAGATTTTGTGCATCCTCTGCAGTTTGGATGGCCGTTTCCGAAGGGATCTGATCCGAGGGAATTTCCGGCTCTAGGAATAGGGAATCACAACTAGTCGACAATGCGATTAGTCCTACCCATCCGAGTGATTTATACCAATTCATAAGAATGTCTCAGTCAGAGGTTTAGAAATTAATGCTTAGCGATACGTTGTAAGATTTCTCTTGAGGAGGAGTCAGGAAGGTAATGTTCTGGCTCATGTTCCGGTCAGTAGGGCTGTCAAAGTCACGAGCAATCTCAGGGTCGATTCCTGGGTAGCGAGTGAACGTCAACAGGTTAGTCCCTGACAACGCTAAGCGTGCCGACTTAATCTTGATAGGATCAAGGATGGAAGTGGGCAGGTTGTAACCAACGCTGAGGTTACGCAAGCGTACGTAGCTAGCGTCAAACAACCATTGGTCAGTATTGAGCCATTCCTTATCGTTGCCAAATTCGGCAAAGTCGTTTGACAACTTAGGATATTGGGCTTCGTCACCGGGCTCGCGCCAGCGGTCGAATACATCGCGGCGTAGGTTCCAGTCAGTAACTACTGAAGTCTGACGCTTCAAGGAAGAATCGTAAATATTGCCACCAATGGTGAATACGAACAATGCGCTCAGGTCGAAGCCTTTGTAGTTGAAGGTATTGGTGAAACCACCTGTAGCGTCAGGCAATACTTTACCTACCGCACGGCGGTCACGTTGCTCGTTGTACTCGAAGGTAGGGTTGCCGTTGATGTCAATATACACCGGACGACCTGTAGCAGGATCTACGTGTGAGAAGGGTACTAAGTAGTTGGTGCCTACAGGGAACCCTGGAATAATCCGGGTATCATTAGTACCACCACTTACCGCATCAGGAGAGAACCCACCGATGTCCAGTACCTCGTTGTAGTTGCGGCCCAGGTTAAATACCGTGGTCCATTTGAACTCACCTACCAGGTTGCGAGAAGTCACTGTCAGGTCTACTCCTTGATTCAGCACGCGACCTACGTTGTCAAACTGCGAGCCGAAACCTGAGTATTGAGGCAATTGCACTTGCATCAGTACATCACGAGTAACACGACGATAGTAGGCGGCTTCAGCAGTAATTCGGTCATCGAACAGACCCAATTCCAGACCCAAGTCCAAGTTGGCTGAAGTTTCCCACCGCAAGTCTTCGTTCGGGATAATCTGTGGCTCGAGCAAAGACTGGCCGTTGTAACCTACGTTACCGTTGTTGATGTCAGCAAAACGGTAACGACCCAGCCACTGCAAGGCAGCAAAGTCTGAGTTACCCAGAATACCGTAACTAGCCCGTAGCTTCAAGAAGTTAAGTACAGGATTGCCTGCCAGGAAGCCTTCTTCTGAAAGTACCCACGCAGCCGAGGCGGAGGGCATAAAGGCTGTTTGGTTGCTAGGACCAAAGTTGGAAGATTGGTCAGCACGTCCAATCAGAGTAAGGAAGTACTTCTGGTTGTAGTTATAGTTGATCCGTGCAAAAGCTGAGCTATACTGACGTACAATGTTGTCGATAAAGCGGTAGCGGTTCACTACACTATCCACCGCGCCACCTTCAAAAGGAGTAGCTGATACGTGCTGTACGATGAGGTCTTCACGGCCCTTGGTAACTGAGTTTTGGTACTCACCACCCACCATGGCTTTCAATGAGTGTCCTTCGGGCATGAAGGGCAAGGTGTACTGCACAAATGCGTTTCCGTTGAAGTTGTTAACGTAGCGCTTGTCGGTTACAGATTGTCCGTCGCCAATGTTCTCGTTGTTGAGCAGCTCAGCAGACTCCCAGATCTCGTTAGAGAAATCCAGGTAATCGTAGCTACCACTAGCGTTGATTTCCAAACCTTCGATGGGGCGGAAAGCCACTTGGAGGTTGTTAATGGTACGAGTATCGATGCTCAGTCCGCGGAAATTCTCCCGTAGACGAATGGGGTTGGCACCATCTGCCCAGAAGGTAGAACCGTCGGCCTCATAAACAGGGTAAATGGGAAGCGCCGTAGACATGGCGTCACCTAAACCACCGGTGTAGGATACACGCTGGCGGTTGTTGACTCCGCGGTTAAATGAAGTGCTTAGCTTGATGGTTAATGACTGAATGGGCTGAATATCCAGGTTGGCGCGGGCATTCAGACGCTCCAGGCTGTTGCCTATGATGTAAGAGCCATTTTCGCTGTAAGATACCCCTACGTACGACTTAATCAGGTCAGTACCTTGGCGCATCGAAAGGTCGTAGCTTTGCTTGAAGCCATTGTGAGTCAGTAGATCCCACCAGTCAGTACCTACACCATTGGTGGCATTACTAATAGAGTCGGCCGTAGCCCAATCCACATTGATACCGTATGATCCAAGGTCAGGCTGGCCTACGTTGCCATCGTTCTCCCAGGTCTCCTGCAACAACTGCAACAGCTCGGAGGCATTCAGCATTTCCGGACGGGCGACCGGCTGGCTGATTCCAAAACGAGTGCTAAAGTTGAAGGTAGGAGCACCTTTCTTACCGCGTTTGGTAGTAATCAGGATTACACCGTTGGCACCCCGAGATCCGTAGATGCCCGCAGCAGCGGCATCCTTTAAGATTTCTACTGACTCAATGTCATTAGGGTTGATGGACGCCAATGGGTTGTTATTGAAGGCGCCGTTTTGCCAGTTGGTAGTCAGGAAGTTGTCCTGAGTAATAGGAATACCATCTACTACGATGAGGGGGTCACCTCCTGCAGAAACAGAGGAAATACCCCGTATCCGGATCACAGATCCTGAACCTGCTACCCCAGAACCTTGAATTACCTGAACACCAGGTGCTTGGCCTTGCAGGGCAGCTTCAAAACTTGGTGTTACGGTGTTCGTAATGGTGGAGCCATCTACTTTGGCAATGGCGCCAGTAAGCTCCCGTTTGGTTTCTACTCCGTAGCCTACTACCACTACTTCGTCCAAGGCGGTTACGTCTTCGCTCAAAGAGATGTCGATGACGCTACGAGCCCCCACTGTGATTTCTTGGGCTTCGAATCCCACAAAGCTAAATACTAATACGGCTTCAGGACCAGATACCTGAACGCGGTATCCACCGTCCAGATTGGTCGTTGCCCCCTGACCCGTACCCTTTACCCGTACGGTTACGCCGGGTAGGGTAGAGCCATCCGTAGCGGAAGTCACCGTACCGGTCACCGTCTGTTGGGCAAGTACTGCTGTACTAAGCCCACAGAAAGCCACTAGCATCCAAAGTGCTTTCGCTTTCACTAGAAATGATCTCATAGAACAAGGCATTTAATTGTATTAAAATAATCGGTCGTGATTTCTATAATTCTTCGCTGAATGCAATTGCAGAACGCATATACCAATAGAAGGGAATAGGACTTTAGAAGTGCGAAATCCTTTACGCCATTTTCGGTAATTGGCATTGTTATCATACAATAGCGTGCTCAGTTGTTTTCGTGAACCTGTCAGTTGTGTAGTTCTAATCCTGATCAGGTTTGAAATTATTTTACTTTAAACCAATATTAATAAGAATATCGCAATTTATGCGTGTCGAAAATTCTCAAAAACGCTTACGTAATCGCGAAATCGTATCCGCAATCGTTTACGATATAATCTACTATAATTTTTGGTTATAGATGGACTTTTTTGATCCGCGGTATTTTTAAGTCATTAAGTCGGTCTATTCTAAATTGAGTTGAAATAGTTCAATTTAATAGGTGTTTAATCATGTGGTTGTCTAGCCTCTACATTCATTCCAATGGATTGACTTACTTCCGAGAATTTTACCGGAAGCATTTTCGGAGATGTAGGTTGGGCGGATCGTAGTAGCTGAGATAGCCTTACAGGTAGAGCAGAGGGTATTGAACGACTCTTGATGTTCAATAATTCTTCTATTTGTATTCTTATTGCGTCCCCAGTAATCCCATTAATTTAAATATAAGGCACGTTGATATTCAGCTAACATAATATTTGATTTTGTGTGGTGGGTTTGGTATCTAGTTGCGTTTAGCCATAGTTTCAAACGTGTGAATACCACCGCCTTATGAAAAGTGGACAGATTACCATAAAAGACATTGCCCGAGAGTTAAACATCTCTCCTTCCACCGTATCACGTGCCCTAAAAGACCACCCGGATATAAGTGCTGAAACCAAAAAAGCTGTAAAGGAACTTGCAGAAAAATTGGACTATCAGCCCAATTCTATCGCACTTAGCCTGCGTAAGAGTCGCACCAATACCATAGGTATTGTAATTCCGGAAATCGTACACCACTTCTTTAGTACAGTTATTAGTGGGGTAGAAGATGTTGCCCATGAGTTTGGTTACAATGTTATTATAGCCCAAAGCAACGAGGAAGTAGAGCGAGAGGCAGGTAACGTGCATGCCTTGTGGAGTAGCCGTGTAGATGGCATGTTAATCTCCCTGTCCCGAGAAACGGATCATTTTGAACACCTGGAAAACCTGGTGAGGCGTAAAGTGCCCTTAGTATTCTTTGATCGGGTGCCGGAAACACTAGATGTCTGTAAGGTTGTAGTGGATGATTATGAGGGAGCGTTTCATGCTGTGGAGCACCTCATTGAACAAGGATGTAAGAATATTTATCATCTGGCGGGCCCCGCGCATCTGTCCATTAGCCATGAACGCCGTAAGGGGTTTGAGGATGCCATGAAAAAGCATGAAATGCCATTAGAACCCCATCAGATAGTTGAAACCGGTCTTACGTTAGAGAAAGGGCGTAAGATAATGCGGGGTCTGTTGCAAGGTGGGTCGCCTCCCGATGGTATTTTTTGCGTGAGCGACCCGGTAGCTATAGGTGCCATGCAGGTAGGCTTGTCCAAGGGATTGGATGTGCCTAACGATTTGGCAGTGGTAGGATTCTCTGACGAACCCATCACGGGCCTGATGCAGCCAGCCCTATCCTCAGTGGCACAACCTGGTTATGAAATGGGACAACTTTCTACCAGGATTTTCTTAAGGCAAATGGATAAAGGAGTAGAAAACTATCCTCCAGAAACGGAAGTACTCAGAACCACGTTGGTGGTCAGAGAAAGTTCGAAAAGGAAATAAAGGATCCCCCGCAAGGGGGATTTTTTTTATGCGATTTTCGCAATCGTTTGAATCAAGGCTTGGTTCCTAAATTCAACTCTTTACCCTACAAATGTCCATTTGGAGCAACGGTTTGCGGTTTTTGCTCCATTAACAAAGTATCTGGTTTTGGTGTATTTTTAATAGATCGATAAAAAACGGGCAACTTTTTATCTATTGATACACCTCTACTCATCTTGATATTATCCAATGATGGGTGGTAAACCTGCATAGTTCTTATGGAGAATTTCTTGGGCATTGACGTAGGCGGCACCGGAATCAAAGTTGGTTTGGTGTCTAAGTCCGGAGACGTCTTAAGTCACTTGAAAATAGACACTGATTCCCTTAGACAAGGAGGAGATTTTATCCACAATTTTGTGGACAATTTGGAGGGTATTTTAGCCGATCATCCTGACGTGGACCGGATCGGAATGGGGGTTCCCGGTACCTTGTCCAAAGATCGCCGTACCCTACTCGAGCTACCTGCTATCCCTGAATTCAACGGAGTTTCCCTAGGCGATTTGCTCCAAGCTCGCTTTCCTAATAAGCAGTTTAGAATTGAAAATGACGCCAATGCAGCCGCGTTAGGAGAATATCATTTCTCTGATCGGAAGATGCCGGAGAACTTCATCTTTGTTACCCTGGGTACTGGGGTGGGAGGGGCCGCCATCATCAACCGTAAGATTTTTTCAGGGGGCGACGGTAATGGTATGGAAATAGGACATATCCTTTCTCGCGGTCGTAAGCTTGAAAACAATATTGGCAAAGCTGGTATGATGGAGCTTGCCCTGGAAACCCTAAGAGGCTACCAAGGTGCAACTGACGTAAACGAGCACCGAATGAACTCGCACGAACTTATTCGTGCAGCTACCCAAAAGGATGGCTTTGCCTTAGAAGTATTTGATAAAATCGCCGAATTGTTGGGCGAAGCCATGGTATCCACCATTCGGATCCTGGATATCAAAAACGTCTACATTGGCGGGGGGCTATCCGTATGTTTTGATTACATCATAAGCAATATGATCAAAACCATGTCCAAGTACCTCACCCCTTATTATTTGGAGGATCTCCACATCAACCGGGCCCGATTGGGCAATGAAGCCGGGGTGGTGGGAGCTGCAGCTTTGTGTTTTGAAGAGTCTCTTGTCCATGTATAACGGATATGGTCATTAGACACTAAAAAGCCCC
>DMST01000189.1:37984-49920 GCA_003454975.1 Cytophagales bacterium | reverse complement strand
AACAACAAGGTCGGGGCTTTTCTATTATGGAAGATCCTGTGCCTAGTTCTTATAAAAGACAAGGATGTACTTTACAATTCGCTCCGTTTCGTTGTCTACTACGGCGGTGGATACACTCTTGGCCATTAGTCTGCTACCATCTTTGGTTAGCAGAGCTACCTCCTCCTTCCAAATATCACCTTTATGCATGGTAGAAAGCCCTTCGGTTAGGGTATCACGACTAATGAATAGGTCATTGATATCTCTGCCGATTAGGTCTTCTCGTTGGTAACCTAGCTCCATCGCCGCCAGATCGTTGATGGTAATTATCCGCTTTTCTGGGCCTACCTCCATGAAGAAAAACGCTGCTTCAAATAGCTTGTCTTTTTGTGTAAGATCACTGATCAGTTTCTTATTCTGTATTTCAGCAACCTTCATATCTGTCACGTCCCGTGAAAATACAGAACAGCCAATTACATCCCCATCAGAACTCCGTACAGGGTTGATATGATACCTACGGAAGGAGTCCTCATTATTTACCGTGCTTCTGATTACGAAATCTAATCTTTCACCGGCTAAAGCCCGATCATAATAACCTTTCCACTCTTCTCTAACGGCTCCCAAGGTATCCAATACATTTTGGCCGATGTCTATTCCTTCGTACTGGGTTCCCTTATAACGGCGTTTTAAGACATCATTGATGATCATAACACGGTAGTTACGGTCCACCGTTACGATAGAATCCTCCGTGTTGTTGATGAGCGCATTTAGGTTGGCCTCTTTTTGCTCCGTATCCTTCTGTGCGGTGATCATCTCACGGTAGGTGTTTTGCATCTCCTCCATGTTCTGCCGCATTTCATCCTCCTGTACTCGCATCTTTTCAGTGATCTCTTGCGATTTCACTAATAGATTGCGGGTGCGCTCGTTGTTCTTAACGGTAGATATGTTGGCCGCAATGGATTCACCTACAGACTCTACAAACTCGACTTTGTAGTCGGATATAGGTTCTAAAGACGCTATCTCTACAATGCCTTGAATCTCTTCATTGTAGATGAGGGGTACTACCAGCAGACACTTGGGAGGCATGTGTCCGAGGCCAGCTGAGATTTCAAGATACCCTTCTGGTATATCTAACAAATAGATTCGTTTTTCTTCTAGATAAGCCTGTCCTACGATGCCATCGCCTGGCTTAATGGACTTTTGTAGAAACTTCTGTTTGTCGTAAGCAAACGTGGCAATTTGCTCCAGTATGGTCTCATCATCTTGCTGCGTGGCAATAAATATGGAACCCTGCTGTGCGCCTACATACCGAACCAGATTAGATACCGCATTGTACCCGAGTTTGGATAGGTCGTCGGATTCCAGACGTAAAATTTCCGCAAACTTGGCAAGCCCATCAGAAGCCCAGTTTCTTTGCCGGTCAGCCTCTGCAGCAGATTTCATTTGAGTCCGCATGTCCATGAGAGCTACCGCTAAACTATTAGAATCGTCAGCTTCCAAATAGTCCGTATCAAGGTTTCCTTGTCCCATGTTTTTGGTGAAAGACAAGGCGTTTTCTAGCATCTGGGCCAGCTTGTTGATCTGAGAACCAATATTGGCAATCTCGTTGTTACCCGCGATGGTGATCTGGTCCTGAAGATGCCCTTTGGCAAGCTCCCCTGCAGTATTCTCCATGTTTTTTAACGGGTTGAGGATTACCTTCATCAGAAAAACCAACATTAGAATGAATACCAAGATGGCAATGAGCGAAATTACCAGAATGGCTGTTGGGAGTTGATCTTTCTTTTCTACTAGAATATAATCCGAAACAGTGAGCAATTCTTGAGCATAGCCGGAGATACGCTCAAACATGATGGGTAAACCTGACTGTACCGGTATAGTGAAATTGCCATTAATATTGTCTGCTCGAGAAGAGAGTAGCATTAGACACTCGTCTCGATAGGTGGGCCAGCGCTCTTGTATACGTTCGAGAGGTAGCTTTCCTGCTCCTTGTGGAGGGGCAATCTCAATCTCTTTCCCCAGAAATTCACCATATCCTCCGTTACTGAGTAGCTCTAGGTGCTTTTCTGCTTCAATGATCAATTGCCGATAATGTTCATTGGGGTATTGCTCGGTAAGCTCCTGAGGAGACAGGCTTAAAAGATTGTAATAGAGGGAATTGGCGTGGTGATATTGTGCAAGTTGGTTGTTACTAACATTGAAACTATTGAATGCGAGAAAATTGGTTAACAATAGGATGGATAATATAGCGATAAAGCCTCCAAAAATTTGCCGTATGGAAAACCTTGTAGATAGCGCTTCGAATAATTTCATAAGTGCTCAGCTGTTACAACTCTTTAGGGAACAATGCTGTGGATAATATTTACTTACCCCTTAAGTTGGTAAAAATAAGAATCTAAGGATAAGTAAGAAGCCTTTTAGGCAAAGCCCAGTAAAATAATCAGTACTGGCGACGGGCTATCTCGTTCGCAAAACCTAAGGCATTGAATCTGATATGGATTCTGAGGGGAGTGTCCTCATCAGCCGTTGCGCAATTGGGCCCAGGAGAAATATAATAGATGAAAAACTTCTGGCTGCGGCGATACAACTCATGTTGATCTGGCTTGCCTAAGGTCCGTTCTACGTCCAATTGCGACGATCCATCCAAATCAGACCATGCTGCCTCTAGCTGTGGTAGCATCTGTAATCTCACCCCTTGACAACCTTGTGGGTCATCCTTCCAGGCTTGCTCATCAAAATCAGGTAAATCTATACCAGAGGGTGCACACCCTCCTGCAATCAGCAGCAGGCCCATAGCTACTGCTAGTTGGATTTTTATCATCTAAAAGTGTATTTAAATAGTTTGCTAGCAACTGCTCGCAAGAAAGGAAGGTAGGGCATGGAATTCATAAGGGCTACTTCTTCTCGGAAATCTGTGGAGTCATCCAAAAAACGAAATACCCTTATTTCTGGGTTACGTTTAAAAATGCGGGTGAAGATATCCCTCGATTTTACCCACTCCTTTTGCATTACTTCCAATAGAACTGCATCGTAAAAGGTGAATCGCCGATTCCAACGTGAGGATTTTACCAGAGGGGTCCCTTTTTTCTCCCACTGGTTCATGATACGTTGGGTATGTTTTTGGATTCTTTGGAACGTGTACCCTGTACTAGCCTTGGTCTGCCCGCCAAAGGTGCCTATCTGGATAACGTGCTTTCCTTGCGAGGGTGGAAAATATTGGTCGGTCATGGGTATCACGCCAAACTCTACCCTCCTTACTGTGTATTCGTCAGGGTCCAAATTCACGAACCTTTTCAAGTAGCCCTGTAACTCTTCTTCATAGGCCTCTTGCGACCAAGTTTCAGGGGAGAAAACGGTATACTCTACCAGAGCCTCCTGTTCATTGTCCGGCAAGATATAGCCAAAGCGGGCATCGTTGGCATCTCCTTGTTCCACACGAAAATCCATGAAGGTGGGTAGGCCAGGGGAGAATACCGGTCGGTGGGCCGTGATCTCGTACCCTTTAAAATGCTGTAATAGATAGTTGTACTTCTCTTTGTTGGGGGAAGGGCTACCAAAGGGGGTGCTGTTGAATAGCCACTGGCCGGTATAGGTAACTCCTGATTTTGTGGTTAGCGATGCCCGGTCCGGCTGGTCCTTTATCTCTTGGATCGGCTCCTGAACCCAGGTGAAATTATCCTGGTTGGTTAAGGTTTGAATGATCTTTTGGTAGAAATCTTCGCTCCGGATCATTTTGTACCGGTAGGGGGATAGGTCCAGCTCTTTTTCGAAGTTGTTACCATAAAATTGAGCTCTATCCCAAACGTGATGCAGGATATCATCGAAAGTGCCTTCACCCTCTTCCCAAAAACACCAAGTACGGTCATTGGTGCCTTTTTGTTCTTTGTCTACCAAAAGGACCTGGAGGTCCTTTAGTTTTTCTGATTGAGAGATCGCATATGCCAGGGAAAGTCCTGCTGCACCTGTGCCAGCGATGATTACATCGAAATGGTGGAGACCAGAGGTGTTTGAAGATGTCATGTAAATGGGTAACTACCTACGTGCAGAATAGTTATTTGGGAATGTATTCACCAAGATGAACTATGGGGGTATCCGGTGTAGTATCTGATTCGAGGTATCGGCGGATGGCAAATTCGGTAGAGGTGAATGCAATAGAAGACCATGGAATATCTTCTGGAGCGAATAATTGCGAATCTAGCGTTTCTTCTCCTGCATGGTGTTTTCCTTCTATCAAGTCGCCAATGAAATGAATATATACCTGATTTACATGGGTAAGACTGTAAAGGGTATGTTGGTGCCATAGTTTTAACTTAGCTCCGGCCTCTTCCCATAGTTCCCTAAGGGCACCACTCTCTACGGTCTCGCCATTTTCCAAATATCCAGCGGGTAGGTTCCACAACCCTTTTCTAGGTTCAATTCCCCTTTTGCAGAGCAATACTTTTCCTTCCCATAAGGCCAGACATCCTACTACGATCTTAGGGTTTTGATAAAAGATGGTCCCGCAGTTGGAGCATTGATACCGAGGACGGTTGTCTCCCAGAGGGATTTCCCATTTGAGTGCATCACTGCCACAGTTACTACAGAAATTCATGCAGGCAAATTACAATCCATTTGTGGGGCATGAAAATGGTGTTTGAGGATTGGAACGGACTTTATCTATACCGAATACAGCTTCTATTGTTTGTTTCTAACATATTGGGAACTTAGAGTATTATTTTACGTAGTTTTTTTTGCACGCAGAATGTAAATTAAATCAATGATGTTGAGGACTATTCTAGTCAGTGGACTTGCTCTTTTTCTTTTTTCCCATATCTGTTATAGTCAGAATCTTCAAGGAACCACCTACGCCCAAGCTATGGAAGCAAGGAAAGGAACCTTGGTGTATACCTATGTTACCACCCCGGGATTTGCCGAACAGAATACTAGCGGTACTTTGGAAGGACTCTCAGTAGAAATCATGGACGCCTTTAGGGCTTGGGTGAAAGATGAAAAGGGGATTTTGTTGGAATCAAGTGTACAAACACGCGGTAATGCCAGTGTTTTTCCAAATTTCATGAGGAATATTAACCAGGCTCAGGGTGGAGTTTTTGGACTTGGTAATATCACCATTACGCCTGAGCGGAAGCAATCCTATAGGATGTCTTCTTCCATTCTACCCAATGTATCGGTGATGATTACAAACAACCGGGTACCCACTCTCCAATCGATGAGTGAGTTGTCCGAAACGTTTGCGGGTTTTACCTGCTACGTAGTGAAAGGGACTACGAATGCTAAAAGGATGAGAGGTCTAGCAGATCAGTATTATCCCGGGCTGAAGATTGTGGAGGTGGAAACGAGTGAGGAGTCGCTCCAGTTGGTAGCTGGGGATGCCAAGTCCTTTACCAATCTGGATTTCACTTACTATATCGCCATATTTAAGCGAGGGTTGCCCATTAAGAGGCATCCTGCAGGAGATTCTAGTGACGAGCAGCTGGGAATCATCATGCCCAAATCTAATGATTGGGCTCCGCTACTCGATGAATTTCTGGCTTCTGGTTTCCTGGAAAGCGGCGAATACAGAAGCATTCTTACGAAGCACCTGCATCGCGATATTCTTGCTATCCTGGATTCTTTGTAAACCCAGGAGTGAAAATAGAAGTGTATGAGTGGGAAAGTATTAGGTGGGGCTATGGAGCCCCATTTTTTATTCGGCAACCGTAAACTTAATACTGGCGGTGGATTGGTTGCCAAGTGGGTCTGACACCCTTACTGATACTTCATATGATCTGCCAGCGGCAAACCCGCGGATAGGACCAGAATAGGTTCTGTAGGAACCCCCGTTGATGGAATAGGTAATGCTTTGGGTAGAGATTAGGTTGTCTTTGGCAGAAAGGAATAGGTTCACATACGTAGGATATATGGGTTGAGCAGGATTGTCCTCTGTCACACCCAATGAAGGACCGTCAAAGTTGAATAAGATTTCAGGAGCCGTAGCGTCCACAAAAAAGGTAAACTCATTCCGATTTCGGTTGCCTACCGCATCGTAGCCAAAGTAGTCAACGTCATAGTGACCCTGCTCCCCAATGGTGAAAGGAGGCTCGTAGCGAGTTTCGTCTCCACCGTTGATACTGTATGAGAGGTAATCCATACCTGAGGCAGGATCTGACCCCAAAAGGATAATTTTGGTGGCGGGGCCAATAAAGATGGTGTCACGGGTAGAAATGCGAGGACCTTGGAACCGTTGTGCCAGGGTAGGGCCACTCAAGTCAATGTTGGCAAAAGTACCATCTTGGGACTGTTTGAATTGGGTGCCGCGGCGGTTACCTACCTTGTCTATTGCATAATAGGAGATGCCGTTTTGCTGTGCTTCTGAATTCAGGTAAAAAGGCCGCTCGTATTTTTGAAAGTTTTCGTCATCGGTAGAATAGTAAATAGCATCCAGACCGGCCTTGTTGTCAATGGCAGCCAATTTTACTTGAGCACGCCCTGATACATAAGGTCTACCGTTGCGCATGACTACATCTCCCAAAATTTCTTCAGTAACGAGAGGTGGGTCACGGTCTACATAGAACTCGAAGCGCTGTTCTTCTTCGGTGTTGGCTACCATATCGTAAGCACGGTAGGTAATAATGTGTTCTCCCTGCGCCAATCCATTCATGGAGAGGGCTCGGGTGTAGGTGGTCTCGGGACCTTCGTCAATCCGAAAGGTGATGCGGTTGAGCCCTGAAACATCATCTGTAGCGGCCAAAGAAAAGGTAGTTCTACCAGATACCACATTGCCCATGCGGTCTCCCTCTACATCCAACTTGGATTGGGGCGCATTGTCGTCGACAATGAAGTTACGTTCCTGTATTTCTTCCACATTACCTACTCTGTCTACCCCGTATACCTTTAGGTTGTATTCACTAGGATCTGTCAATTTCACCGGTTCGGTGTAGGCCTTATATGGTTGGCCATTAATAGAGTAGTATAGGTTTTCGATACCAGAAACACCATCGGTTCCGGTCAGGGAAATGGTAACCTCACCCTTGAAGTAAAATTTCCCGTCTTTGCGGTAGGGGCGGGTTTCAGAAAATCGGATGGTAGTAGAGGGGGCAAGACCATCTGCCTGAATTTCCCACAACACTTCATCTCGTGGGAAAATAGTATTTCCATTCTCATCTACGGCATAGCGAGTCCGGATGTAATTAGGACCCTCGGTGTCGAAATAATAAGGAGCATCTACATACCGCCCACGAGTATCCTGATTCAGCATCTGTGCCGGAGCATCAGGACCCGGGGTAGGGGATAAGCGGATGTATACAGGCAAACCTCTGTTCCAGTAGATTGTACCGTCATCATCAGTAAAAACCTTTTTTTCGTGCTCAAGCACCTGTTGGCCCTGAGTGAAAGTGGTTACGCCGAATCCGAAAAAAACCAAACTACCTAGCGTTAGCTTCCAGTTCATAGTTTGTTTTGGAGGGTTTCTGTTGTTTGTCGTAAAGAATAGGCACAAAAAGATTGAATGCTGACAATATAGCAAGCAAACCGCCACAAATTTCGATGGGTGGTTAGTTTTTCAAGGTTAATGATTCTGTATTGTTGGGATTTAACCCATCTTAAATCCGATCACCAGAATATCGTCTATTTGACGATACGTTCCTCGCCAGTCTTCGATGGTATCATTTAAGATGCGTTGCTGATCAGTCATGGGTTTTTGGTGTATCTCAAGTAGCAGGTTTTTCATGCGTTTTATCATGAACTTTCTACCGGTTTCACCCCCAAATTGGTCAGGATATCCGTCCGAGAATAAGTACACCCAAGTGGGTTTGTCAAATACCAGGGTATGGTTTTCGTATATGCGTTCCCGCTCTTTCTGAATACCTCCAACGGAATATCTGGTAGCCTTTACCTGATGAATCTCTCCGTCCTGGATGTACACCAGAGGGTTCTGAGCTCCGGAATATTCTAACGTTTTGCCGTCTCCATGTATGGTACACATGGCCAGGTCCATCCCGTCTTTATTTTCCGTTTTTTCCTGGTTCAGTGCCAGCCGTACTTGGTTATGTAATTCGGTGACGATTTGGCCCGGCTTGGTAAAGCGTTGCATCAAAACAATCTTGTTGAGCAACTCGGTGCCAATCATACTCATGAAAGCCCCGGGAACACCATGCCCTGTACAATCAATGGCGGAAATAATGGTGCGGCCATCGCCATTGTTGTTTGGTCCTGGCAAATGGGTGTACCAGTAAAAATCACCGCTAACAATATCGCGAGGTTTGAACAGCACGAAAGAGTCAGGGAGATGCTGACTAATGGAATCCGCAGCGGGTAACATGGCCTCCTGAATACGCTTAGCATAGTTAATACTAGAGGTAATCTTGGTGTTGGCGTCTTTAATCTCCACCAAGGCGGCTTCTAGTTGCTTGCTCTTCGAACGGATTTTGTCCCGCTGGACCATCAACTCGATTTTCTGCTGATGAATCTCGTTGTTCTGCGTAGCCAGAATAGCGTTTTTCCGGCGATTGATCATTAAGCCACGAAGAATGTAGAGGGTCAGTGCAAAGGCGACCATGATTCCGATAATCAGGTATTGTTGTGCCTCTTCTTCTGCCTCTAATTGTTTCTGAAGCCGAAGATTATTCTCCTCTTGTAGTCGCTCCTTTTCATCCAAATCTGCGATCCGTTGCTTTCTCAACTCCGCCAGCTGTTTGGTGGCATTAAGCTCTTGGGAGGTAGAGTCTAAGATTTGGGTAGTCTGTTCCAGCTGCTGATCCCGCTGATTCAGCTGCTGTTGTGCTTGCTGTGCTTGCCGGGTTTGATTGTCTAACTGAGCACGGTCCAACTGACCTTTCCAAATGGTATATTGCTGGTATGCTTCCGATGCTTCCTCCGTATTGCCCATGGCCTGGTGGCTTTCGAACAACAATAGGTAGAAGGTTTTGAGCAAATTGGCATCCTGTAATTCTTTTGCCAGGTCCAGGCCAATTTCGGCCGCAGAGTTGGCCTCCGCATATTGGCCGCTGTAGCTTCTGGTATTAGAAAGGTTGATGTACTCACCTGCGAGCTCCCGCTTTTTACCCATTGCCTGGTAGGCCTGAATGGCGCGGTTGAAGTAATTAACGGATTCGGTGAATTGGTTTAAATCTTGGTAAGCTTTGCCCAAACCACTGGAGATAATGGCAATGGCGTTGTTATTGCCTTTCTCCTCATTGATCTGAAGAGCTTCTTTGTAGGCTTCTATGGCCTGGTTGGGTTGCCCATTTACAAGGTATGCATCTCCCAAACGAAATAGCACCGAGGCTATTTGTACATCGTCATCGGCATCGCGGGCAGCTTGCAAGCTGGTTTGCAATTGCTCAATGGTTGACTGCCAGGCATATGCAGTACTGGGAATGGATAACCCAGCCACCCACACCCAGAGGCTCACCAAAATGTACAAGAATGGCCTTTTACTGTTTCGTGTTACAGAAAGCATATTGCCCCGACTAGTGCATTGCAATATAGCTCATTCACCCATATAGCCAAAAACCTGTGGTGAGGTGTGGGAAACTAAGTATTCGTCAAACTTTTGTTGGGTAGAGAGAATTGTTGATACAGTCTTTTATTCTAGGTATTGTTTCTTGGGAAGGTAAGGGAGAATTGTGCTCCCCCTTCCGGTAAATTTTGGCCAGTAAGCTGGCCTCCATGTTGAAAAATGATTTGTCGGCTCAGGCTCAGCCCAATCCCTGAACCTTTTGCTTTGGTGGTGAAAAAAGGGATGAAAATTTTATCCAGTTTATCTTCAGGAATGCCTGGGCCGCTATCCGTCACGGTGAAGATGGTTTGTCCCGCACGCGCATACCCCTTTAGTACCAAGGTTGGTGCTGGCTGACCTTCCATAGCTTGCAAAGCATTTGTGATTAAATTTATAAATACCTGTTGTACCAGAGACTCGTCGAAGTGCACGGTGAGTTTTTGGGGGTCTATTTCCAGCCTCCATTCGCAATGGGCCGCCTGCAACTGAGGACCTAGAAGCCGGGTGAGGTTATTGAGGAAGCTGCGTGCTTCTACATTCTGTTTGATGGGATTGGGTACTTTGTACAGCCTCCGGTAATCCTCTACGAACCGCATCAGGCCTGAGCTACGGTCACGGATGGTATCGATGGAATACCGGATATCATCCAGGTCGTCCTGCCTCAGATCTTCTAAGCCCTTGGGATTCCCCTCCGGGGTATGCAACATCAGCAGAAGGGTCTCTGTGAGAGAAGAAAGAGGGGTAATGGAGTTCATGATTTCATGCGTGAGGATGCGAATAAGTTTTTGCCATGCCTCCAGCTCTTGACGCTCCATTTCCGGACCTATGTCTTGTAGGGTGATGAGGGTATAATTCACCTCAAGCATTCGCATGGTGTGGTGGTTGACCACCAAGGAATGGGACTGAGAACCTACCTGAATGTGGATGGTTTGTTGGGAGGGTATGTTCTCCTGATCCAAGGGGTCGCAAAACTCAGGCCGAACCCGCCGTAAGTAAGACCATCTTTTGGTATATGTGGTGTGTAGCAGGTCTGCAGCCTGTCGGTTCATAAGTTCAATGGCCTCGCCCTCCCTAACGGCCAAAACGCCCACCGGAATCTGTTCCAGGAGCACTTGCAAGAAGCCAAGTTGGGCTTCTTTTTCAATTTTAGCCTGTTGTATGGCCTGTACGATCTGCTTAAAGCTGGTCTCCAGATCTTTGAAGCTACCACCCAGCCGCGCGAGCGAGAAGTGAACATTGCCGTCCTCGTATTCAATGGCGTTGAGGAATTTGCTTAGCTCCTGATTGGTTCGGTTGAGAAACCGAATGAGCTCTGACACCATGGCGATCAGGATGAGGAAGAGCAGCATTCGGGTGAAGATGAGATCGATATTGCCCCATAGCTCTACAAATAGGAGGGAACCACCTATGATACCTAATAACCGAAGGACGATAAAGAGGGTAAAACGGTTTCTCATTCTTCTTCGGAAATGATCCCGTGTTTGTGCAATCGGCGGTACATAGCCGTTCGAGTAAGGCCTAGCGCTTTGGCCGTCTGGCTTACGTTGCCGTGGTTTTGGTCCAGCATGTGCCGAATATACGCACCTTCCATTTCCTCTAGCGTTAGTTGCACGTCGAAGGAAAGTTGAGGCTCATTTTCGGTGGCCCGCAGGCCAAAGTCTTGCCGGGTCAGAATTTCCCCTTCGGCCAGGATGACGGCCCGTTCCACGGCATGCTGCAATTCCCGAACGTTGCCGGGCCAAGGGTAATCCACCAGCATTTTTTCTGCATCAGAAGAGAGCACCATTTTGGCCTTTTTGTATTTCTTGCCGTAGGTGCCAATGAAATGCTTGATCAGCAGTGGGATATCTTCACGCCGTTCGCGCAGGGGAGGCAACAGAATTTCAACCGTGTTGATCCGGTAGAGCAAGTCTTGCCGGAAACTCTGTTCTTCCACCATCTCGTAGAGGGGCATGTTGGTAGCGCATATAAGACGGACGTCTATATCCTTGGGCTTGTTGGCCCCCACACGCGTGACTTGCCTGTTTTGTAATACCGAGAGCAATTTGCTCTGCAGAGGAGGAGTGAGGTTGCCTATCTCGTCCAGGAACAGGGTACCCCCAGAGGCGGTTTCAAAACGCCCCGGCCGGTCTTGCCGTGCGTCAGTAAAGGCCCCCTTCATGTGGCCAAACAACTCGCTTTCGAAAAGGGTATCCTGATTGGCGCCCAGGTCTACACCCATAAATATCTCTTTGGTGCGAAGGCTATGCTGGTGCAAGGCGTGAGCCACCACTTCTTTTCCCGTTCCATTCTCTCCCAGTATCAACACATTGGCGTCGGTAGGGGCTACCTTTTCTATTAGAGCCTTTACGCGCTGCATGGACGGGCTATCTCCTATGAAGTCCTGAAATGCCCCGTGGTTGTCGGCTTGTACCTGGTCCTGTCGGTCGCGCAGGCGATCCACCTCCTGTCGGTTACGATGCAGATCCAGCGCGGCCCGCAC
>DMST01000189.1:30665-37919 GCA_003454975.1 Cytophagales bacterium | reverse complement strand
CCAGCGCGGCCCGCACAGTAGCCAGTAGTTTCTCATTCTTCCAGGGCTTCTCCACAAAATCCGAAGCCCCTTCTTTGAGTCCCTCAACTGCCAGGCTTACGTCGCCGTAGGCCGTAGTGAGTACTACCGAAGTATTGGGTGAGCGCTTCTTAAGTTCACGGAGCCAGCGGAGCCCTTCCTTACCATCCGTATCGCCAGGGCGGAAGTTCATATCCAGCAGGACTACCTCCGGCGTGGTTTCCTCCAGCAGAGCCGGAATTCCGTCTGGGTGGGTGAGGCCGCGCACTTCGGTGAAGAACTGCCGCAAAAACAAACGTGCTGTATGCAGTACCGCATCGTCATCATCTACTACCCACAGCTTTGCTTCTTCTAATGCCATGTGTTGGTTGGTTTTGATAGCCGAAAGGTAGTAAAGGTGTATCGTAACCAGGGTGCTGTCCTGATTTCGTGATACCCATTGTATCGGATGTGATACACTTGTGACGGAAGATTATTTGCTTTCGGTAAGCGCTAGCTCTACTTTTTGATAGAGAGAAATCAATGCTTGTTCTTGATACACAATGTCCGTCATGGTAACTGATAAAAAACGGGCAATGCTTTTTGCGTCATCGGTCTCTTTGGAGAATTCTTTGGATAAAAAGCCTTGCATCATGATAAGGACATAGTCGTTGTAGGTCTCTTGTACAGTATACAGCTGGTTGAGCAGTTGAATCTGTTCAATGGAGAGTCCATTGATGATGCCCGTTTGAATGCCTGTGTCATAGGCACTATGGGTGAGGTTGGCAAGTTTCGTTCCTTTGAAAAAGTCGGTACGAACATCCGTGATGTCAGAGTGAGCATAATACTGACTGCTATCCCGCACCATTTCGTGATAATCAATGGTCCTTTCAATTTTTTCTCGATTGGTGATTACCTCCTGCAAGATGTTGCTCACCAACAGGTCAGCTTGCTGGTTGCTTTTGGCTCTGTCTGACCAATTGGAAACCAAGAAACCCAAGTATACCCCAATCATAACGGGTATGATTTGGAGGAGGAGGTCAACCAGCTTCTTCTTCATTCTTTGGGTTATTGAATCCGTGGGGGAATTGGGTTTAAGTACGTGATCTTTAGTTGGTAGAACAAGTGATTTCTTGGGGCCAAACGGTGAAAGTAGGGCTCGATGGGGTGTCCCCCACGGTGCACGGTGTGTATCGGATACGTAACAGGTTGTAGAAGTGGGTGAATTTTAAGTAATTGATAGTCAGATGTTTGTATTTCTGGCATGCCCATTGGAACCAGGAAAAGCGGTCAAAAACACATTCCTACAACAACCATGTGGAGAAATTATCTGAAAACTGCTGTTCGTAATCTCTGGAAAAACCGGATACACGGACTCATCAATCTACTGGGCCTGTCTCTTGGGGTAGCCGGTAGTCTCATTTTGTTTCTATACGTTCGCTATCATTCTACCTTTGAAGCCCACGTGCCGGATGCAGACCGCATTCATAGGCTAGCGGTGGAGTTTGAGTATCAAGGTGAATTGGTCAAAGGGCCGATTGCCATGATTCCCGCCATTGATATAATCCGGAGCGAAATTCCGCAAGTGGAAGCTTCCACGTTTGTGGATATGAAAGGAGGAGGACAATTATCGGTACCTGAAGGAAATCTACTCAATCACTTTGCCATTGATGATGGAATCTTCCGTGTTGACTCCCTCTTTTTTGGGGTGTTCCCCCAAACTTTCTTGGTTGGTACGGCAGAGGGGTTCACCCAAAGTACACAAGGGGTGGTAATTTCTGTAGAAATGGCACAGCGCTTTTTTGGCGATACCGATGTGGTGGGTCGGTCCCTTATTTATAATGAAGATGAGGAGTATATTGTAGAAGGGGTGATTACGGACCCACCCCGGCAATCAGATTTGAATTTTCATGTGCTACTTTCCGCAGCACCTGAGCAGGCACGTTACGATGCTATGGATTGGGGAAGCCTGTCCTCTAGCTTTCAATTCTTCTTCCGTCTGCAACCAGAGGTGGAACCTACTGTAGTGTCAGATCACATTACGGAGGTGATCAAAGAAATGAGTGATGACTGGGACAATGATTTCTTCTGCCGCACGCAGGCCTTGCTCGCCATTCATAATGACAGCGATTACGATAGTATTTCAGTACCCATAGTAGCCCACTCCCGACTTACCGAGTTGTCAGTTCTTTCTCTTATCCTCATTCTCCTGGCTTGTGTCAATTTTGTAAACCTGGCTACGGCATTGGCCTCTCATCGGGCCAAGGAAGTAGGTATTCGTAAGTCGCTGGGTAGTGTGCGCAAACAGCTGATATCTCAGTTTTTAGGAGAAACCTCTCTGGTGGTATTGCTAGCGCTGGTTTTTGGGATGGTGCTGGCTGAGCTGGCCTTAATTCAGCTAGACCCAGTGCTGGGTATTGAGCTTCGACTGTTTGGGTCTAATCCTGTAGAAGTAGCGCTGTACCTTCTGATAACCATGGTATTCGTAGTGCTAGTATCGGGTTTGTATCCTTCCTTGGTTATGTCTGGCTTCCAGCCGATCAAAGCCTTGAAGGAAGCGCCCACGCGAATGACCACGGGAAGATTCTCCTTGCGCAAAGCCCTGGTGGTGTTCCAGTTTGGGGTTTCCCAATTCATGATCATTTATACGGTGGTAGTGATCATGCAGAACAAATTCTTGGCAGATCGAGACCTGGGGCTGGATATACAGGCCAAACTGGTGGTGCCCATTGGTGGGCAGTTGTCAGACCGGGCCACCTCCTTTAAGGATGCGTTGGATGGCGTACCTGGGTTAGCCACCGTTGCGCTTTCCAGTAGTAGTGCGGCTTCAGATAATACTGGTCTTAATAGTGTCGGTTTCCGTGGCGAAGGGTACACGCTGGAATATGTAGCGGCCGATGAGCATTTTATGGAGGTGTATGGCATAGAGCTATTGGCTGGCGAAGGCCTCATTGCCGAAGACTCGGCCACCCGCTGCCTGCTCAACGAAGCAGCCGTGCGCCGATTGGGTATGACGGTAGATGAGATTATCGGGGAGACCATTGGCTACAACGAAAGGGACCTGCTCATTACAGGTGTGGTAAAGGACTACCATAACCACAGTTTACGCCGAGAGATTGACCCCTTGCTGTTGCTGAACCGTCCCGAACGGTATTACACAGCCAACATAGCTTTGAGTACTACGGAGTATTCGGTGGTGCTAGAGGACATTCGTAAGGCCTGGCATGAGGTGTACCCGGAAGCACTGATGGATTATACCTTTCAGGACGAGATACTGGCAGAGTTCTATGCCAACGAGCGCACATTGGCTAAGCTAGTTACCTACTTCTCTTTGTTGGCCATCTTCATTGGTTGCCTGGGGCTGTACGGTTTGGCCTCTTTTATGGTAACCCGTAAGCGGAAAGAGATTGGCGTACGGAAAGTGTTGGGGGCCTCGGTTTCGCAGATCTTGTGGATATTCTCTCGAGAATACCTAGTGCTCATTGTGATGGGTTTTGCCCTGGCGGCCGTTGGTGCCTACTTCGGGGTAGATCGCCTTTTCCTCAGTGAGTTTGAGTACCGGATCTCGCTTTCGGTCTGGATTTTCCTTTCTGGCTTGGTCATCACTGTAGGGGTAGCCTTACTCACCGTTGGGTATCGGAGTTTAAAAGCGGCTATTGCCAATCCGGTGAAGTCCTTGCGGTACGAATAAAGGTGAAAGGTTGGATGCAAAAGGTTGAACGTACCTCAAAGCCTGGCATACAACATCCCTTCTCACCTGTCTTTTCCCACTCTTCGATTCTAAAAACATGATCCGCTCATTTTTTCATACTACCCTCCGTTCGCTGGCTCGGCAGCGGGTGCATAGCACGGTTAATCTGGTAGGGCTTGCGCTGGGTATCAGCGTAAGCGGCGTATTGCTCCTGTTTGCCTACCAGGAGTTTAGTTATGATAGACACGTGCCGGAGCACGAGCAGGTGTTTCGGATAGAGACGGCCATGACCGAGGCTTGGTCGCTGGCTAAGAGCGCTTGGGGATTGGACTCTGCTCTTCGCGAACGGTTTCCGGGGGTGGAAGCGGCTACCTTTTTGATGAATCAGAAAGGGACACTGACCGTAGGAGGAACAGAACTAGAGGAGCAAGTCTACTTTCTGGCAGGGCAAGAGTATTTCGAGGTCTTCCCGCACGAGTTTGTCTACGGATCACCAGACCGGGCACTTACTGGGCTCAATCAGGTGGTTTTGAGCCAAGCGGCTGCCCTGAAATACTTTGGGACCACGGAAGTGGTAGGGGAGGTACTCGAGCGTGAATTCAACGAAGAGTTGGTGCCTTACCGGGTGGCTGCGGTGGTGCGGGTGGCAGACCGTCCGGCACACATGGTTCCCGATGTATGGATGACCCCACAACGACAAGAAACACAGGTGGGGTATAATCTGCGTAGTGGGTATGTGTTTCAGTATGCACGCCTGCAGCAGGGGCTAGGCAAGGATTACTTGCATACTTCACTGGAGGAGCTCATCCGTACGGACTTGTACCCGGTGGAAGTTCAGGACGGAAGTTTGGCCTACGAGGATTGGCGAGCACAAAGCTTTTTCAATTTCAACGTACTCTCACTTGCAGATATACATCTGGAAAGTGATGGCCTATTGGACATAGCCAAGAAGGGTAACCGGAGCAAGGTGTTGGCCTTCCTAGGGATAGGGGTGGGTATACTGCTTATTGCCATCTTCAACTTTGTGAATATGTCTACCGCCATGGCCATGCGCCGTAGCAAAGAGGTAGGCGTACGCAAGGTGTTGGGTAGTCAGCGGGGCCTACTGGTTTTACAGTTTGTGGGCGAAAGCGTGATCACCTGCTTGCTGGCCTCCATCTTTGGCTTGGCCCTGGGTGAGGTCTTTATTAGTCTGATCAATTCCTATGTGGGTATGGAATTCATTGATTCGCTTTGGACCCAGTGGCAGATGTGGCCTTGGGTTCTGGCATATGCACTGGTGGTAGGTACCGTGGCGGGACTATATCCCAGCCTATTGCTGTCCCGCTTTCAGCCCATCCGCATTTTCCGCAACCAACTTACCACCTCTACGGGCCGCCGGTGGTCACTACGCGATGGCTTGGTGGTAGCCCAGTATACCATCACAGGGCTACTCCTCATGGGGATCTTGCTCATCCGTAGCCAGATCAACCACTTGCATACCATGGACCTGGGCATAGACCGGGATAACGTGATGGTGGTAGAGAACTACCATGGCCTTACAGAGAACCAACAAGAAACCTTTCGGCAGGAGGTAGAACAGCTGGCCGGGGTACAGACTAGCAGTATTTCCGGTCGGGTGCCCGGTAGTAATATGTTTGCTACTCGCTGGTTACAGACGGACCAGGAAGAAACCATAGAAGTACAGTGGTTTCCGGGTGATGCTTTTCAGCGGCAAGCGCTGGGTATTCCGTTGATAGAGGGGCGTGATATCAACCCAGATTTGGCTACGGATAGTACGGCCTACCTGATCAATCGCGCGGCTGCGCGCCTAATCGAGAACCCGCTGGAGCAGGAGAAGCTCAACATCGTGGGCATTGTGGAGGATTTTTGCTACGCCAACTTCTATGAGGAGCCTCTGCCCATGGTATTCGACATTATGGCTAACGATGGCTTTTGGGATCGGCAATTGTTCGTAAATCTCAATCCGGCTTATGACGGACAAGAAGCCCAGGCTGCTTTGGAGCAGTTATGGGCTTCTTTCCAGAAGGAAGAGGCCATTTCGCTTTCTTGGGTAGATGAAACGTATGCTGCACAGCTGCAGGAGGAACAAAGCCTACTACGCTCGTTACATGTGTTTGCCGGGCTGGCCGTGTTCATTAGCATGTTGGGGCTCTTTGGCCTCTCCGCTTTTGTAGCTAGCCAACGCACCAAGGAGATCGGCATCCGTAAGGTGCTGGGCGCTTCCATAGGCCAGGTAGTAGTGCTGCTCAATCGTCGGTTTTCTGGTCCCATCTTGCTGGCGTTGGGCGTTGCCCTACCCGTAGGAGTGCTGCTAGGCAATCGCTGGCTGGAAGCTTTCGCCTACCGGGTATCCTGGTCGGTAGGTATCTTCCTGCTTACCTTTTTGCTGAGTGTAGGTATAGGCTGGCTAGCTATGGCTTATCATAGTATTAAAACTGCACGGGCCAATCCGGTGAAGTCTTTGCGATACGAGTAAATCTCGATAGGGAAGTTGGAGGTTCGAAAATGGAACCTTTCACACTCCAAAATTGAGTTGAAGATAAAGCTTAACAAGATAACTGATTACCAGCTACTATTCTCAACCACGTCTGTTGCACCAACCCGCTAGTATCGCAAGACCCTGCCCATGGCGGGGTTTTGTGTTTCCGGGGGGATCGAAGTAATTGGTTTGCAGTGCCAAACCCCGAATGAAGGCTTGATGATCGAGATGGGTAAGGCAAGTTTAGATTTCATCATGTCCATCTACCCCTGGTATCTACATTTCCCCAAAGTTCCTCCGAAGTTTTGGTGGATGAGTAGGCAGATGGGAGGGACGTATTCGTCAATTCAAAATCGCCAATTGTACAACTCGTCCCAAAAACGGCACACTGTCACGATTTTAGAAATTAGGGTGTATCATTTTTAGAACACTTTGCGAGGAGCAGGATTGATGTAATTATCTGTAAATCAGGCTGTTGTATTTTTTGGCACAGGCATTGACTATATTGGAGCGTTCAGCAACGACAAAAACCAAATAGCTATGTTCCGTTCCTATATCAAAACTGCACTGCGCAACCTGATCAAGTATCGCACCCACAGCTTGATCAACGTACTGGGCCTCTCGCTCGGCATAGGTGGCAGTCTGGTATTGCTGTTGTATTTGAAGTATCAGACGCAGTTTGAGAAGCATCTGGAAGATGCCGACCGTACCTATCTGGTGTATGCCAGCTCTACCAACAAAGGGGAACGGAACTTCGGAGTAGGTACACCCCTCACGGTATATCCGCTGGTTCGTGATGGTTATGCGGATGCTGAGGCCGTCACTTTGCTTATCAACGAACAGACTGATCTTCTCGGCTATTCGCGTCTAGGTCAGGATGAAACGTATGAGGTCGATAGGGGATACATCGGGGTAGATTCACTATTCGATCAGGTATTTGCACTAGACTATGTAGCAGGCACTTTCGAAGCACTGATCGAAGACCCCAACGGGGTGATGGTTTCGCGGCATGCGGCCGAGACCATGTTTGGTACCATTGCCGAGGCGTTGGGCCAAACGGTGATGATTAGTTTGGAAGAGCCCG
>DMST01000189.1:29251-30611 GCA_003454975.1 Cytophagales bacterium | reverse complement strand
ACCCGCCAATATTGTTGCCATCTTCGAGGATATGCCCGATGCCACGGACTTTCCGTTTCATGTGCTCTTTTCCGCCCAGCGTCGCGACCTTTCATTTGGCAACTGGAACAGCGTAAGCTCCGGCCACATTACCATTGCCAAACTACGAGAAGGGGCAGACGAAGCGGCCTGCGAAAGATATTTGTGGCAACTGCCAGACCAGGATATGGAAGAGAATCTGAAGGACCGTCGGTTGCATCCCGTAGCCTTGACGGATCTTCACCAGAACCAGGAAGTGGGCGGCGTTTACCACGAACCTATTCCCAAAACCCAAATTTATACCCTCTCGGCCATTGCTATCCTGCTCATCCTGATTGCCTGCGTCAACTTTGTGAACATGGCCTCGGCTCTAGGCAGTCAGCGTGCCCGTGAGGTAGGTGTGCGTAAGGTGCTGGGTAGCCTTCGCAGCCAGCTGATGGGCCAGTTTATGATGGAGGCCATCATCATCACCCTCACTGCTATCATCGTGGGGCTGGGTTTGGCCGAGCTCACACTCATGAGCCTGGACGAGCAACTGGGTATTGACCTGCGCCTGCGGCATATGCCCCTGGGCCAGCTTACACTGTGGCTGGTAGGCATCTGGGTGATCGTATCCGTGATATCGGGTGTATACCCCGCCTTGGTGATGGCCCGTTTCCGTCCCATACAGGCGCTGAAACAAAGCCACCTGCGCATGGGCAACGGCCAGCTCAACTTTGGGCGTAGCCTGGTGGTCGTGCAATTCTTCATCTCACAGATCTTCATCATTGCCACTCTGGTAGTGATTGCGCAGGTACACTACAGCAAAACCAAAGACATGGGATACGCTACCCCGGGTCGCTACTACACCTACCTGGCCACTAATGATGCTAGCGAGATGATACGGTTTCGTGACCGGGTACTGACCCTGCCTGGCGTTATGGACGCCGCACTGTCTCAGCAAGGGGCTGCCACCTGGAGCTCATGGCGTACCTACATGGAGTGGGAGAGCGAGTTTACCGAAGTGGATATCCTGCTTTGGGACGATCACTATCAGGATCTTTACGAGATCGAGCAGCTGGCTGGCCAGCCTTTGGTAAAAGAAGATTCGGTGACCACGGTACTCATCAACGAAAGCTTCCTGGAAGACCTAGGGTTTGCCAGTGCTGAAGAGGCTCTGGGTACACAGCTACCGCTTACCTACTTCAACGGAAACCCAGTGCAGATCCGGGGCGTGGTAAGGGACTTCCAACTCATGTCCGTTCACCAGGAAATTCCCGCGATGGCTATTGCCTATCAAGAGCGCAGCTACCGGGTAGTGAACTTCCATATTGCGGGGGACAACCCAGAACCTACGCTGGCC
>DMST01000189.1:20043-29223 GCA_003454975.1 Cytophagales bacterium | reverse complement strand
GCCTACGCTGGCCGCTATTGGGGAGGCGTACGAAGAAGCTTTCCCTGGCTATACATTCGACTACAATAGCATTGACGAAACACTGGACTATTTCTACGAAGAAGAAGCCCGACTAGGCCAGTTGTTCCAACTGTTTGCCGGCTTAGCCATCCTCATTGGGTGCCTGGGGCTATACGGTTTGGCCAATTTCATGGTATCCCGCAAGCGCAAAGAGATTGGCGTGCGCAAGGTATTGGGCGCAACCATCGCTCAAATCCTCTGGCGATTCTCCCGCGAATACGTGGTCCTCATCTTAGTCGGCTTTGGACTTGCCGTGCCCACTACCTACCTGCTTATGGAGCAGTGGTTGGCCAGCTTTGCCTATTCCGTACCCATGTATTGGTACCTGTTTGCCGGGGGACTAGTAGTAGCCATGCTGGTAGCACTGGTAGCCGTGGGCTACCGCAGCTTGCGCGCTGCCCAGGCCAACCCGGTGAAATCTTTGCGATACGAATAAGATAAAGGAACGATACATAGTGTGAGCGCGAGTAGGGAAGGGTTGAAATTAAATGATGATCTCCTTCTGTACCCTAGCGCCCATAGTTCCGAATTCTCAAATAAATAATACCCGCATACTAACAAAAGTGGTAGCAGATGCTGCCCAGTCATTCTAAAAACGAAACAACAATGCAACAGACAGCCATTTCTTATCTTCAAACCCTGGTGCCCACAGGAATGCCAGTGCCTAAGCTGACCTTTTCTTCTTCCAGCGGCCGCGACCATTTATCGTTGCCTGCGGAGAATATCCTGTGGATTCAGGCACAACAGAACTACGTGGAATTTTGCTGGCAAGTAGGAGAGGAGGTGCATACCACCCTGCTTCGCACCACCTTCTCGATGGTATTGGATAAACTGCCTACCAACTTCTTGCAGATCCACCGGTCTGTAGTGGTCAATCTGGATCAGCTAGCCCAGATGAGCCGTCGTCATCGAGGCTACCAGGTAAAGTTGGGATCATCATCGTTGGAGATGCCCGTTTCCCTTCGGTATGCCCCCCGGCTCATTGAGTATCTGCGTAACTACCGCCCACACCTGCGCCCCTGAGCGCCGGTGTGGCCCCTCTCAAAATACAGTAACTTATTCCCATTACTAACCGAATGCTAAGAGCCAATCTACAAGTAGCGATACGTAACCTGAACAAATACCGGGTCCATACCCTCATCAATGTGTTGGGGCTGGCTATGGGTATTGCGGGCAGTATCGTATTGGGTCTCTACGTGCATTACCATCACCAGTTTGATACCTATTGGGAGGGCAGCGAGTCGGCCTTTCAGCTTTACACCCACATTGAACGCGAAGGCGAGGCTCGGGATATGGTGGCCATCCCTACGGGGCTGTATTATGATCTGCGAGATCACTACCCCGGTTGCGAAGCCATTACCGTACTGTACCGGGAGGAAGAAGGTACCCTGGGGTACCAGCATAAGGGGACCAACAAGTCTTATTTGGTAGAAAGTGGCATGGTGGCGATTGATACCTCCTTCGATCAATTGTTCCCCTTGGAATATGTAGCGGGGAGTTTTGAGGCTTTTCAGGAGCTGCCCAACGGGATACTGCTTTCTGAACCGGTAGCTACCGCCCTGTATGGTTCGCCCAAGGCGGCCTTAGGGAAAACCATTTGGGTGAACCAAGAAAGCAAAACACAAGTAGCGGCGGTTTTTCAGAAGCCCCCGGCATCGGTGTCCCATTCTTTTGAAGTTTTGTATTCCAGTACCCTCTTTCAAAACATCCCTTACGATTGGGTCCAGCTAAGAGATCGGTTTGTGGGGATGATCCGGCTCCGCGAGGGGGAAGAAATCTCGGGACTACAGATCTGGTTGGACCATTGGAAGGAGAAGCTGGCAGATGAGATTCCGGCGAACTACCGCATGATGGCGATTCCCTTTGAGGAAATGCATTTCAAGGTAGGATTGAGGGGGTTGTCCACGGTGCCCGTTACACCCTGGCTCCTGAATATGTTGGGGAGCGTAGCAGTAGTATTGGTACTATTGGCCTGTTTTAACTTCATCAACCTATCTACGGCCTTGGCCGGAGAACGAGCCCGCGAGGTGGGGGTACGGAAGGTATTGGGGAGTACCCGTATTCAGTTAGCCGTTCAATTTCTCCTAGAGACCGCCTGTATTGCAGGAATAGCACTCCTGGTAGCCCTCTTTCTGGCCGAAGTCACGCTAATCAGCCTGGAGGAGTTTATGGGGGTTTCCATCCGGATTAGCATGTTGGCTACCCAAGAAATCATTGGTTTGATCATGGTCTGTTTTGCTGCGGTCACCCTAATGGCAGGCGCCTATCCTGCCTGGACCATGACCCGCTTTACACCCATCAAGGTATTGCAAAACAGGACTTTTCTCCTGCACCAGGGCAAAGTACACCTGAGAAGGACCCTGGTCGTTTTGCAATTTTCTACCTCGCAGGTATTGCTCATGACTACCCTGGTCATGATAGCCCAAGTGTACTTCTTGAAAAACCGGGATACGGGTTATGCTACGGAGTCACGACTGCAATTGGTATTGCCTGATGTAGATTCTAACAAGAGCAAATACCTGCGGGATGAGGTTTCGGCACTGGCAGGAGTACGAGATGCCAGTTTGTCTACCCAAAGCGCAGCCGCCAGTGGTTCCAGTTCCATTTACATTTGGGTAAACAATGCGGTCCGTAGGGTCAACTATTTGATGTGGGACGAGCATTATCAAGAGCTGTTCGATATTGATTTGCTAGCGGGTACCCCTCTTTCTGCAAAAGACTCAATATCCAAGGTTCTGGTAAACGAATCGTTTGTTACCCAACATGGATTCGAAACCCCCCAAGCTGCTTTGGGCTACCGGTTTAAGATTCCTTCGCTGCAGGATAGCCTCACGATGGAAGTAAGAGGAGTGGTGGAAGACTTCCAGGTCAATTCTAGCCATACGCAAATTCCGCCATCGTTTATGTTCTATTATCAGGATGGTTTTTACGCTTTGAGCGTTCATCTGAATGATTCTGATCATGAAACCACCCTTACACAGCTAGAAAAAGTTTGGCAATCTATCTATCCAGGATTCTTGTTTGATTTCACGTGGACGGAAGATGCCCTGGACGCCTTTTATGAAAAGGAAACCCAGTTGAGCTTGCTCTTTCTTTACTTTTCATCCTTGGCCATTCTCATTGGTTGTTTGGGGCTGTATGGCCTGGCACATTTTATGGTTTCCCGCAAAATGAAGGAGGTTGGTGTCCGGAAAGTACTAGGGGCCAATGTATTCAATATCCTTTGGCTCTTCTCGAAAGAGTATATCCGGTTGATCATCATTGGATTTTTGCTGGCCGTTCCTGTAGGGGTCTACCTCGTAGATGAGTGGCTCGCCAATTTCGCTTATCGGATCACCCTTCACGGTGGATACTTCGCTGCTGGTTTACTCATTGCCTTGTTAGTTGCTCTACTTGCGGTAGGCTACCAAAGTGTACACGCTGCCCAGACAAACCCTATAAAATCTTTGCGCAATGAATGAGACAAGGATTAGTGAAAGGGAGTATGGGTTATTCCGGCCAAAGCTGAAAAGTATATTGGTACAAGGGCAACTCCTGGTTTGCATTGGCAGCAAAGGAAGCCAATCCTTTTTAAGGACACGGTCATTTCAACTGTCACCAATTTCGCTTTCTGAATTCTCACAGCTCAACTCCTATTTCTCCTAAAGTTGTTTCGCAATCATCTCCATATCGCCTTGCGTAACTTCAAGAAATACCGGGTCCATACCCTCATTAATGTATTGGGGTTAGCCTTGGGAATAGCAGGTAGCGCGGTATTGTTTTTATTCTGCTACCACCATACCCAGTACGATCAAGAATGGCCTGATAAGGAGCGGATCCATCATTTGTACAGTTTTCTGTACTTGAATGGAGAAACTTCCAAAATGATCGGTACCCCGGTTCCAATTTTGGAGGTGTTAAGGCAGAATTATGCGGGATTTGAGGAAGGTACCTTGCTTCAGCGCGAGCAAAAGGGTGGACTAGGCTATCTGCGTAGAGGGATACCTGAGACGTACCATGTATTGAAGGGCATGATGGGCATTGATTCCTCTTTTGGGAAGCTTTTTCCTCTAGAATATGTGGCAGGAGGTTTCGAGGCCTTTGTACGATCCGGTGAAGGGGTGTTGTTGGCTGAAAAAGTAGCCATCGATATGTTTGGTTCTCCGGAAGCTGCCTTAGGGCAATGGGTAGATGTGTACAATAACTATCCTGCCATTGTAGCTGGCATATTCAAAGATCCGCCAAAAACCACCTCGTTCCCATTCCAGGTCCTGTTCGAATCTACCTTAAGAAACAATAATTGTACTAGTCTTTCCTGCCTTAGCGATCGCATGTGTATTCTGGTGAAACTGAAGGCTGGGTATACGAATGAGCAGCTGATTGACTGGCTTGCCCAGTGGTTGGAGCAGAATAGGGAGACCAACCAGAATCGAATAGCCTTGGGAGCAGTCGCCCTACCAGAGCTTCATCATGATGCTGGAATCCATTGGCTACAGGTACCCGCTGTTTCTAAGGTACGTTTGACACGACTAAGTACAGTGGCCATAGCCTTGTTGCTTATTGCTTCCTTTAATTATGTAAATCTGGCCACTGCTTTGGCCAATGACCGGGCTCAGGAGGTCGGTACCCGTAAGGTGTTGGGTAGTAGTAGGTGGCACTTGGTGGGGCAGTTTTTAGTTGAAACCATCCTGATAACCCTGGTTGCAGTGCTACTGAGTCTGGTGTTTGCTGAGATTCTTCTAATCTATTTAGATAGTTACTTGAACGTTACGCTGAGGCTTCGAGACCTACCGGCCTCGCTATTGGTATCTGCCTTGGTGGTAGTTCTCGTTACGGTCAGTGTATTGGCCGGGGGATATCCTGCTTGGTTATTGGCTGGAATACGCCCTCTGGATGTGGTTCAGAAAAAGACCTTGTTTGTGAGGTCCAGAGTACCCTACCTCAGGAGGCTACTGGTCTTTCTGCAATTTAGCGCCGGTCAGGTGCTAATTTTGGTACTTGTAGTAGTATCGGCTCAACTGTATTTTATCAATCACCAACCGCTAGGTTTCTCCACCGAGGCCCGCTTGCGGGTAAACTTACCCATTGCTGATCCACAACTTTCTGGGCAACTACGAGATAGAGTACTGGCATTACCAGGGATTGTGAATACTAGCCTATCACAACAAGGACCTGCCGCAGGGGTGAATAATTTCACTTTTCTGGAGTGGAGGGGTGAGCAGCATAAGTTTCATCTGTTCGGTTGGGATTATTACTACCAGGAGATGTTTGGTATTGAACTCTTGGCTGGACGGCCGCTTTCGGCCCATGATTCCACTCGTGCAGCCCTCATTAATGTACAGGCTATGCGGGCCTTGGGCTTTGAGAGTCCACAAGACGCAATTGGGGTGACATTGCCTGTAAATTTCTATTCTTCTGAGCTATTTACCGTGGAGGGCGTAGTGGCTGATTTCAAATTTCTTCCGGCTCATTTTGATGTTCCGCCTACTATCATCTATCAGGACCTGAAGCAATTTTATGCCTTCAATTTTCAGTTGGCCGGTACAGAACCCAAGGCCACTCTATTACAAGTAGAAAGGATATACCACGAATTATTTCCCAATGCACTCTTCGATTACATCTGGGTAGAGGATGCCTTGAGCCAGTTTTACCTGGAAGAGGTGCACATGCAAAAGTTTTTCTTGCTGTTTGCAGGTATAGCCATGACTATCAGTTGCCTGGGCATCTACGGGTTGGCCAACTTTATGGTCTCCCGAAAGCGAAAAGAGGTGGGGGTTCGACAGGTGATGGGTGCGGGGGTACGGCAGGTTTTGTGGATGTTCTCTAAAGAATATCTATTTCTGATTTTGTTAGCCTTTATAGTGGCGGTGCCCTTGGTTGTCCACTTTATGAAACCTTGGCTGGCCCGTTTTGTATTTAAAATTTCCCTTTCCTGGCAGCTGTTTGCCTTAAGCTTTTTCATGGCTTTGATGATGGCCTTCCTGGCCGTGGGCTATCAAAGTATGCGGGCTGCACGCGCCAACCCCATTCAATCCCTGCGCTATGAATAATAACCAGGGTCGAAATAGGGGGCTAGTGGGCTTGTTGCCCCTGGCAATTACGAAGCTGACGTCACTGTTCCATCTGGATGTTACGCATCCAGGTAAGCCTCAGTTTTTACCTATTCTACAATCTGAATTCTGTTTTCTATATTCTATATAAAATGTTCCGCAACAACTTAATTATCGCTTTTCGCCACATGCGCCGCCGGATCGGGTTCTCGGTCCTCAATGTCCTGGGCATGGCCCTGGGATTGGCAAGCAGTGTGCTTTTGATCAATTTTCTGGTGGGGCAGTGGTCCTTTGATCGTTTTCATACCGATTCAGATCGCATCTACCGTTTGGTATCCGAAAATAAGGTGGGCACTGAGGAAGCTCAGTACCCCAATGTACCTCCCAGGATCGGTTATGACTTGCAAGAGATGATGCCGGAGGTAGAGATCAGCACCCGGCTCTATGCACCAGAAGACCCTTTGGTTCGCCAGGGCGATCTTGTCTTTGAGCAAGACCGTCTGTATGCCGCAGATAGTAACTTCTTCAAGGTGTTTGATTTCAGCCTGCTAGAAGGAGACCGGGAGAAGGTACTTTATGAGGCCAATCGGGTGCTGATTACTCCAGAACTGGTAACTAAATATTTTCCTAACCGGCCGGCTGGCAGCAGTGTAGTAGGAGAAACGTTGCTATTGGGCGTGGAACGGGTACCTTTCCTGATCGAAGGGATTGTGGAGGCGCCTCCCACCAATAGCCAGATACAGTTTGAGATGCTGACCTCTATGGCCAGCTGGGGAGCACCCAATTACTTCATGTGGAGCTACGTGTGGGCCAACACACTTACCTACGTGCGCTTGATACCCCAGGCAGACTACGTTACCGTCAACGATAAAATTCCTGACATGGTAAAGACCTATGCCGGAGAGACAACTTTGCGCATTTGGGGCATTTCCTATGAAGAGTTGGAGGCTAAAGGAGACTACATCAACTTCTACCTGCAGCCTATGGAAGAAGTGTATTTGCACTCTGCCGATCTGGGCAATAGGGTGGGGCCCGTAGGCAACATACAGGTATATAAGGGCTTGGTGGCCGTCGCCATTTTCATTCTGCTCATCGCCTGCATCAACTTCATGAACCTGAGTACTGCACAGGCAGGGCAACGGGCGAAGGAAGTAGGAATCCGGAAAACCTTGGGTTCTGCAAGCAGCAGATTGAGAAGCCAGTTCCTGCTCGAAAGCATGGTATACAGTGGCCTGGCTTGGCTATTGAGCCTGGGTTTGTATGAGCTGCTGGTGGTGTCGTTGCAGCGTGCCTTGCCAGATACCTTGGTTTTTGGTTTGGGGCTAGGCCAGCGGATGGTGGTAACCTTTCTGGTAGCGGTGTTTATGGCCCTGTTGGCAGGCTTGTATCCAGCCTTTTACCTCACTGCTTTCCGTCCTATTGAGGCCCTGAAGGGCAAACTCAACCGTGGTTTGGGAGCTGCTCGACTACGGAACGGCTTGGTGGTGCTGCAGTTTTCCATCTCCATGGCCATGATTATCTCCACCTTGGTGGTGCTCCGCCAGTGGCAATATGCCCGTCGGGTAGATGTAGGTTTCCAGCGTGATCAAGTGTTGCTCATTGAGAATACGGACAACCTGGGGGATAATTTGCCGGCATTCATGGATGCCATGAGAGCTCAAAGCGGGGTCATCTCTGCCTCGGGTACTACTTCTATTCCAGGGAGTTGGGCTTGGGGTGACTTCTGGGAGACTCCCGGTTCCGATAAAACTACGGCCTTGGATGTTATCCAGACCGACCCTGAGTTTGGCAATACCCTGGGCCTTGAAATGATGGAAGGCCGGTATTTGAGCGAGCAATTTCCTTCGGACAGTGCCGCCATCGTACTCAATGAAGCCGCAGTAGCAGAATTTGGATTAGAGGCCCCAGTATTGGGTAAGCAGGTGATTTATACCTCGCCCTTCCCAGGTATGCCTTCGCACTTCACCGTGGTGGGCGTGGTGAAAGACTTTCATATGGCAGACTTTAATCAGAGTATTAGTTCGGTCGGAATCCTCATGCAGAACGGCCACAATTTTCCCATGAATACCAATTTCATTGCCGTACGGTACCAAGCCGAACAGACGGCAGCAGTGATAGCCTCGGCCCAATATTTATGGAAAGAGCTACAGGTAGAAACTGCCTTTAGCTACGGATTTCTGGATGAGACCTTTGGGCAACTGTTTGAGGCAGAGGAAACCCTTACCCGGGTGTTCGCAATTTTCAGCGGCCTCACCATCTTCATTGCCTGTTTGGGCTTGTTTGGGTTGGCGGCTTTTACGGCCGAACGCCGTACTAAGGAGGTTGGGGTTCGTAAGGTGTTGGGGGCTACCGAGGTCCAACTGCTTGGTATGCTCAACCGTCACTTTACGCGCCTGGTAGTTATATCCTTCCTGATAGGAGCACCTGTAGCAGCCTACCTTATGAACCTGTGGTTGGCCGAATTTGTATACCGCATTCCGCTCTCGCCCTGGATCTTCCTAATCGGTGGCTTGGCCGGGCTGCTCATCTCCTGGCTTACCGTCAGCTTCCAAAGCTGGCGCGTGGCACGGCTCAACCCCATTCAGTCTCTGAGGGATGAGTAACAGGTAGCCGGGCATGTAGTAGGGGAACTACCCGCTACATGCCCATGGCGCCTTTCTCACTGGAAGCCCCTGCTTCCCAAACTATTGACCACTGAAAAGGTATCCTACATGATTCGCAATTATCTAAAACTCACCCTCCGCACCCTGGCCAAGTACCGATTGTACAGTACCATCAATCTACTGGGGCTCGCCCTGGGCATCAGTTTGAGCGGTTTTCTCCTGCTGTATGTACAGCAAGAATTTAGCTACGATCGGCACACGCCGGATCATGAGCGTATTTATCGAATTTCATGGGTGTTTCATGATCGGGCGTATGCCCTGGCTCCTGAAGGACTCACGGACCGCCTGGAGGCTGAATTTCCGGGCATTGAACGGGCCATTAATTTCCGTATGGAGAAAACGGAGGTGTCCGTGCCTGACCGAAACCTCTATCTGGAAGATTTCCAGGTGGCACATGCTGACGACGGGTACTTTGATTTGTTTCCAGG
>DMST01000189.1:14759-20017 GCA_003454975.1 Cytophagales bacterium | reverse complement strand
CCAGGGTCACCGCTGATGGGTACCCCCGGGGAGGTATTAGCGGAGGAAGGTACCGCCGTAATCACCGAGTCCATGGCTCAACGACTATTCGGCTCTCCCACTCCCGTGGGAGAAACCATCACAGTAGCCTCTTCCCGAACCGCTACGGCCCTGCCGTACACCATAGGCAGTGTGGTGGCTGATGTAGAGCAACCCCAGCACCTGACTCCCCAAATTTGGATACACAGTCCGGGTTTTCAGGAGCAATCGCTCCTGTTCAAAGGGGTTAGCTTCGTCTCTTATGCCAAACTGCAGGAAGGCCAAACTACCGAATACCTGAGTGAGAGTATTCGGCAGCTTTACGAACAGGTAGACTATCACGAAGCGGGGGTGGCTATTTCCCTGGAAGACTGGCGAGCCAAAAAGACCAGTTCCTGGGAGCTGGTGCCCCTGGCCGATATCCATTTTTACGGTGGGGGTGCTTGGGAATTTGCTGATATGAACGACCCTGTGAAAGTGAAAGCCTTCCTGGGTATTGGAATTGCCATATTACTGTTGGCTCTTTTCAACTTTGTCAACCTGCAAACGGCACTGGCCGCCCGCCGATCTTTGGAGGTAGGCATTCGCAAAACCATGGGTAGCTCCCGCTCACAGCTGGTAGTACAGTTCCTGGCCGAATCGGTAGTGATGGCCCTGTTTGCCGCCGGCATAGGGCTAGCCCTGGCAGAAGGATTGGCCTTGCTTATGGAACGGTACCTGCACATACGGATGTGGCAGTCTATGTGGCAGCAGCCTTTCATTATCCTCCTTACCTTGGGCTATGCCTTACTGGTCGGGCTTATTGCTGGTTGGTACCCCGCAATCTACTTGGCACGGTTCCGGCCCTTGTCGGTCATGAAGTCCCAGGCCCGGAAAACTTCCCGGCGTTGGGGCGTACGCGAGGCCCTGCTCACCTCCCAGTTTGTCATTGCTAGCATGCTCATTCTCGGGGTACTCATCATACAATCGCAAATCCGGCATTTGCATCAGGTAGACGTAGGCTTTGATCGGGAGCATACCGTGGTCCTTAAGGATATCTATGACCTTTCTGAGGAGCAAAGACAAACGCTGGTTGGCGAATTGGAGCAGTACAGCTGGGTCAATTCTGCCGTGCCGCTGGGCTACCAACCTGGCGATGGAAGTACGGGGTCCACTTCCCTGCGAACGGCCGAGCTGCCCGAAGACCAAGTGTTCTTGACGGTAGAAGGGGAAGCGGGTTTCCTGGAAACTCTAGGGTTCCAATGGCTCGCAGGACGTCCTTTTCGTGCTTCGTATGATTCTGCGGGCATCCAAGAAGTGGTAGTCAACGCCGCTGCCGCCCGGGCTTTTGCCAAATCACCTGAAGAGATGGTGGGCACGCTCCTAACCAACGAATACAATCAGAAATTGGTAGTTGGGGTAGTAGATAACTTTGTAATAGAGAACTACCAAGACCAGGCAATGCCCACGTACCTGGCAGCGCCACAGTACTCCTTCGTCATTCAGCATTTGGTGCTTTCTGTAGCGCAGGTATCCCCCCAAGAAATTCAGTCTGTTCTGGCAGCCGAGTACGCTAAGTTTACGGATGAGCCCGCCGATGTGGTTTATGTAGAAGATAACTTTGCCGCTCTGTTGGCCAAGGAGGAAGAACTACTTAGGGCCATTACCCTGTTCGGGACCATTGCCATCGGTTTGGCTATGCTAGGCTTGTTTGGCTTGTCTGCTTTCTATGCTGGGCAGGAGACCCAGGAGGTAGGCATTAGGAAGATTCTGGGAGCCTCCATCCTTCAAATCCTTTCCCAATTGTCCAAGCGCTACGTGGGCCCCATTATGCTCTCCTTGCTGGTAGGAACTCCATTAGCATATTGGCTAGGCCAGCGGTGGATAGAAGGTTACGTATATCAGACCTCCATCTCAGCGTGGATATTACTTATGGCTGCGGGGGTTTGCTTTGTGATGGCGGGAGCCGCTATCAGCCTCAATACCTGGCGGGCAGCGAGTACCAATCCGGTGGATAGCCTGCGGAGCGAGTAGAAAAAGACAGGGCGATGAAAGCATAACATCGCCCTGTACATAGCTGGTGTATAACGTCCTCAATTCATACCAATTCAATGATGAATTGGCTTTATGTAATATAGTAGATACAACCTAGGGAGTTGACCTCTTTCGATGAAGCCGACCAATTGGATTATTAACCCAAAGCTTGTCTACCAAGGCCAACTTCTAACAATAGGGGAATTACGTAGATTGAGATAGGCGATAGTATTGAATTTGGTGAAACTTGAGGGGGGTTGAAAAATGAATCTGGGTGGGCAACACAGGGGATTTTGAGTATAGATTTCAACCCGTATACCTGAGGGATGATCGACTGGTTATTTAGGCTTCCCATTTTTTTCTCAACGCCTGTAAGAAACTTCCGAGGCAGGCTACTAACGGAGTAAGCATCTTATCTGTAACGGAAATGATTGAAGAACTAAATCCAAGCATCGCCATTAACCTGGAGAGCAAAGCCAATCAGTGTATTTCTCGGTTTCAAAGCCTCTTAGAAAAGTTGAGAGAGCAAGACCTGCCAGCGCACGTGGTTACATACATCAACGAACGTATCCGTGCGCTCAATGCCATGGATGAATCAGAAAAAGTATTTCGAAATAAGGTGAAAAGGGTTCAGGCCCAAATTTTGTCCCGATTAGAAAAGACCGTCAAACTAGTGGCTAAAAACCACTACCAGAACATGTGGATGGCTCTGGGCGTGGGAGCCTTTGGCCTGCCCTTGGGCGTAGCCTTCGGCGCTGCCTTGGGTAACATGGGGTTGCTTGGCATAGGATTGCCCATTGGAATAGCGATCGGATTGGCTATAGGGGCAGCCATGGACAAGAAAGCCGCTGAGGAAGGCCGTCAGCTCGATTTTTAAGCTGGATGATTTCTATCGGGTAGTGATCAAGTTTCAGGTACTCAATAGATTACTGGGTTGGGGGCAGAGCGAGCCATGAAAACACGTAGTTTGCCTGCCCAGGAGGGCAAAGGTTTTTGCTGAAGAGGACCATCAGTCCATTAACCACCAGAAATAGCCTGAAAGAAGAAAACCCGCTGGCCCTCTTTTACGGTTTGATTGGCAGATACCCCCGGAGGAAGTGGTTCGTCATCCAGATACACACTAATGTGCTCTCTAAAATTGCCGGTTTCGTCTACCAGATAGTCCGAAAGGCCGGGGAATGCCGAATTGATTTGTGACAATACTCCGCTCAGGTTATCCGCCTCCACTTGCTGGGGGGTTAGGGTTGGGAAGAAGTTTTTGAGTACGTTGGTGAATTCTACTGAAATCATGCTTCGTTTTCGTTTAAGAAACCATCTCGTTTCGTACCTGATTTAGCTCTTCAGGTGTATTCACATTGCGCACAATGCGCTCATCCGTAGGATCTAGCAGGGTAATGTTTTCCGATGAAAGCAATGCCTTGCGTGGGCTGTTGATGCCCTGGGCCAGTAGTGTAAGCAGGTATTGGTAGGCCTTGGGTTCCCAGATGCTCAGCAAGGGTTCGGGTAGCTTATTATCCGGGTTGCGGTATGCAGTGCCAATTGCCTTCGGCTGGCGCTTTGCTATGAGGTACGTAACGGATTCTTCCGTTACGTAAGGCATATCCACCGCTACTACCAACCAAGCTCGGTTGGGGTCGTGCTGCAGGGCCGAAAGAATGGCGCCATAGGGTCCCATGCCAAGGAAGCTGTCGGGTAATACGTGGTATTGTTCGCTTAGCTCTTCGGCCTGCTCGGGCCGGCAACTCAGATACACTTCGTCTACCAGGGGTTGCAGCATGCCGTACAGGTGCTCTCTCTGGGGCTTACCGTGATAGTCAATCACTGTTTTGTCATTGCCCATCCGCTGACTTTTGCCTCCGGCCAGAACGATGGCCGAGATGGATTTTTGAGCCGCTTGCAGGGTGCTGTCAATCAGGGTAATGAGTGGAGTAGGATTGTTCAGCAACATACTGGGGATCTCCGCCCAATGTGGAAAAGCCTCCTTCAAGAAGTCATGGGGCTCCTTCATACCCTCAGCATACGCCCACATGGCTACGTCCGTCAGCTGGGGCAACCGCTTCTTCAGCGAGTCGTATTTCTCCATATCAACAACCACCACCTGCCGGGCCGCCTCCAGATGGTTGCCGTTCACTAGCACCACATCCACCTCGTTGAACTGCTGCCAGTATTGCGCCGGGTTGGGTGCTTGGTGAGTTTCCCACTGGTGCCATTGCACTTTGTTCGTGTACGTTACGGCTGGGCTAGGTTTTTCCTCCGCTTTTGGTGCCCGGTAGTTTGCATGCAAGTAGCCAAAACGGTACTGATCTTTCAGTGCCTCAACCACCGTTTGGGCCAGCTGTTGGATGTTGCCACAAGGTGTACCTACAATGGCCCATTCCTGTCGGCCATACCATCCGTGCCGGAGTTGGGTCAGCTTTCCTTGTTTTTGGCGGGGTTGGGCGCTCATAAGATGTACAAGTTGGGAGGGGGGATTTTTGTTTGCCTGCAGGTCTTGTATATGGCTACATTAGCTACCAAACGACCATAATCATGGTACCTTTACCGCTAAAGGTATACAGCATCAAACTAAGGAACCGATGAAAAAGATCTACCAACGCCCGCTTTCTTCTGCTCTTCTTGTGAGCGTATTGGGCCTCTGCCTGGCTAGCTGTGTCACCACGGCTACCTTACAAACTGCACGCACTACGCCCAAGGGGCATGTGGGCGGCGGCATAGGGGGTAGCGTTATGATTACCAGCGGCTCTACCGATATCATTGATGAAGACGTCCTCACCGTTCCATTGCTCTATGTTTCTTCGCCTGTTATGGTGCGCTATGGCCTGACGAACCGGTTGGATATGGGCCTTCGGATTGGTGGGATTACCCTGCCTACGCTGGATGCCAAATACATGCTGCTGGGCGACCACGATTCCAAAACGGCCTTGTCAATTGGGGCTTCTGTTGGTGGGGCAGGCTACACCGCAGATACCGGAGACAATAGTCGCATTTCTGAGTTTAGTGTACCGGTATATGCCAGTCTTTATCCTACTAATTGGTTGGCGCTATACGTAACCCCACGTTTCATTGGCCGATACGACGCTACCCTTACCAACGGTAATAATGGCCGCGGGCAGGTGTTTCAAAGCTGGATGGGGGGTACCGCCGGCATACGTTTGGGCAAACGATTTGGGGTGGTGACCGAATTCTCATCCTTTCCGGTATACAATGAGAATGCCTATCGGCTTTTC
>DMST01000189.1:14461-14701 GCA_003454975.1 Cytophagales bacterium | reverse complement strand
ATCAACTGGAATATTCGATAATTGCCAGAAAGCGTTGATCCTTTGATTTTGTCTCTGTGCTCGTGTCAGGGTATTCGGAGAATAAGTGCATATTTAGGCCATGGGTGAAATGCTATTGTACCTAGGTATCATCGCGGTGGCTACGGTGGTAGTGTGGAAGGGGAGTGATCTGCTGGAAGATGCCGCCGAAAAACTCTCTGCTTATTACGGATTGCCCTCAGTGGTGCACGGAACCATTGG
>DMST01000189.1:13706-14405 GCA_003454975.1 Cytophagales bacterium | reverse complement strand
GCACGGAACCATTGTGGTGGCGGTCGGTTCTAGCTTTCCCGAACTGAGCAGTACCGTGCTCGCTACCTTATTGCACGGAGAGTTTGAGTTAGGCCTTAGCACCGTGGTGGGCTCGGCCATTTTCAACATCCTGGTCATTCCGGGACTATCCGGTTTGGCGGCCAAGAAAACCCTGAAAACGGACCGTGATCTGGTGTACAAAGACGCCCAGTTTTACATCACCTCCGTGGCCATGCTCATCATTACCTTTTGTTTTGCGGTCATCTATAATCCCAAAGAAGGTGGCACCAATCTGGAAGGCTACATATCCCCCTTACTAGCCCTGGCTCCTCTGGCCCTATACGGTTTGTACATCTTCATACAGGCCCAAGACGTAAAGGATGCCAAGCAGCCCAGAGACAAAACTGTCAATGTGAAGCGGGCTTGGTTTATTCTGTTCATTAGTCTTATTCTGATTGTAGCTGGGGTAGAGGGCCTGGTGAATGCCGCCATTTTCATGGGTGACTACTTTGGTACCCCAAGCTTCTTGTGGGGCATCCTGGTTATTGCCACCGCTACCTCTATCCCCGATGCAATCATCAGTGTGCGGTTAGCCAAGCGAGGCGACAGCGTAAGCAGCCTGGGCAATGTAATTGGCTCCAACATATTCGACTTGCTGGTGGCCATTCCGGCCGGCGTGATCATTGCCGGGCCTACCCA
>DMST01000189.1:10720-13640 GCA_003454975.1 Cytophagales bacterium | reverse complement strand
CAGCCTGGGGGTAGCGGTACCGCTGCTGGCTGTGCTTACGTTGGCTACCTTGCAGCTATTCATCAGTATGCGCTTGCGGCTGGGGCTGAGCATACGCGAGTCCTGGCTACTGCTATTCGGCTACAGTATTTTTATTGTCTGGATGATCTTTGAAACCTTCGGCATCACCACCTGGATACCAGGCGCCCAGATGCAGTAGGGGCTAGGGGTACTGACTTCGGTAACCTATGACGGATTGGAAAACCAAGCTAGAACGACTGGATACCGAGAAAATTAAAGATGTTTTCTTCAAGTATGAAGCGTACGGGTATCCGAAAAAAGTAAGTTCCATCGCTTTAGAAATACTGAAGGCGCGTGGAGAGAATACGGAAGTCCTACTTATCAGGCAGTTTTACAACCAAGAGGATAAGTTGGAAGGATTGATCAAACGAGTTCGCGTTTCCTCCAAATTGTTGTGGGGCGGCTATGGCGCCTTGCTCTTGCTTATTGGGGTATTTGCCCCCCTCATTGCTCAATCGGAGGATAGCCCCTTTACCATCCTTCCATTTGTAATATTAAATCTACTGTATTTATCCTACACCCTTATCAATATCCGTAGCCCTCTGGTTTGGCTAGCCAGGCATCAGGAGGATGAAAAATGGTGGATGGCTACCGCCTCCTTTGTTGGGCTTGGCGCACTCTTTTACCCCTTGGTATTCATTTGGATGGCTCAACATATAGACCGCTGGGAGACCGATATATTGGCGAAGCGTGAGCAGGCTATTTTAGAGATGCAGGAGCAGATGCCCTGGTGGAAGTAGCAGACACGAAACATAGCGTATCTGCCACACCATTTTCAAATTTCCACCTTTACTCACTTCTTCATCCTATCCGCGAAGCCTTCAAGGCTTGCTCCAGGTCTCCCATCAGGTCTTGTGCATCCTCAATCCCCACGCTCAGGCGCATGGTGCGTTCCAGAATCCCTTCGGCACGTTGCTGCTCGGGTGTAAGGCTGGCGTGTGAGGTAAGCGTAGGAGAGGTCAGGGTAGTTTCTACTGCTCCCAGACTGATGACGGGAGAAATCAGTTGCAAGCTTTTCTGAAACTGGACATGGTCCACGGCTTCAGCCAGATCGAAAGAAAGCATGGCACCAAAACCGTGCATCTGCTCCAGGGCCAGGCGGTGGCCTATATGGTGGGGCAATCCGGGGTAGTGCACCCGCTCCACCAGGGCGTTGGCATCTAGCCACTGAGCCAGACGCATAGCATTGTCCGTTTGCTGGCGCACCCGAATGCCCAGTGTTTTCATGCTTCTTTCTAGCAAGGAAAGGGTTTCTGGTGCCAGACTACCGCCTAGCAATCGGGCCGTCTGCAAGATGGCCTCTATGTGTTCCCGTTTACCCGCTAGCCCACCGGCCGTGATGTCGCTGTGTCCACCCAGGTACTTAGTGGCGCTGTGCATTACCAGGTCTACACCCAACTCGTGCGGAGTTTGGTTGATAGGCGAGGCGAACGTATTGTCGATCATGGTGAGCGCACCGCGCTGTTTTGCCAACCCCACCACGCCACTAATATCGGTGATCTTTAGCAGCGGATTGGAGGGTGTTTCCAGATACACCAGCTTAGTTTCGGGGCGCATAGCGGCCGCAAAGTCATCTACCCGCTGGCCTTCGGCAAAGGAATATTGAATGCCAAAGCGCTCCAGTTGCTTAGTGATCAGGCTAAAGGTGCCCCCGTACACACTCTTTTGGAATACGGCGTGATCGCCTGCTTGCAAAAAGGTGAAGAAGGCTGTACTGATGGCCGCCATGCCACTGCTCAGGAAGAGAGCCGACTCGCTCCGTTCCAGGGCGGCTAATTTTTGAGCTACCACCTCGTGGTTAGGGATGTTAAAATAGCGTGGGTAAGGAAAATGCTCTCGCTCTAGGTAGGGGTAGGCCGTTGCGGTATACGTAGGGGTAATCACCCCACCAAATTCAGTGTCAATGTGGTTGCCGGAGTGTACGGCCAACGTATCGGGTGCTTGGGAGTGGTTTTTCATGTAGCATCACAATATTGGAGGGGGAAAGTAAGAGAATTGCGCGAAGGTGCCTACGGGAATTTGATGAGCCGAAAAGCAAATGGGCCCTTCAACTTTCGCTCAAGCTTTTGCGGACCCGTGAGTGGGAGTGCTGACACGTTAATATGTCCAATCAATCCTACCTTCCGACTTTGAACCTCCAACTTCGGCTTTCGTCCCTCGGTGAAAGAATCCGTTTGATATACCAAAGAACCTAGCCAATTTAAACCCATGGGTAATCAACCAAGTATTTTCATCACGGGTGGAGCCCGGGGTATTGGGCTGTCCATTGGCAAGCTTTTCCTGGAGCAGGGCTGGAAGGTAGGTCTGTATGATATTGATGCGGCGGAGCTAGAGAAGGTTCGGCAAGAACTAGCGAATGAGAATTTGCTTACCGGCACTTTGGACGTAACGAATTCGGACTCTGCTCAGGTCACCTTGCAGCAATTTGCGGAGGCAACAGGAGGGCGATTGGATGTGTTGGTGAACAACGCCGGCATGGTGCGGGTAGGTGAGTTTGAGGCCACACCCTTGGCGGATTATCAGCAGATGGTAACGCTAAACCTGGCAGGCCCCATTACCATGACTTATCAGGCGTTGCCCTGGCTAAAAACTACGCCCAATAGCCGGATTGTGAACGTATCCTCTGCCTCGGCCATCTATGGTAATCCTGAACTTACCGTGTATGCCGCTACTAAGGTGGCCGTACGCAACCTCACGGAGGGCTGGCGGCTTGGCTTTGCCAAGTTTGGCATCCATGCCACGGCAATTTTACCCATCTATACCCGAACGAGAATGGTGGATGATTACGTACATCTATATCAGGGGCTGAAGCTCAAGGACGTTACGCTAACGGCCGAGGATGTGGCCCGCGTGTGCTGGA
>DMST01000189.1:0-10621 GCA_003454975.1 Cytophagales bacterium | reverse complement strand
CGGGCCGCAAGCGGACGGTGTGGTACGTGGGGGCAAAGACTAAACTGCTGTTTGCCGTTCGGCCTTTTATGACGGATGGTGTGATCCGGTTTTTGACCCGGCGGGAGCTGAAGTATAAGTAATGACGGATGAGCAGCAGGCGTGCTGGGAGCGGATTAGAACATTCACCATTGGCGATCCCAGGGCGGCGTTTTCGTTCACGGATCGGCTAGCCCAGGAGAACGGTTGGCCGTTAGACTACGCCCACCGGGTAGTGATGGAGTACAAGCGCTTCATGTTCCTCATTTGTGTGGTAGACCACCCGCTTACTCCGTCGGATGAAGTAGACCAGGCCTGGCATTTGCACTTGCTCTATACACGGTCGTACTGGCAGGAGTTTTGCCGCGACACCCTGGGACGGGAAATTCACCACGGGCCTACCAAGGGTGGGCAAGAGGAAAAAGACAAATTCAACGATTGGTATGCCTTGACCAAATCGAAATATTTAGACTATTTCAAGGTGCAGCCACCCACTGATATCTGGCCCTCCTCAGCCATTCGTTTTGGCCAGATTCGTTTCCGGCGGGTAAACCTGCACCGCTTTTTGATTTTTAGAAAACCCAAGTGGTTATGAGTGTACAAATACTGATAGACATAAAACCAGCGGAGGCCTATTTGATATTGGAAAATAAGAAGGCTTCTTTCAAAGAATTGCTTCGCTACACCTTGATCGACTTGGTGGTGAAGAAGGTACTGGCCCTGGAGTTTAGGGAGATGGAGGGAGAAGACAACCCACTCGGTTATGTTTCGCGTGGAGTCTTGTACAGTACTTATTCCTCCGCTCCCTTTGAAAATGTGTTTCTTTCCCATTTTCGGTTCGATTCTGACCTAGAATATGATCTGCCTTCCCTAGCCAAAGTAGCCTACCAAAAGGCCGAAAAGATGGGCACGTTCGTTTTCCACTACATGGCACAAGGTGAAATGGTAGTCTCTTGCCTCAAGGTTGGGTTTTGGCAAAAGCTATTAGGTAATATTCGGCTCAATGAGCACGGGGAGCGGCAGCGTAAAAAGCTGCAAGATGCCTTACACTACCTGGTAGCCTCTCTACCAGCCGATCTTTCCGAACACCCGGAGGCAGTTACCAAGCTACTGCAGAGCATTGGCGGGAATTTGTATTTGTTGGAAGCGTACGACAAATCTTCATTTGAGAGACTATCGGGTATTTTCTCTGAAGTAGAAGACGAACACTACCGTCAGCTACGTGCCCAGGATTCGGGCTTTGTATTTGTAGACTCCGCTGTGTTTTGGGCCATCACTTCTGATTTCGACAGTGGATATGATAGCGCATCTTCAACTCATGGAGATGGGGGGAGCGGCTGTGGAGGAGATAGCGGTTGTTCTGGATGTGGAGGCTGCGGCGGTTGCGGTGGGTGATAATTTCGTTAGTTCCCCCAACCTGCCCAAAAGGAAAGTCATTAGAAGTTCAAGTTTGTAATCAAGTTTAGCTGATGCATTCGGTACTTGTTGAAGATCACCTCAGGGGCCAAATCCCCTGTGATGTAGTCGCCGCGATAAATGTAAAGCAGCTGTATGTTCAACCCATCCAGCTTGCCAAAGCATTCGTATTTGAGCGCCGTATTGATCTGATAGTAGGACTGCGTACCGTACTTGTTGAGGCTATAGTCTGTACGCTCTGGGGTGAACACCGAAGTATACCGGATGTCAGCAGAGAGCTGGTTTTGATGAGGTAGCCTTCGTTGATAACGCCCAATCAAAGTAACTACGTCCGTATTGCCCAGGCCCTCTACCCAGCTACGCGGTATGCTCGTGTACAGTCGTTCGCGGCCTAGCTCTCGAGGCCAAAGGAACCGCCCTTGGTTAAAGCTATGGAGGTAGTTTCCGGTTACCTCCCAGGTAGTGCTCCGCACGCCCAAGCGCACGGCAGCCACGTGGCCCACCTCGCTGGGCTGCATGTAGCGTTGGGTATATTCCAAACCTTTCTGGAAAGGGTGGGGGAGTTGAACTACATACTGCACGCCCCCCACCCAGGGACCCTCCTGAATATCGGCTTGCAGCCAGTTGATGTTGGTAAGGCGGTCCAGATAAAACTCCCAGACCTGCACCTTCCAGTTTTGTCGCGCTTGGTAGTGCCATCCCACTACTCCAATACCGCTCGTAGTAGCTGCCTCGTGATAGACCGAGGGTGTACCGTTGGGCTGCCGGCCCAGGCTCTGCAGGCCCACTGCTTCTCGGATGGTGAAAAACTGGGTCATCGCCCGGGGCGACACCTGCGTGATCCATCCGGTCTGGGTACGGTGGTTCTCTGTCCAGTGGATGCTACTCCAGGCTCCCTGAAATACAAAGGGCTTCATACGGCCGTCCCGCCGATTGAGCAGCGGCGTTTGATCGAGGTCAAACTTGCCTACTTCTATCAAGCTGCCCTTTCCAAAATGGAACTTCAAATACAGCTCTTCCAACCGGTCCAGATCGTATTTCTCCTTCGGATGATTAACGTCAAACAACTCCACTTCCCATTTGGCGGCCTTACCAGCAAGCGGATCTACCCATGACAAATCAGAGGAGAAAGTATTGAAAGTGAAGATTCCTTTTACACCCAGCTGAAAGTGCTCAAATATGCGGGCCGTTTCGTAGTGGATGGCACCCCCCGTAGCATTAGCCCAATAATTTGTCAGGGCACCCTGGTTGAAGGTAGCCATGGTGAAGTTGCGGATATGCCCTGAAACATGCCCCGCCTTTAAGAATACATTGAGCGAACCGTCACCCGCCCGCGTAGGAGGCGCGATGGAGGTTTCTCCGCCTACCTCTTCGGTATGAGGAAACGAAGCTTGAGCCACCACCGAAGGGGATAGGCTGATTAGAAAAAGCCCTAGATAGATGGAAATGCGGCAGGAATCCATGGTCCGTTTGGGTTATGTCCAATTGCTGAGCGGTTCTAGGCTCAGTTTGTGGCTACAAAACTCCCCAAAGTCAGTCGTTCCGAATGCAACGTAAGTCACACTGAAAGTGCAGGATGGCCAGGCGGCAATACGTAAGCGGGTAGCACGGGCGAAACAATTGTGAAAGCTAACTGAGCTACTCAATGGGAGGCGACCTACTCGATAATTGGCAGGCCTAAGGGGGCCAGGAGGAGCAAAATTGCGTAGGTAAAGCGGCCGTTCTATGAGTGTGGGGCACCGCCCCGCACTTCAAATAAAATTCGAACCAAGGTCGCGCGCTACCAATAGGCCTGCCAAGGCTAATACTCTGCGTCAAGCCATTCATTCTCCCAAAACCAAAATGCTTTCAGAAATTAGGTAGGATGGATACCTGGTATTGGGATGCGGTTCCTGCTACATAGATTGGCCTGGCCTATTGCGTATGAATAGCATTTATAGGGCTTTTGCTGCTTTTATTTCAAGCATCACTAGGAGTGGAAGATTTTGGTGTGCAAATGGGCTGTGGAAAAGTTTTATTATTCAGCAAAACTGTACCTGCAACTAGCTTAATCATGGATGTATGGCATGAAGGATTATAATATAAATTATTCACTTATAGTTTATTATTATTTAGTAATTAAAGCTTGAGTTGAGTCCTGTGTTTTGGAAACAAATAGGCTGTGGCCACGGTGAAGTACCTTTCATTCCCGCACGAACTGCGTATTTTTGAGGTTATTCAAGATGACCCAAGCCCGGCCTAGTCTGGGATAAGCATATTATAGGAAAGGGATACGATGGCGGAAGCGCAAAACGTAGTCTACGACGAAAGTAGTATTAAATCACTGGAGCCCCGCGAGCACATACGCCTGCGGCCAGGTATGTACATTGGTAAGCTGGGAGATGGCTCTGCCTATGATGATGGCATTTATGTGCTGGTGAAGGAGATTGTGGATAACTCCATCGATGAGCATGCCATGGGCTTTGGTAAAATCATCCACGTGAAGGTGACCGAGCGCCGCGTAGAGGTCCGGGACTTTGGCCGAGGCATTCCCCTGGGCAAGGTGATTGACTGCGTGAGCAAGATCAATACCGGAGGTAAATACGATAGCGGGGCTTTCCAAAAGTCGATTGGGCTGAATGGGGTGGGTACCAAAGCGGTGAATGCCCTCAGTACGTACTTCAAGGTGCAGAGCTTCCGGGAGGGGCAGACGAAAGTTGCTGAATTCTCTGAAGGTAAAATCACGAAGGACCACAAAGAGCAAGGTACCCAAGAGCGCAACGGTACGCTGACTGTTTTTGAGCCAGACGATTCGCTGTTTAAGCACTACAAGTTCATCCCCGAGTTTCTGGAAAACCAGATTTGGAATTACGTGTACCTCAACGCCGGGCTCACCATCCACTATAACGGCAAGCGTTACCATTCGGAGCGTGGTCTTTATGATCTGCTAGAGCGTAAGGTGGATACGGAGACCATCCGCTACCCCATCATCCACCTGAAGGGCGAGGATATAGAGCTAGCAATGACTCACGCCCAGCAGTATGGTGAGGAGTACTACAGCTTTGTCAACGGGCAGTATACTACCCAAGGTGGTACGCACCTGGCGGCCTTCCGCGAGGCGGTGGTGAAAACGGTGCGAGAGTTTTATAACAAAAACTACGATGCCGCGGACATCCGGCAGGCCATTACGGCGGCGATTGCGGTGCGGGTGCAAGAGCCGGTGTTTGAGAGTCAGACCAAGACTAAGCTGGGCTCGCAAAGTGTAGGACCTGATGGGCCCACCATGCGGACTTTTGTAAATGACTTCGTGAAGAAGGCGCTGGATGACTATTTGCACAAGCACCCGGATACGGCCGATGCTATACAAAAGCGGATTGTGCAGAGTGAGCGCGAGCGCAAGGAGATTGCGGGTATCAAGAAGTTGGCAAACGAACGGGCCAAGAAGGCTAACCTGCACAACAAGAAACTGCGCGACTGTCGTGTGCACTATGGGGACAAAGGGGACAAGGGCGACGGCACCATGATCTTCATCACCGAGGGCGACTCGGCCAGTGGGTCCATCACCAAGAGCCGCGATGTACAGACCCAGGCGGTATTTTCCTTGCGGGGTAAGCCGCTTAACTGCTTTGGCCTCAGCAAAAAAGTGGTTTACGAAAACGAGGAGTTCAACCTGCTGCAGCACGCCCTCAACATAGAAGATGGCATGGACGGGTTGCGGTACCGCAAGATCATCATTGCTACCGATGCAGACGTAGACGGTATGCACATACGCTTGCTGCTGCTCACTTTCTTTTTGCAGTTTTTCCCCGATCTGGTACGCGAGGGGCACCTATATATCCTGGAAACCCCGCTTTTCCGGGTACGGAACAAGAAGGAGACTCACTACTGCTACTCTGAGTCAGAAAAGCAGGCGGCCATCCGTAAGCTAGGTGGCAAGCCAGAGATTACCCGCTTTAAGGGATTGGGTGAGATCAGCCCCGATGAGTTTGGGGGCTTTATTGGGGAGGATATCCGTCTGGAACCCATAATCCTGAACAAGGAGACCAAGATTAACCAACTGCTCACCTTCTATATGGGCAAGAACACTCCTGATCGTCAGCAATTTATCATTCAAAAGTTACGTGTAGAAAAGGACATGGTAGAAGACGGGGTAGGACAGAAAAAAGAAGAAATAGAGGAAGAAGCAGTAGAAAGTTGATCCATAATCGGGATTGGTAAAATATTAAGGGGCTTTATGCCCCTTTTTTTATGAATTTCTGTGACTTCTTTTCGGGTTTTGGTACTCACTATATATACCCAGTAGATGTACGTATGAAAATGACTAAAATTCCCGATGATTTTACGGACTTTGGTGGCTTACCGAAAGGCTTAGCTTTTACCTGGGTGGGATACCAAAGGTTGGCAGATCAAGTGCGCGATACCCTAGGTATCGCCTACTCCTCAGAGGAGATCAAAAGCATCATTCAAGGCAACAAACAGCAACCCGAAGTGGTACAAATTGCCAAGGAATATTTGCGTGAGCTAAAGGCGGGCATGAACCATGGTGACCGAGACCTGTATCGGCATCGGCTCAATGAACCCTGGAACCGCCAAGAAGGGCTTTTCTAAAGACTTGCCTTTGTCCATCTATAAACACCCTGGCCTATGAAAAATATTTACGCATTATACCAGTAGATCGCCATACAGATTAAGGAATCTCAACTGCGAAAAGGAGCCCTCGGGCTCTTTTTTTGTGACTTCTGCCTTGGGTCTGGTACTTATCATAAAAAGACAATAGCATGGCAGACGAAAACACAGTTCCCGAAGAAAGCAATGATTCAGTGCTTCCCGAAGATTTAGTCATCCGGCATGGAGACTATTTACGAATTGCTGAGCTAACCCGCAGAACCAACGGTAGACCTTACCGATCTGACTATGTGCGGAAGGTGCTCAACGGCTTCCGGCACAACAAAGAGATCGTGAAGATTGCCAAGCGGTATCTGCGACGGCAACAGAAGCAGACTCAGGAAATGATGGGCGACTGATCAAACCAAAAGAAGGCTATTGGCCTTCTTTTTCGGTTTTATCTGTGACTATTTCACCCGCAAAGGAACCTATCTACAAACAGGATTACGAGTGACTCATATGGGTAAGACGAAGAGGAAGTAGATAGTGAGACCAGCCCTGGCAACCGCTTCGGTTTTCATAGAATACAACCACGAAGAGCATAAAGATTCTCCATTAGAATTCCGGTTCTCAATCAAACTATCCGATCACTCAGCCAGCTTATCTTATTTACTTGGTATTCGGGCGTTGGGTGCTACTTTTACAACCCAACGCTCCGTACCATGCCCAAATTTCGCTCCCTTACTACAGAAGAACTTCAAGACCTGGAAAAGGAATTTGTGGAATTCCTGGTGATCAATGGCGTGATGGCCGACGACTGGGAAAGGCTCAAAGCGGATACCCCTGAGAAGGCCGAAGGTATCATTGATGCCTTTAGCGATGTGGTGTTTGAGAGTACCCTGCAGCAGATCCATTACCTAGAACGCCGCACCACGCACGACCTCAAGATATTCCAGTGTGGGGCGGACAGTATAGTGCTGGTAGGATTACGGGCCCCGGAGCACCTTTCGGTAGACTTTCGTGACGAAACCTTTTTGCAGAATGCCCTGATCCAGCCGCCCCAAGAGCTAGAGCTATATACTACCGCTAAAGCTTACACGCAGGACCGAAGCCAGGAGCTTTTTCAGCTGACTGAGCAGGGGTGTGTGATTACGGACGGCAAACTCTTCAAGGCCCTAAGCCTAGCCTTGGCCGAACAGCAAAGCTGACCCTATTTTCTACCAATTATTTTCTACTTTCAGGTCCGTTGTCAGCAGGCAGGTAAACTATTTTTTCTCACCGAGCCTTATATCCACAACTGACTTTCTATGACCAACGCTCGTTCCACGAAGGCTACTCTGTGGTTTTCCAGCACCCTCACCGTTATGGCGGGGGCTACCATATCTCCCAGTGTACCGCTCATGCAAGAGGTGTTTTCTGACCTGCCCAATGCTGCACTGCTGGTGGGGTTGCTACTTACCTTGCCTGGTTTGTTCATCGCGCTAGGCTCCGTTGTTGTAGGGCCTATCATTGATCGCCGGGGTCGCTTGCGCACCCTCTTTATTGGTTTGGTGATCTATGCGGTGGCCGGCACCTCGGGGTTGTACTTGGATAATATTTGGCTACTCTTAGCTGGTCGAGGTCTTCTTGGAGTGGGAGTAGCTATGATCATGACGGTGGTGGTTACTCTGGCCGGTGACTATTTTGAGGGTGCCGAACAGAAGAGCTTCGTGGGTATCCAAGGGGTGTTTATGGCAGCAGGTGGGGTGGTCTTTGTGCTTCTGGGGGGCTTCCTGGCTGATGTAGGCTGGCGGATGCCCTTTGCTGTATACGGGGCTTCTATCTTGGTTTTGGTAGTTGGGTTCCGTACGCTCAAAGAGCCCGATCGTTCGCAAGTTCAGGAGGGAGCCGCTGAGGGAGGGGGATGGACTTGGGTTCACAGAGTGCTCTACCTTACCGCCATTCTGTCCATCATCGTGTTTTATACCATGCCACTTCAGGTCCCGTATTTGGTAAAAGAGCTTGGCATTACCGAGAATAAATATGGAGGAATAGCCCTTGCTTTGGTCATGATGGGAGGAGCCATCAGTGGACTGTTTTACAAACGTCTGCGCATGCGCTTTTCAGCGCCAACGCTGTTGTTTTTTACGATGCTATTTATGGGAGTAGGTTTGGTGTTCACTCATTATGCTGACACCTACCTTGCCCTGTTGCAAGCGCTCTTCGTTGCCGGTCTGGCAGCGGGTTTGCTCATGCCCAACCTGAGCAACTGGATCTTGGAAATGACCGCCCCGGCCATTCGGGGAAAAGCCGTGGGACTAATGACGAGTATGATCTTTCTGGGGCAGTTTCTTAGTCCCTTTGTGTCCAACCCTCTCAAGCAAGCTTTCGGGATTACCGCAGGCCTCCAAATCATTGGCATTGCAAGTATGCTTCTTTCCGTGCTTTTTATCATCTTTCACAAACCCTTGAGTACGCCCGTGACCCCAATGCAGGTGGCAGGGCAGCGTCAGGGGTAAAACCAAAACGATAGCACCTTAATTTTTTCCTATGAAAATGGTTGTCACCATCGTCAGCTACGTGCTGGCGCTACCGTACCTGATCTTTGGACTCAATTACTTTCTGAACTTTATGGAACAGCCCGTCATGGAAGGTGACGCGGCTACTTTTATGAGCATTTTGGTGAGTTCGGGCTTTTTGGCCGTTGAAAAGGCCATGGAGGTGATACTGGCAGCCTTGCTGTTCGTTGGGATTAAGCGCCCCTTGGTGGCGGTGTTGCTAATGCCTCTCTCGGTAGGTATTGTTTTAACCGAATTGTTGGTGCTGAGTTCTCCACCCGTAGGCATATTGCTGGTAGTGCTCAATGCCGTGCTGCTGTACGTCTATCGGGATAAGTACATGGCCATGGTGAAATAAGGCCAATAGGATATACAATTCATCAGAAGGGCTCCCAGGAATGGTACCCTTTTTTGTTTTGTCTATCGCCAACGCTATTAATCAGCAATTTTAGATACCTAACCGCTAAGACCCGCACAAATGCCCCCTGCTTTGGGAACGTAATAACGCGATGTCTTCTTTGGTAGGTTTTTAACTTTAGGTATGACCGGATTCCCGGACACTTTTTGAACCTAAAGAAAACCACCATCGAGATGAAACACGTATTTCGTCAATCTCTGGCAGTGCTTATTTTTTGCTGCCTCACTTTTACCTTGTATGCACAGCAGATACCGGGCTATACCATGGTCTGGAACGATGAATTTAGCGGCAGTGGTGCCCCTGATCCTGCCAAATGGAGCCACGCCGTAGTAGGGCCGGGTTGGGTAAACAACGAACTGCAAAACTACACCAACCGGACGGAGAATAGCCGTCAGGAGAACGGCCACTTGATCATAGAGTGCCGCCGAGACTGGTACGGTGGGCATGAGTACAGCTCTGCCCGAATCTTCAGCCAGGGCAACGGCGACTGGACCTACGGCCGCATGGAGGCCAGTATTAAGGTGCCTTCCGGCTTGGGAACCTGGCCTGCCTTCTGGATGATGCCCACCAACCCGTACCTCTATGCCACCACCTGCGATGAGACCACGGGGTGGGATGCCGACTGCGATGCCTGGCCTAACTCCGGCGAGATCGATATTTTGGAGCATGTAGGCTACGAGGCGGGGGTGGTGCACGGCTCGGCCCACACCAAGCTGAACAACTTCCAGTTTTGTACCCAATACACGGGCACCACCCCGGTACCGGATGCTACCTCGGCCTTTCATACCTACGCCATTGAGTGGCGGGCCGACCGTATCGACTACTTTGTGGACGATGTGCACTACTTCACAGCCTTTCGCAATGCCAACGGCTGGGAAAACTATCCTTTCAACCATGACTTCTACTTTATCCTCAACCTCGCCTTTGGTGGCGATTGGGGCGGTCTGCAGGGAATAGATAACAACATCTTCAACCGGCCGGAAGGGGTGAAACTGGAGGTAGACTATGTGCGGGTATACAAGCGCGACTACATTGCCCTGCCGGGTACCGTGGAGGCCGAGGACTTCACGGCCATGAACGGCATTCAGTTGGAAGCTACTACCGATACTGGTGGGGGCGAAAATGTGGGCTGGACCGATGCGGGTGACTGGATGGACTACACGGTGAATGTGCCCACTGCGGGAGACTACAAGGTGAAGTACCGCGTAGCGGGTAACGGTGGTGCGGCCAACCTACTCCTAGGTGGCCAAACGGTAGATCAGGTGAGCATGCCGTCCACAAGTGGGTGGCAAGACTGGACTACGGTTGAGTCTACGGTAACGTTGCCTGCTGGCACCGCTACGCTTCGTTTTCTGGTGACTACGGCGGGTTTCAACCTCAACTGCCTGGAGGTAGAGGAGATCAATACTACTCCCTTTTACCAGAAGATAGAGGCGGAAAGCTACAGCCAGATGAGCGGCGTGCAGCTGAAAAATTGCTCGGATGCTGGCGGCGGCCAGAACGTAGGTTGGGTGGATGCTGGTGACTGGATGATTTATCCCGTGGATTTACCCTTTGCGGGTGACTATACAGTCTCATACCGGGTAGCCAGCCAGAACGGCGGAGGCCACTTCCGCCTGGATGCCAACGCCGGGTCGGTGATTCTGGA
>DMST01000138.1 GCA_003454975.1 Cytophagales bacterium | reverse complement strand
CGCTCATCTTGTCTCCTCTAGAGAAGCGCTTGCGTGATGGGGACGTGCCCGCCGATGTACGAGAGCTACTGCAAAACAACCACCGCCACGGGCACCACTTACTTAAGCTGGTCAATCAGCTGCTGGATATCTCCAAGCTGGAATCCAACAAGATGCTCACCCACGAGTCGGCGGGCGATCTGGGGCTTTTCCTTGCCGATTGCTTTGCCCAGTTTCAGCCTCTGGCTCAGGAACGGAAGATTGACTTTACCCTGACCCAGGAGCTGGCGGGGCAGTTTTTGTTCGACAAAGCCCACTTAGAAAAGATCGTCTTCAACCTGCTGAGCAATGCGCTCAAATTCACCCCGAGTCAGGGCCAGGTGAACCTCTCAGCACGCTTGGTCTCCACTTCCTCGGCAGCATCGGTGCTGCAAGTGCAGGTGCAAGACACCGGGCAGGGGATACCGGAGGAGGAGCAATCCAAGCTCTTTGACCGCTTTTATCAGGTAGATAGTTCAGAAACGCGCGTGGAAGGGGGGACGGGCATCGGTCTTTCGTTAGTCAAGGAACTCACCGAGTTGTTGCAAGGGGACCTCCAGGTAGAAAGCCAAGTAGGGGTGGGGTCTACCTTTACGGTACGGCTACCGGTGACCCCTTTGACCACCGAGGAACCGAACGACCAGCCTATTGAGGTACTAAGGTCAACTCCACCTGCGGCCGAAAGCCGCCTGATCTTGGTGGTGGAAGACAACGAGGAACTACGCTCTTTTCTAGTGGAAAGCCTCTCGGAAGAGTGGACGGTGTTAGCCGCCCCGAACGGCAAGCGTGCGCTGGAAGTGATTGAGCAAGAGCTGCCGGACATTGTAATCTCGGACGTGATGATGCCCGAGATGGACGGCTACCAGCTGTGCCAGCATATCAAACAGGATATCCGAACGGCACACATCAGCTTTATCATGCTCACCGCGAAAGCGGCGCAGGACTCCAAGGAGAAGGGGCTGGAATTCGGGGCAGACGACTACCTGACCAAACCCTTCAACGTGTATGAGCTCAACCTGCGCATTCATAACCAGATTCAGCACCAGGAAAACCTCTCGGCGCACCTGAAAGCACATTTGTTTCCCGTAAGGCCGCAGGAGGAACCTGCTGAGGTGGAGAACGAATTCGTCCTGCAGCTCAACGAGTACCTGGCCGACAATTTTGATAAGCCAGACCTGAAGGTGGACACGGTGGCCCAGGAGATGTCCATGAGTAAGAGTACGCTCAACCGGAAGCTGAAGGCTCTACTCAGTACGTCAGCCAACGACTTCATAAAGAACTACCGCCTGCAGCGGGCTTTGGAGTTTCTGACCAAAGGGCGAAGTGTGAGCGAAACGGCCTTTGCGGTGGGCTTCGAAAGTCACTCCTATTTCAGCCAGTGTTTCAAAGAGCAGTACGGTACTACCCCCTCAGAATTCCTGAAAACAGGGGTTTGACTCAAATCTTACAGGATGTGATTCAAATCCGATAGCTAAAAAATCGGTGGTTAACGATCATTGTGGAGCAACGATTACACCCAAGCCCATGATGAGTTTTCAGAAAATAATTGAGATCACGAAAAGCAGCCTACTGGCAGGTCTGCTCTGCTTTTTAGTCTTCGGTTGCGACATACCGGATATCGATATTGACGATGTAGTAGAGGATGATGATGAGGAAGAAGTAGTCCTGGATGCCCCCACGGCCAACACCCAAGTGGCTAGCAATGTAACGGCGACCTCCGCCGAGGTTTCGGGTGAGGTAAGCGGGGATGAAATTACCTCTCGCGGTATTGTATTCGGTACTAACTCCGCGCCTACGCTAGAAAATGGTGAGTCCGTTACCTCAGGCAGTGGTGCTGGGCCTTTCTCAGTTACCCTGGATGATCTGGACGACGATACCCAATACTTTGCCCGGGCTTTTGCCACCAATGCTTCGGGTACCAGCTACGGCACCGACGTCAACTTTACCACCGTACCGCTTGATGATACCCCACCCACAGTGGTTTCCGTTAGCCCTGCAGACGGCGCTACGGGCGTAAGCATTGACGAGTCTATCCAAATCACCTTTTCGGAAGACATTGACCCCGGCGACGTGCGCACTACCAAATTTAAGTTGTACGAAAACGGCTCTGAGCGCAGCATTGGCGTGAGCCTGTCAGGATCTGTGGTCACCATGCGCTACAGCGGGGAATTAGCTTCTGGTAGCAGCTACGAAATCAGAATAGACGATGCGGTGTTTGACCTGAACCAAAATAAGATGGAGGAGGAGTTCCGGTCTACCTTTACCGTTGAGAGCAGTGCACCCGAAGTCGTGAGCCACAACATTAGCCAGAGCCAAACTGACGTAGATATTCATACCGCTGTCTCAGTCACCTTCAATGAAGATATAGATGCCAGCAGTATTAACTCCACTACCGTGCAGCTAATAGAGCGTAACCGGGGTACCCAGGTAGATGGAACCTATTCGGTGAGTGGGAAAACGATCACCTTCACTCCCTCCGAACCGCTGCGCGAATTTGCCACCGACCACGCAGTGGTCCTTTATCCCGGCATTCGGTCTACTGCAGGGGGGGAGATGGTTGCCACGGTGGACGATTGGGTGTACATCTTCTCGTTTTTTACCGAGGATTTGAGCGAAGACTATTTTTATTCTGTAGAGGCAGTAGTTCCGCTAAACGGTAGTGCAAAGTTCTTGGGTATACGCTCAACGTCAGATTATACCGTGGTGCTTTGGAACGGCTATTCTAACGACAGCCGCAAGCAGTGGCGGTTTATTGAGCAAAACGGCACCTATATTTTCTACAACCGACAGGTAGAAAACAATGGCGATGGGCGGTTTTTGGAGGGCACCGCTCCCGGAGATGGCAACCCCAGTAGATTAACCACTCGGGCCCCAAATGGCGGATACTACGGAGGGCAGCGTTGGAATATCTCCTACGTAGACGGTCGGTTCGATGAAGGGAGAGTATACTTCCGTAACAACTTCAACCAGGGGTATTTCAGCTCGCTAAACATTGATGCTGAGCCCGTAGACCCTCCCGAGGACCATTGCGAGTGGAAATTGGTGCGCCGCGGATCGGTGAACTGATTCTTCCACCTCCAATTACCCTTGGGCAAATCGGCAGGTCCCACTTAACCTAACTATCTTGAGCCCTAACCGGGAGGCCCACACCTCTCGTTCACCCGACCCGATTTGCCCATGCCTTCTCAGTTCCACACGTTCGCTCAACTCCACCAACCCGGTACCCCGCTCGTTCTGCACAACATTTGGGATGCGGGCAGTGCTCAAGCGGTAGCGGCCGCTG
>DMST01000414.1:2756-2892 GCA_003454975.1 Cytophagales bacterium | reverse complement strand
TCGGGCCGGGGTCTCCTTGTGGTCCTTGCGGTCCTACACTACCTACCAGTCCCTGTACGCCCGTAGTACCTGAGGTACCGCGCAGTCCCGTAGCGCCTTCCGGGCCTTGTGGGCCGGGAGGGCCTGCAGGTCCGGG
>DMST01000414.1:193-2677 GCA_003454975.1 Cytophagales bacterium | reverse complement strand
CCGTGCTGCACATTCAGCAGGCGGGCTACCGTGCTGGTGGTACTCGCGTTGCCTATCATCTGGGCATTTTGCTGGGCCGTCACCGCATTATGCATTTGCATACCGATGGTCTCAGCCATTACGTTGTTCAGTATCGCGACCGAAGGCGAGGGGCTGCCGCCTTGCATGGTCTGTATTAGTTGCTGTATCGGGTCCATATCGTTCATGGTGCCAGGGCTTATGAGGTCGTGAGGTTACCGGTGTCGGGAGCCAAAGCGACGTCGCCGTTTTGGTTCACCTCCACCGCCGTGATGAAGTCGTTACTTTGTATGCGAAAGGTGCGGAGCCCTTCCAACTGTGAGAGCGTACACGCCGGGGTGGGCGTATTCAGTATGTGTTCTTTCACGCCGGTCAGGTACGCCTCTATGGCTACCTTCAGCTCCGGTTCTTCTTGCGTACTCAGGTCTTGTAGGTTGCGCGTTAGGTTGCTTAGCGCTGCCGACTTAGTGCGGTAGCCAATGAAGTTGAAGGGAGCCACCTTCTGCTGAAGCTGTGCCCGTAGGGTTTCATTGTTGGAGAAAGTGCCAATGTTGGGCGAGTAGATCAGGTAGTTGCACAGCGGCTCCAGCAGCTGGTATATCTTGGCAACGCCTTTCTTGCGTTGCGTGCCCGTGGTGGCCTGCGTGAGTTGTTGGCTTACCGAGTCTGTATAGAAGTGGAATAGATTGATAAACTCCCGCACACTATCTGCGTGCTGGCCCGCAAAGCTGATGGCCTCCTTTTGCGTAGCCGTCAGGCTGCCTCCGGTGTCCAGGCCCAGGGCTGCCTCACAGGTATAGAGCAGCAGCTGGTCTTCGTAGCGTATGGCTTGAAAGAGCTTAGGAAATTCGATGGCCTGTTGGCTGATCACGGCCACGCCATCGGCGGCATCTGCATAGCTCAGCAAGTTCAATCCTTCCAGAAACGCCGTCATGGTGTTCACGTCCGGCGGGTTCGTTTCGTCGTGCTGTAGCAGCAGCGTAATTTCCGGTTCGCGCAGCGAAAACAGCTTGCGCACGTCCAGGCGTAGTTGGTTCAGCTGCACCGTGCTTTGTTCGTGCAGGCCTTCGCATATCTGGAGCAGAAAATCCTCCTCGTTTACGGCGTGGTAGGTAGCCGTAGTATCTACACTCACTGCCCAAGTCAACCACTCCGACGCGTCCGGGATCAGCCCGGCTACCTGATTGAACTTCGCTGAGAAGTCCGTCAGGCTGGTTATATGTTCTCCATTGATAAAGACCATCGGTGGTTCGGCTAGAGGTGAGCGTTATTGACCTGAGGGGAATCCCGTGAGCACATCGGCGGCGTTGGTGCCGATGGTCTGGAAGTTTTGCGCCGCATTGGCGGCCATCTTGTTGGCGTACTCTATTGCCATCAGGTAGGCCGGGTCCATCGTTTCCAGAAACTTCGCCATGGCCACACCCTGGCTGGTACTGCTGATGGTCTGCATGTTTCGCAGGTTATCGGCTGCATCTTGTACAGCAATCGCCATACTCTGCGCCACACTTTGGTACGCTTTGCCGGCGCCCTCTTCCCGGATGTACTTGGGCGAAATTTGGCCGCCAGCACCGTTGTTAGGGGCAGGAGAGGCCGAAGGTGTATTCTGGTTCGGATTGGGCATAGCCGTTTCTGTTTATCTGTTCGTAGAAGGAGTTAGGGAGCGTATCATCCACCTTGTTTCAGTACTAGCGAGGCCGTTTGCGTGATCACCGCCAGCCCTAGCGTCTGGGCCGAACGTTGGTTGTTTTGCGCGTTGTGCATGACCAGCCCTATGCTGTCGGCACCGGTTACAAAGGTCATATACATACTGTAGGTCATACTGAGGGTTGTTTTCGGTTGATACATCTGCCCTGGCCCTTTCGTAAGGATTCCAATTGGGGTTTCAGTGCCGAAGCGTTGGGCTTGTTCGCCGTGCACTCCCTTACTGAGTATGTTTCAAAGGTATCGGTAGCCTACCCCCAGAACTTGTACATTTTGGGTAATCGATTGTCAGTTTTCTCAAGGCATGCCGACTGTAGGGACCTGGAAAGAATGACGAGGGACAAGGGTGGAGGTACGAGGGACAAGGGACAAGGGTGGAGGTACGAGGTACAATGGGTGATTGGGCTCACGTAAAGAATGAGCATTCATGATTTTCTGTAGTTCGCGAAGCATGCTTCACGAACTACAGAAAATTCAATTGATGGTTGACGATTCGCGATTCAGCTGGAATGATCTTATTACCACCGAGGGCAAAATTCAGCAATTAGCTGATATTGAGGTTCTTGGGGGCAGGCCGATATAGTGTTTTGGGGTCAAGCCATATTTACGGGGACTTCAAACCAGCGTAACTCATTGATTTCATAGAAAGGATTACCTGGTTTTAATTATAAATGTTGAATCTGCGGTCGCACACGACCTTAATGTTAAATGATTGAAAATCATTCATTTAACATTCAAAATTCAGCATTCAACATTAGGATCAAG
>DMST01000414.1:0-132 GCA_003454975.1 Cytophagales bacterium | reverse complement strand
GTCTGCCGAGAAGATTAAAGCATGAATCTACTAAGTCCCTAACTATCCAGTTTGATCCGTGTTTTGCACAAGATCGGCCTGACCCCTGGGCGCCGCCGTACCCCCTTGTCCCCTCAATTTGTGAGAGGCTTC
>DMST01000483.1:22866-23381 GCA_003454975.1 Cytophagales bacterium | reverse complement strand
CATCAGACCCTCGGCCAACTCCTCCCAGGCTTGCTGGCGTGCTTGGGCTAGCTCATCCCAAGAGGTGGGAGAAAGCACCGTAGAGGCAAACAATACGGATGTTTCGAGAAAACCCACCAGCTGTTCCAACAAGGCCCGACGCTCTGCTAGGGGTTGGTTACGCACGTCTCTACCTTCCCATTCCAGAAGGTCGTAGGCAAACACTACCACGGGGGCTTCGGTGAGCGCCTTCTTGGTTACGTTCTTCCGCCCAATTCGGGTTTGCAGTACCCCAAAAGGCAAGATTTGCTCTTCTCGGTAGGGGAGAATCTCCCCGTCTAGCACTGTGCCATCCGGCAATTGCTCCTGCAAAATGTGCAGCTCAGGAAACTTGTCCGTAGCCAACTCTTCCCCTCGGGTCCAGATGAATAAATCCCCGCGCCGTTTGATGATTTGGCTTCGGATGCCGTCCCATTTCCATTCCGCTTGCCATTGGTCTACCAGGCCCAGGGTTTCCGGCTCCGCTTCCAAGGGGT
>DMST01000483.1:20722-22847 GCA_003454975.1 Cytophagales bacterium | reverse complement strand
AGGGGTGCGCCAGAAAGAACGGGTAGGGCTTGCTGGCATCCTCGCCGTCCTCTTTCTCCAATATCAAGTTTTGAAAACTCACCATGCCCGGGTCCCATTGGCCCATGATGCGGTGGGTCACAATAGTTGGCTCCAGTCCATAGGCCTCAGCTAGTGCCCGCACCACAAGCTGTTGCGATACACCTACCCGAAAGCCTCCGGTGATTAGCTTGGTGAATACAAAGCGTTCAGGAGTAGTCAGCTGATTCCAAGCTGCCAGAATTTTGGTCTCCTTTCCTTCGTCGGTGAGCTCGCCTAAAGACTGCAGGTAGTCAATCCAGTAGGTGAGGCTTTCGTCTTGTTCCTTCTCAGAAGGAGGCAGTAGTAGGGCCATGGTCTCTGCTAAGTCCCCTACTATATGGTAGCTTTCTTCAAAGAGCCAGGTGGGTATTTGGGCGGATTCGGCAGCCCAGGTGCGCAGTAGGGTGGTGTTTACCTGCCGTCGGGGTCGGCGGTGAGTGAAGAGCGCCAAGGCCCACACCCGGTCCTCGGGTGGCGCCGCCAGAAAGAAATCCTTCAGGGCCGCCACCTTCACGGTGGTTTTGTTGGTTTGGTCCAGGGCGGTAAATAGCTGTGCAAACAAGCGCATGCTATAGGAACCGGAAGTGCGGAGGATGGTTTTCGGTTGAGGTAGGTAGGGTAGCGAATTTTTCTACCTACAGAAATCGGTAGGGGCAAGGCAAGCGCGGCACATACTGGAATCAGCTATTTCCGAGCTTGTTGGCGTTGGTATTTTTCATTGGCGGCTAGCTTACGCGGATGTGCTTTTCCCGTTTCTGCATATTGCTTCAGTTCCTCCAGGTTTTCCAGCAAGATTTTTCCCATGCGCTTTTGCATCAACCCTTTCATAAGCCCGGCCATCAGCCCTTGTAGCACCATAGTGACGGACATGGTCAGCAGCGTACCCTTACCTTGGGCCTTATGCGTTCAGGTATTGGTGGCCTGCGCCACGGCTTTGGGTAGGCCTTGCACAATCTGGTACGTGAAGGTATACTGCTCGGGATCGTACAGGGTAAACCGTTCGGTAGTCGGTTTGAAGCCCTTGTAGCTGGGTACGCATACCCGTTCGGTACATACCGAACCGTTGAGGCCTTCGCCTTGGCCTGCAGAGGTATTTACACCCGCACTCCAAGCGCCGATGTTGGCGAAATCCAACGCCGTGATTTTCCATAGTTGGTCTACGGATAGGTGGATGTACAAGTGCTGTTCAGTAGAGGCTATGTGTGTTTTTTGTGCCATGGTGATAAATTTTAGCGAGGCAAGTACTACCGCGAGTATGCCCCCATGCATAGATTCTGTTTTGGGTGATGAGGCGTTATTCCTCGGCCGTATGTAAAAACTGCATCAGCGGTAGTAGCTGACGGTTCCAGTTGTCAAAGGTGTGGCCGCCTTGGGTTTGCCATTCGCGTATGGTATGATCACGGCCCTGGTAGTACCCCACGAGTTGCTGTACGTATTCCTCGGCGTCTTGCCTGCCTGTAGAGAGGAAGATGCGCAACCCCGACTGTGTGCTGAAGGCCAATTCCTTGGCTAGTATTTCCTGGCGGGGATAAATGACCGGAGAGAGCAGTCCATATCCCTGAAAGGCCTGAGATCGGGCAGAGAAGTAGGCTGCATTAAGCCCTCCAAAAGAGAAGCCCACTAGGCTCCTATCTGTAACCGAGTAGTTACCCCTTAGTGCTTCTTCTACCGTTGGAATGAGTTCCTCCTCAAAGAAGGTAAGGTAGTGTTCGTTGCAGAAGAAGTATTCGTCCCGTTTGTCTGCACCGTTTACTACCGTACTCACAAATACCCATACGGCTGGGGCAATGCCCTCATGACTTAGCAGGGCCTTTAGGGTATCCAGGCTACCGTTGTCCAAGAGTTTTTGTCCATCCGTAAAGTAGACAATAGGTTTCTGGTTTTGCTCAGGGGCGGGATCGTAAAGCTGTACCGTGATGGAGTCGCCGAGGGCTTCGCTATAGAGGACCCGTTTCTGAATTTGCGCTGCTATTGGGTTGACCAGCAGCAAATCCAGCAAGGTCAGGAAGATGATTTTCATAGAGGACTAGAGGTCGCTTATTCGAGGAAAAACCCTCCTTCCCGG
>DMST01000483.1:0-20685 GCA_003454975.1 Cytophagales bacterium | reverse complement strand
GGTGAGGGTATGCCCTGTTTACATGCGGAGTGCAGTAAGAGATACGTTGTCGATCATTTCACTCACGCTTTGGTGTAAGAAGGCCAAAAACTGCTCCTCGTTCATTTGCGGGTTCGGCATAAATTGCTCGTATGAGGAGGTCCAGACGATCATGCTTTTGTTGTAGCCCAGGTCTACCACTTTGAAGCGGTTGACCATGCCCTTGGCCGGAACTCCTTCTATCAGGGCATAGCTATAGGTGCGTTGTTCATCGCTGAAGCTAACAATCCGTTCCTTGAAGTAGCCCGATCCGCCTTCTGGTGGCAGGCATTTGCGCTCGCCGCCAATCCCGTGGTCGCCTGTCCATTCTACGGTAGCAATCATCGACGAATAATTCTGTATATCATCCATCTGCCGTAGCAGCGACCATACTTCGTCTACCGAGGCTTCAATCACGCGGGTGAGTGTTACATCTGCGTCCGCGTTTTGGGCTTGTACCTGGCTAGTGCCTAGCACCAGCAAAGACAGGGTAATACATGTGAGTAACTTTTTCATGTGGAGGGGGTGTTTAGTAGATGAATTCTTCGGAGATGATTTTACCGTCTTTGGTTTTGTAGACGATCAGTTCGTCTTGCTGAACCCGTTCGTCCTTAGGGTTAGTGTAATGGAAAGACATACCCAGCACTATCAGGTTGCCCTGTACGATTACCTCTTCGCTCACGGTTTTTCCGTGCATTTCTTTGATGGCGCCGCCAAAAAGGCCCCATTTCTCTTTCACTTGGGCCAAACCCTTGGCATGGGGCAGGGGACTGAACGTAGGCTCGATAGATTCTACCTCTTCAGCGAATAATTCTGTGCTGATGGTGTCCAGATCTGTTGCGGCTACCGCGTCCCTCAATCTGTTGGCTAATTCTTCTGTTGTCATTTTCTGCATAGGTTTTTATCAGACATATACCCCTTAGACTGTGGCAGGGCCGGGCTGTGAAAACTTGCAGAGACAAAATGTGAGAAATTTTGTGGGGTAAAAGGGGGGACTTCTACCTGGTATCTGGTAAAAATTTGATAATCAAATGGTTGCGTTGGATAGCGGGGCTTCAGAGGATAATACGCCTACCCAAGGTCAAATAAGAATCTTGTTTTGGGGCAGGTGGATTCTGTAGGTTGTGTAACATACTACCCAACCTACAGAATCCGACGGCTGGTTCGCCCATTGCCCAACCTATAGAATCCCCAAAAAGAAACCCCCGGCAAACGCCGGGGGCTTACTCAAACACACTAAACTATGTTTTTTTGACAGACTGCTGTTTAGCTCAAGTCGTACCTGTGTATGGCTAAATCCGTATCCTGACTATTATCCATCCACATTTCATGGTCACATTATCGTAATATCATAGTAATACATGAACCCATGGCGTCACTCACTAAGCACTACATGGTATTCTAGCGAATCGACTAGGGAGGATCAATCATCCATCTCTGCAATCCACTGCTCTATCAGGGTAACTGCCTCCGGGTAGATGGTAGCACGGCCTAGTTCCGGCATCATAATGCCGGGGTCGTCCGAATCGAGGCGGTAGAGCAAGATGGATTCCTGTGGTTTACCGGGTACAATGCTGTACAGGCGCCCACCAGAACCGCGTCCTGCCGCAATGGGTTTCTTATTCACTCCCAGAGCAATGGGGTCTGTTTCGTGAATGTGGAGGTTAAGGGCGGACGTTTCGGCAGGACCACCGGGCTGGTGGCAGTGGCCACAGTTGATGTCGAGCCAGGCGCGGGCACGCTCGTCGGTAGTGCCGTCTGCGGGATCCAGCCATACAGGTACCCGGGGTGCTTGTGCCCAATCGCTGGGGCCTCCGGCCAGAAGGTTAGCGTCCCGCCAAGCGGCCAGTTGGTGTCCGTTCACCTGGGCGTACTGGTAATCGCCGTTGAGCTGGCGAATGGTAGGGCCAATGGGGCGCAAGGTATTGTTGCTCACATGGCAGCCGTTGCACTGGTTCTTGTTGGGTATGCTATAGTTCAGTGCCTGCTTCTTGCCCCGCTCGTCTTTCCAGGTTACTTCCCGGTTGCCACCGGCTACCTCCAGCCAAGCCTCCCCCTGGTCCTCATCCCAGATGTAAGGCCAGGCCGTCCAGCCTTCCTCCTCGTGCAGCAGCACGCGGGTTTCCATCAGTTGGCGCCCCTTCTCTGGCTTGCGCTCGTCCTTAGGATAGTAGAAGGTTTTCATGATCATCGTGCCCACCGGAAAGTCAAGCACGATGGAGTCGTTATAAGCTACTGTTTCTCCTTCCGGCAAGCGGATAAACCGCAATTTGGAGGCAAAGTCAGAAAATAGCGGGGTGTTGAGGGTGTAGGGCATTACTCCCTCCGCCGGGGTTTGATCGGCCATATTCCCCTCAAAAAATCCAAACTCCGATAACTTCATCGGCACCGGTAAGCCGGCGGTGTGGGTGGGCACATACCGCACGGCACTAATCGATATTACGTATACGGCCAGTACGACCGCCATCATCCATCCTCCCCGTGTTATTCGCATCGTTCTCTTACCGTGATTGTTTATTTGTTTCGAGTTAATTCGGTAGCGGTGAGTGCTGTTTTAGCACAGTCGAAACCTTCGGGCTCCAGGATTGGAGTGGCCTTAGCGCCGCCGTTGTTCAAATCCATATAGGCGAACCGTACATCGCCGTTGTTGCGAATGCACAACCGGAGATCGTTAGGGTACAGCATGGGGCTGGTAGCCCGTTCTCCGTCCACAATACCGTCGTATACAATCTCTGGTGAGCGCAGCTTAAATTTTAAGAATAGAAGCTGGCCCAGTTCATTACTTAGGTCAGGGAAGCGAGCTTTCTTCTCGTTGAAGATGTTGTCGTGCACACTGATGTCCGTAATGTACGGATCGTAATCCGGCTCCCGGCGGTCGTCAATTTTATCGTCCATCAGGTAGTAGCTCACCATGGAAAGTGATACCGACTTGTGGTTGCTCAGTTCGTTGTTGAATACTTCTACACCAGTGGTTGCAAGTAGGATAATACCTGTGCCTGCCGGCACGGCGCCTACCACATTTCCTGGAGGAGCAAAGTTTTTCAGGTTGTTGTCGTACACCTTGTTGCTATACACGCGGCAGTGTGAGCCGTACCGAGTTAGATTGGGCATATCGAATACCAGAATACCTCCGGTGTTGTTGTAGGCTTCGTTGTCATATACATCCGCATAGCTGGTATTCTCAATTTCGATGCCGGCCACGTTTTCATAGGCTTTGCTGTTCCGTACCACCACGTATTCGCTCTGTCCAACGTAGATGCCAGCGTCCGATGCTCCTTGCGCTTCGCACTCTTCAATCAGAATATTGGAGCATTGTACTGGGTAAAAACCATAGGCCCCGTTTGATTTCTTGGGGCGTCCGCTCCAGGCAGTTTTCACATCGCGGAAGGTAAGACCCGTGATGTACTGTGTTTTTATAGCATCTCCCTTACTATCCAGGATGGTAAAGCCTTCCAGGGTAATATTTTCTCCGTTGGTGATTTTTAAACCTTCAGCACCTTCCTCTTGGTCATCGAAAGAAAGTACGGTTTCGCTCATGCCCGCTCCGCGGATGGTGATGTTGGACTTCCGGTCCATGCTTAGTCCGCGCGTAAACATGAAGTGCCCGGCGGGGATTTCAATTACATCCCCAGCCTCGGCCAAGATGAGTTGTGTTTGTAGCTCTTTTTGAATGTCTTGCCATTCTACCTTTTGACCGATAGCTGATCCGGCAACCAGCAATCCCAGGACGGTTAGTGATAAAATTTTGCGGTTCATGGTCTCAATATTTCTTGAAAAAATGTTACCAAAAATAAATCAATTTTCTGGAATAATGTATTTGAGCATACCTTTTTTGCGAGGCTTTGTTCTAAATACCAGGGGATTAGCCTTAGAATGATGGGTATTAATTGAAATTTAGTAGATTTCGGTGCATAAAAAAAGGAGCCATAGGCTCCCTTATCTGTTCGTTTCTATTACAATTATTACCGTTTGCCTACTGCTTCACTATTGCTGAGAGCAATTTGTTCCATTGCCCACTCCATCACCGGATCTTCCTGTGCCACAATCTGATCCAAGGTGGGAATAATCTCTTGGTGAGGAACAACGCCACCTGAACCGGTCGCTTCGGTGGGGAAGTAGCCAATCAACGGTACGTCTAACTCGATGCCTGTATTGGGTAAGGTGAGAAAAAACATCTGCCCACCGTTGATACCCTGCTGACTGCCACCCGTGGTTTGTCCTACCAAAGTACCTCGGTTCGTGGCTTTCATGGCCTGAGCTAAGGTGAAACCAGCGGAACTATTTGCGGCATCGGTGAGTAGGTATACTTTCCCTGAGAAGGCGCTGCGCTTGCCCCTCCAGGTGCGGCCCACTGGCGAACTGCGCTTGAGTTGGTAGAAGCGATCATCGTAGGACTCTACTCGGCCTTTTAGGTTGTAGTAGGTATCCGTCCAGGTGCCTACGTGCGGACGGATGCTTGCGGGTACCTCTGTATAGGTGACTCGCTCGCGCTGCCCCGGTAGTTGTACCGACTCGTAAAATAGGTGTCCTGCCAAAGCCTTCAATACATCGTTATCTCCACCTTCCAGCCCGCGGATGTCATATATAAGGGTATGAACGTCCTCTCGCTCCAGCGTTTGGAAGGCCTCCTTTAAGAATTGCTTCCAATTCATCTCCATATGCCAGGTAGTAAATGAACCGGTGGCTAGGTAAGCCACTCCGGGTCCTACTAGGTGAAATTCCCAAAGGTCATCTGGCTTTTGCGATACCGGACCATAGGAAGATTCCAGCCTCTGAATTCGTTCTTCTCGGGTGATAGCCTCCACCTGCACCGTCAGGGGGGCTTCTCCGTCCCACGGAATTACCTCCAGCTGGTAGGTGCCTTCTGTAGGAGGGTAAAGCAAGGGAAAGTAGATGTCGAAGAATTCGAATTTGCCCCCTCCTTCTATCTGCAAGCCGTGAATTCGCTTAGCATCGTTTGTGCCATCGGCCTTCATGTAGGGGAGAAGGCTAGCCAGAATGTCCTCAGCAGGGATACCATTGATGGCGGTAATCCGTGCCCCGCGACCTAGTTCATGGACTTCACTTACATTTTTCAGTACCAAAATTTCATCTTCGTACCACTGAAAGGTAAAGGGAAGCTTGTCTGGCTGATTAAATAGTAGGGCTTGCGTAGTTGATTTCTGATTCCAAAAATTTGCATACGTATGGCCACACTGAATTTTTCCGGTAAACTCCGTAAAGGCCAAAAATGCTTCGGCTAGGGAAGTAGGTTCTCCTAATCGTTCGCGCAGTTTTGTCTCTGCCTGAGTCAGAGATGTTTCATCCAGATACCGATAGAGTCCAGGGTGCAGGGTGCGATAGGCCTCAACGGCTAAATCAATATCGGCTTGGAGTTCTTCCACAGAAAATGTGCCTTGGGCAGCTACCGAGAAAAACAGGCTGCTAGCAAGTAAAAAGGAGAGCAGTTTTTTCATGACAAGTTTCTTGAGAGTGTTTGAAAGTAAAACCGGTCTTATCAAAAATGGTGTTTGCCTTGCAGCCAATTATGGGGTTGGTTTATCCAAAAAGTGCCTTCATTGATCCTACAGGTAGCACTATTACTTTTTCTTATAGGATCTGCGCCTTAATAATATTCTGCAGGCCTACACTACTTGTTCTAATCTGGCACAAACTGGATGTCGCGAAATGGAACAATGAAAAAAATCCCACCCTGCGTGATAGGGTGGGAGAAATTATTAGCTGAATCAGAATAGGTTGAGACTGATATGGGAGAGGCGAGTTTGTTATTGCGTGATTATAATAGCTGAGGTTTTTGCGCCAATACACGTGCTTTTAAGGGACGTGTGTAGGATTTCGAAACGGGTACAGTATACGGTACCTGGTCTATTTGGGCGTCCATCCCTTTGCTTACTACTCGTCTTTGCAGGCTCACGAGATGGTCGAAGTTGATCCAGAAAGATCGGTGAGTTTGCACGAACGAATCGGGTAATTGGGTGCTGATGACGGAAAGGGTATTCCGGAGTAAGGTAGTTCGTAGCATACCTTCTTGTACCCAGCAGAACTGTACATAGTTCTCTTGGGCGCGTACCCAACGCAGTGCACTCAGGGAGATGCTGAAGGAGTCGCGACGGTTGTAGGAAAAGAAAGTAGTCTTTGGGGTGAGGATGGGTGAAAACTCATTCTGAGTAATAGCGTGGAGAAGTGCCATATTTCTGAGGTTTTGTTTCGTAGTAAGTGGAGAGTGGGGTGGGTGGGCCGAAGCCCACCGTATTACTTTAAGTTGAAGTTGACCGGGATGTGCATCCACTGCCGAACGGGCACGCCGCGTTGACGGCCAGGGCTCCATTTGGGCATGTTTTCTAAGGCTTTTACCGCTGCCTCATCACAGCCTGCACCAATACCGCGTTCTACTTGAATCTGAGAGACGCTGCCGTCTTTTTCCACAATGAACTTCACAAATACCCGGCCCTGAATGCCCATGCGGCGTGCCTGTGAAGGATACTGAATGTTTTCTGCCAAATATTTTAACAGGGCAGCAGTGCCGCCCGGATACGCTGCTTGGACCTCTACTACTTCAAAGGGTTCATCTACGGTCTCCTCTGGTGGTAGTTCGGTAACCAAATCCTCAAGGTTGAAATCGAAATTGTCTTCAGAGGAGAATATGACATCAAGATCAATCTCTGGTGCTTCCTCAGGCTCTACTGGGATTACTATTGGGTCCAGAATTTTTGGCTTGGGTGGATCAGGTGGTTTTTGTTCCGTAATAGGAATGTCAATAATCTCATCCATAAAATCTGCCGAACCTAGGTCCTGTACCTCCACCTCTTTAGTAGTGTAATTGAATGCTAGAACCACTATTCCGATGCTGATGGATAGGCCGATGTTCATGAAAGTTTGGCTCCACCGTTGCAAGTCCGCTTTGGGATTCTTCTTTGTTTCCATGGTCATGCTTTTTAGTTGTATAACTAATCTATTAGTTATTCGAGGTAAAATAAAAAGCCCGCAGGCCTTATGCTTTCTTATACCTAAAGTTATAGTTAAAGGTTTCGTTTTACAACGAAATTCTTAGTTGATATTTAATTTATTTCTGGTTGATCAGAAAGGCATAAGGTTTTTTTGCACAGGGTGTAGACAAACCGTTACACCATTAATCTTTTCATTAACAACCTGTTACAATCTCCTTTTGGGGTTGAACTAGCTCCCTTGATGGCCGTTCTTGCTCTTGATATCCAATAGAAATAAAAGAGGTTAAGTTATGTCTTTGCAGGTAATAGGAGCAGGACTGGGTCGTACCGGTACCATGTCGTTGAAGTTCGCTTTGGAAGAGTTGGGCATGGGGCCGTGTTTCCATATGACGGAGCTGTTGGAAAGGCCGGAACGGCTAAAGTACCTTAAGCAGTATCGCAAAACCGGGAACACAGATTGGTCTGCCTTTTTTGAGAGCTTTTCTTCGGCTGTAGACTACCCTGTGTGCCTGTACTACAAGCATTTGATGGAATTGTACCCGGAAGCGAAGGTTATTTTAACTGTACGAGACTCCGATAGCTGGTACGAGAGTGTGAAAGCTACCATCTGGAATACTAGTCCTAAGGGGCCCGGTGATATCTTCCGACTTATCATCAACAGTATGCGGCACAAAGCACTGCGCAGAGTGGCTCCGGTATTTAAGAATAGTGATGACATGATCTGGAAGGAGCAATTCCATGGCAAATTTGCCGATAAAGAGTACGCGAAGGGTGTATACGAGGCGCATAACGAGGAGGTAAAAGCGACGGTGCCTGCTGATCGGTTGCTGGTGTTTGAGGCAAAACAAGGATGGGAGCCGCTCTGCAATTTTTTAGGGAAAGAGGTTCCTGCCAAAGATTTTCCCCGCTCTAATGATACAGCCGAGTTCAATAGGAAGGTAGACCGCTTAATGAATGAAGGAGTGTTTCAAGCCTATGCATGATCTTTGAAATCGCTAGTCCGAGTACATTTTAGACATAAAAAAAGCGAACGTAAAACGTTCGCTCTTTCCCATAAACTAATTCTCAACCAGCTAATATCTTAATGCCATAACGGCGAAATGTCATTCTTTGTATATCAAACTTAGAAGGATAAAAATTAGTTCCCTAATTTTTTCGCTGAATCTCACCTTTTCGAGGATCAATTGCTTAAGTCCTTCAGACTTACTTCCCGTTTGTTCTACAAAGATAAGATGGAATCCGTGAATTGTGCAAATAATCTGCTCATCAAAAGTGGGATCTTCCCGCTTTTTTTGGTTGAAAATTCATCTTCAGGCTTCTTTTTTTGCTGCTCACGTGATCTAGGTCTAGCCAAGGATCGCTAAATAACGTATTTAAAAAACCCAAAAAAATCTTTGAGAAATGGTCTTGAAACTACTTCAGGGCAGGATCGTTGATTTGGAGTTTATCCTATCCAGGCAGTAGCGAAAACCTTTTCGGACTTAGCTATTTGGTGTTTATGGCTCCCAGAGGGAGATTGATTCCACTTTTGAATATGTTCGTCGAATGCAGGCCATTAGCTGTAGTCTAGCTAGGGACAATATGTCGTATATCAAATTACTTATCAGCACCTTAGCCATACATACATATGATTGATCAAATAATTGTGAATCAATTTAGTGCAGCATTGCAGCCTTTATTAATGTCTGAGTTAACCGCTGGGAATGAAATAAAAAGAACTTATCAGGACTGGCCTGAAAAAGGCAGTTTTGTGGTGTTGTTGATGTATCCTTTCAAATTCTTCCGGGATGTAAAGCGCATTGGTCTGAGGTATCATTCATTAAACGACCGCAAGGTTTGGAAGGCAGAGTATCAGGATCCCAAGACAGGACATCGGTTGGCATGTGCTTTTGGTTGATGGGTAGGTACTAATGTTTTATTGAAGCGGTAAACCCAAAACAAGTCATCTATCTTTGGGGATGCATCCTACGGATTCTCATTTTATCCCTGGTTACCAAACCCGCTCCCTTGAAAACGCCCAAGGCGTAGTTTTTCTTTACCATAAGCAACAAATCGCTTTGTTGTCTTCTGACCCTCCTCGCTTATTGGAAGTAACCCTTTGGGAGCAATTACCCATGCAGCCCTCGGACTTTTTTTACTTTGGCGAGTGGCAAGGGCAAGCCTGTTTTGCAGCACATTTGCCTCATGGAGTAGAATTGGAAGTTGAGGTAGAGTGGCACCGGGTACGGGCGTTGTATTCTTACCAGGATCTATTCTGGATTGCCGGGCGTGGACATCACTTGGCTCATTGGCACTATACACATAAGTTTTGTGGCAGGTGCGGCACTCCCTCTCAAATCGTGGAGTCAGAATTAGCCAGAAAATGTCCCAACTGTGGACTTACCGTCTACCCTAGAATCTCCCCCGCAGTGATCATGTCGGTCGTCAAGGGAAACCAAATTTTGCTTGGAAAAATTGTGCGGCCCGGTATCCAGATCTACAGTGTTTTGGCTGGTTTTGTGGAGCCAGGAGAGTCGCTGGAAGCCTGTGTTGCGCGTGAAGTGCACGAAGAGACAGGACTCCATGTCAAAAATATTCGCTATTTCGGGAGTCAGCCTTGGCCTTTCCCTGATCAGCTGATGGTTGGGTTTACTGCCGAATACGCCGGTGGTGAGATTGTGTTGGATGACGAATTGGAAGATGCGGGTTGGTATACTGTGGATGAGTTATCTTCAGTGGCTATACCACCGAAGCCCTCCATTGCCCGTGCATTACTTGATGAGTTTGTGGCCCAAAATTCCTAGCTATCGTAGTAATACCATCCGTGTAGTGTACGGTGATTGCTCACTTTGTAACCGCACGAAATATACTCCAGCTTGCCATTGTGAGGCATCTATGCTGTAAGTCTGGTTGAGCCCGCGTTCCTCCTCTAGTTCAAACAACAAGGCTCCTCGACTACTGATGACTTGTATAGTGATGGCTTCGGTGCTTTCGAGGGCAAGGGTCACTTGTACTGAGTTTTCCTCAGTGGGTACGGGCCATACTGCCATGGGGGCAGCTTCACGCACGGGGAAGGGGCTAGGATTATTATCCAGGAACAGCTCCAAATCCCTCAGATATAGCCGCTGACCCTGACCATTGGTGGCTACCCAAGCCAGACGAACTGTGGGCAGATCAATGTAGTCTGATAGATCCACGAAATGATCCTGCCAATCCTCGCTCGTAAGTGGGACCCAGGGACGGTATTCTGTCACTGCGGATAATTCGTCGCCGGTCCTGGACCAGATGGGAGTAGTCCAGGTAACTCCAGCGTCTTCTGATACCCACAACTCGAGTGTCTCAATGCGATTGGGTACTGAGGCGTAGCTGGTCTGAAAGGCCAAGCCTAAGGCGTTAGTATTGCGCGTATCCAATAGAGGGCTTATTAATATGGCTTTATTGCCTTGTATTCCATCGTCGTATGCGTTGTATCGCCAGGCTGTGCCGGCGGCAGTACTGAAGGGTTCCCACGCCAGACCTCCGGCCATATTTGCATAGGTAGGCCATGCTTCAAGATCGCTGGGTTCCTGTATTCGAAAGGGTATGGCTAGCATTTCACTGTCTACCCAAGTACGCTGTTGCGCCTCGTTGTTTTCGAGATTCCCGTCGGGAAATCCATTAACCGCCGCAATATTTACTAGTTGAGTGTTCAGCCCTTCGGTTGTAATCCCTACCGCTCCCAGGTCCATTGTCGCTGACTGATCTGGTAATAGGGTAGGGGCAAAAGGATAGGTTTCTACAACGGTACCTTCTGGCCCAACATGTCGTAGAGTTACTTCTGACACGGGTTTTTGGCCCGTGTTGGTCAACTCCACCAGACTAGACACCTGCCCCCCTTCGAATCCGAAAGGGAATCCAGTGAGCTCGGTGATGGCGAGGTCAGTAAAGTCACCATCTTCTTGCGTCCAGAGAATGTCGTCAAGGTAAAGATTATTGCCCCATCCGTTTACCGAGACCAAAGCCACTTGTACGGTGTTTAGCCCAGCGTAGTCGGAAAGAGGTACAGTGACTTCTCTAAACTCTGTTCGGTAAACGGGTACGAAACTATTGTTGGTGGGGAGAGCGGTGGTCAGGTCATCTCCATTGGCCGACCAGACTAGGTCCGAGAAGGTGTTACCGCAGTCTGTAGATACCCATACTTCCAATCGGTCACTATCAAACCCCGGAAGGGGGGCATACGCATAAGAGAATGAAAGGGTAGACTCTAAAGTTTCCGTAAAATCAATTACGGGCGATATCAGCCAATCACGTTCCCCAAGGCCCAGCTCGTAGCTGCTTAGATTAACGGCAAGCACTGTATCGGGTAAGCCGTCGATGGTAAGTACTTGCTGTTGCCAAGTGATGATCCGGTCCGGATTATAAATTACCCAGTCACCCCTCCCTCCTTCGAAGGATAGGCGTTGGGGCAGGCGCCCTTCATTTGCCCATACCACCTGGGTCTCCAAAAGGTTGTTCTCGTTGTTAAAGTCTTGGGAGTCATTTACCGAAACAACACGGAATTCAAGGGCATACGCGCCATTTGCGGGCAAGGTTTGGGGGGCAAATTCAAGAGTCGTTATATCGAGGGTTCTTAACTGTGCGCTCTCTAGATTTACCGTATCTACAGGTTCGCCATCCAAAAACATCGCTACTGCCAAAGAGCCAATGAGGTTGACGCCGTAATTTCGAACCTCTACAGAAGGTGTAAACTCAGGTGAACACAAGGAGGTCTGGGGAGAAAAAATAGTGCGAAGACCTAAGTCATTTTCTATCGAAACAGGGTCCTGTCCTCCCAGGCTTGTGAGCAAGCTTGCCCGTCTGGGGCTATTGGCTAGTACGGTCCTTACCCGTGCCTTTTGCCCCTCTGTAAAGAGAGTCATGCAGTTGTCCGTGGTATAGTCCAAAAAGTTTTGGATCATATCCTCCGAATTACAGGTATTGCGGCCATCGCATCCGTAGTTGGGGCCGCTTTGTTCTGGAGTATCTTCTACAAAATCATCGAAGTTGCAATCCCCATCTCCCCAGATATGGCGTAGGCCAAAGTAATGTCCTAGCTCATGAGTGGCGGTTCGGCCGCCTGTGCCCGTATTGATATTACCTCGGCTGCCAAAATACTGATAGTCAATGACTACCCCATCTGTCAACGGATTTTCTGATACCTCTTCTAGCCCATCCAGCGTACTCTGTGGAAATTGGGCCCAACCAATGAAATTTCCATCCAACGGAGCTACCCAAAGGTTGATGTATTTGTCTGACGGCCAGTAGCTTACTTCTTTTAGTGTGACATTGTCAGGAAAATCATAAGAGACCTGGGAGCCCTGTATCCTCACAATGCCATTTGTAGGTAATCCTTCCGGATCACGGCGTGCTAGTCTGAATTGGATTTCCAAATCAGCAGCTAAATCTTGAAACAACGGGTTAGTATCCTCCTGATTGATGTTTTGCCTGCGGAAGTCCTCATTAAGTACCTCAATTTGGGAGAGGATCTGATCCTCAGATATGTTGGGTCCAAACCCAATGCGCTCTCCATTATGTACCACATGTACCACCACCGGCAATTCTACCACCTCACTCTCACCACGTTGTAGCGGCGCCAGCTTTTGGATCCAGGATTCAAATCGATGGACAGATTCCGGGGTATAGCCTGGGAGTAGATGAGTGGCGCATTTTTCTTGGCCAAAAATGTAGGGCGAATGAAGCACTACAAACGAAAAAACCGCCAGGAAGGCGGTTTTAACTATATGTCGGTGATGGGACCACATAAAACTCTTTCTGTCAGAAATAATTATAGGCCAGCAGCATTGTTGGGTTCCACATTCATCGCTTTTACCGCCGTTATTTCAGGCACGGCACGTTTGATGGCTTCTTCCACTCCTGCCTTGAGCGTCATGGAGGACATAGGGCAGGTGCCGCAAGCCCCCAATAGCTCTAGGTGTACAACCATATCACTATCTACTTCTAAAAGACGAACATCCCCACCGTCGGCCTCTAAATAAGGTCGAATCGTCTGCAAGGCGTCTTCTACGCGTCCTTTCATTCCTGAATCCGAAACCGTATCTGTATTCATCATGCGTTCATTTCAACTTTTTGGGTGGCAGGCTTCTCCGCATTGCGAATAGCCACACGTCTTGCTACTGTTTGTGCCAATTCCTCAAAAGCGGTCGAGGTTACGTCATCCTTCAATACTGCAGGATAGCCATTGTCACCACTTTCCCGGATTCCTTGCACCAAAGGAATCTGACCTAACAAAGGTAAGTTATTCTCATCAGCAAAACGTTGTCCGCCATTTTCTCCAAAAATATAATATTTATTTTCAGGTAACTCTTCTGGAGTAAACCAAGCCATGTTTTCTACAATGCCTAATACTGGCACATTTATCTGCGGTTGCTTAAACATCGCTAGTCCCTTGCGAGCATCAGCCAGCGCTACCTTTTGGGGGGTTGTCACTACTACGGCACCCGTAACGGGTACGGTCTGTACCAAGGTTAAGTGAATGTCTGACGTCCCAGGAGGCAAGTCAATCAACATATAATCTAGTTCGCCCCACTCCGTATCCGCCATGAATTGGCGAAGCGCACTACTTGCCATAGGGCCTCGCCAAACCACCGCTCCCTCCTGAGGGGTTAACAACCCAATGGAGATTAGCTTCACGCCATATTGCTCAATCGGTACAATCAAATTCTTGCCATCTACTTGTTTGATGCCAGGCTGCTCATGCTCACAATTGAACATAGTAGGCATGCTGGGACCAAAAATATCCGCATCAATCAATCCTACCTTGGCACCTTGTTTGGCCAGGGCTACCGCCAAATTTGCAGAAACCGTGCTTTTTCCTACGCCACCCTTACCAGATGCTACTGCGATAATGTTCTTCACACCTGGCAATACCTGAGCAATCTTGCGGACACTGGTCACGTTGCTGGTCATGTTGATGTCCAATTCCAGGTCATCTCCGCCTACCTTCCGCACTGCGGCTTCACAATCCCTGCGTATGATCTCCTTGAGTGGACAAGCTGGGGTGGTTAGCTCCACCGTGAAGGCTACTTTGTTGCCTTCTGCAGAGACATCCTTAATCATATTGAGAGTAACCAGGTCTTGTTTCAGATCTGGATCCTGTACAGTGCGTAAAGCGTCTATGATTTGCGCTTGCGTTATCGCCATGGTATTCGTCTTCGAACCCCCTTTCGAGGATAGTTTTGCAAAATTGGCCTGCAAGATAGCGAAGCCCTACGTGTTGTAACACCTAACTAAAGACAATTGCGGTTGGTTCGCCAGAAGTAATGCAGAGTCCGAAATTTTGAATAGTTAATGACTTTTATCCCTACACCCCTCTTCACTTCGCACCTCTAACTCTGATAGAATAGCAAAGCCTGAAAAACCTTTAAGGCAGATGATGTCATCTTTCCACATTATCAAATCGTAGAATTGGCCTATTGCCTATTATCAGATCAGCACATTGCCTCATGATCTCATCAACCTCCTTATTAAAATACTACCTTTGTGAAGCTACCTTAAAAAAACAGAGTAGGGTTTGTATTCTGAAAGAAACCCTCTACCTTTGCAGGCCTGAAAAGAAAAAGTTGAAATGAAACGCACTTTCCAACCTTCCAATAGAAAACGTCGCAACAAACACGGATTCCGTTCTCGTATGGAGTCTGCGAATGGACGCAACGTATTGGCTCGTCGTCGTGCAAAAGGACGCAAGCGTCTTACTGTATCTGACGAGAAAAAAGGTAAGCGATAAGCAAGTGGCCTTGGGCCCCTTGTGGTTGTGCGCCTGTAGCAGGCCCCCGCATGGAAGCTCCCTCCGGTCATCGGCATTCGTATACCTTTACCAAGGCTGAGCGGCTCAAGAGCCGAAAACTCATCAAAGCGCTTTTTACCGAAAGCGCTTCTTTTGGTTTATACCCACTCAGAATTCTTTATAGGCTCCACCCTGAGCCACAAGAGGCCTCCGTGCAAGTGGTTGTATCTGTGTCCAAGCGCCGCTTTAAGCGTGCAGTAGACCGCAACCGAATCAAACGCCAACTCCGTGAGGCTTACCGACACTATAAGCACCCATTATTACCGTTGGTCCCATCGGGCCATACCTTATTGCTAGGAATCGTATATACTGGTAAGGAAGCGACAACTCATAATGAGATCGAAGCCAAACTAAAAAAAGGCATCGACCGTTTATCTTTGAAAGCTCCTTTTAGTAATACAATTTCCAATGAGAAAAAGTAAACGCCTGCTCGGACTTTTTTTAGTCCTCACCTTATCAGTTACCGCCTTTTTTGCTTTCGATGCACCTAACGACCGGTACTTTCAGATTGTAAAGAACTTAGACATTTTCGCTTCCCTCTTCAAAGAGGTCAATGCCTATTATGTAGATGAGGTAAACCCGAATGAGATGATGAAAACAGGCATCGATGCCATGTTGAATTCTCTCGACCCATATACCAATTATATTCCAGAGGATGCCATTGAAGAGTATCGCACTATGACCACGGGTCGGTATGGTGGTATCGGAGCGCTTGTCGGGCACCGGAATGGTGAGAATGTGGTCATCATGCCACACGAAGGCTATCCAGCGTATCGGGCGGGAATGAAGATTGGCGACCGCATAGTTGCCATCAACGGATATGAAATAGAGGGCAGGAGTTCTGATGAAATTAGCCAACTACTAAAAGGGCAAGCGGGGACACCGGTCACATTAAAAGTACGACGCTTCGGTGAAGATGATTTAATGGAATTCACCCTTATCCGTGAAAAAATCCAGATCGACAATGTGACATATAGCGGCATGGTAGCCGATAATGTAGGGCTGGTTAGGCTTACAGACTTCACCATGGGGGCAAGCCGTGAGGTGAAAAATGCCATCGAGGAGCTAAAGAAACAAGGGGCCGAAAGCGTAATTCTGGACCTGCGTAGCAACCCTGGCGGTTTACTGAACGAGGCTATCAACATCTGTAATCTTTTTGTTGATCGAGGGCAAGAAGTTGTAAGTACCCGAGGTAAAGTAACCGAATGGAATAAAACCTATCGAACCCTCAATCCGTCTTTTGATACCGAAATTCCAGTAGCGGTCCTTATTAACAGCGGTTCTGCTTCGGCTTCCGAAATTGTAGCGGGCGTTTTGCAAGACTACGATCGCGGTATCCTAATCGGTCAGAAGTCCTTCGGTAAAGGATTGGTGCAAGCTACCCGTCCTTTAACTTACAATTCACAGTTGAAGGTGACCACGGCCAAGTATTACATCCCAAGTGGACGTTGCATACAGGCCTTGGATTATACCCATCGTCGGCCGGATGGAAGTGTAGGGAAAATTGCAGACTCTTTGAAAGTGGAGTTTTTTACCCAGAATGGGCGTTCTGTATTTGATGGGGGGGGGGTTGATCCTGATGTAGCCCTGGCCGGACAACGTTTGGCGCCTGTTACTATCAGCCTGCTTCGCAACAACCTTATTTTCGACTACGCCACACGCTACTATTATTTGCACGACAAAATCGCCCCTGCATCCAATTTCCATCTCTCCAATTCGGAATACAAAGATTTCATGCAATGGCTTTCAGATAAGTCCTTTGATCATAGGTCTGAGACTGAGCAAGAGTTGGCACAGCTCATTGCTACCGCGAAAGAAGAGCGCTACTACGATGAAATTTCTTCACAGCTATCTGCCTTAGAAAATCGCCTATCGCATAACAAAGAAGCTGATCTGGAGAAATTTAAGGATGAGATCATTGCCGAGCTGGAACAAGAAATAGCTGCACACTACTATCTAGAGATTGGAAGGGTTGAGTCCTCATTTACGCATGATCAGGAAGTGCAGGAAGCCATTCGTGTGCTCAACCAACCCGAAGAAATTGATCAGTTGCTAGCTAGGCAGAACTAGTAGGTCAGCTTGTCTGGAAGAGTACTGATATCAAGCCCCTTAAGCAATCCTTAAGGGGTTTTGTTGGTTTTTGAACCCTGGAACCTGGGTTATTATGGCGATTTCGTGATAGGATGGAATTTTCTAACTTTCCCATCTATGATATTAACCTGCCCTAATTGCCATTCCGCTGTTCCCGGATCAGAAGTGAATGTGCAGGCCAACATTGCCAAATGCCCAACCTGTGGGGCAGTTTTCAAGCCAAGCGATGTTCTCAATAGTACCTCAGCTACCTTTCAATCCCCTGTTGCCGTTTCCGCGACACCGCCTCCCGGTTCTCGCATTACTATGGATACCCAAGCGGGAGGAGTCATTGCTCTAGATGCGCCCCGGCCCAAACTAAACATTAGCCATATTGGCATTTTTGCGTTTTCTATCTTTTGGTTGGGTTTTGTTGCCGTATGGACCACCATGACCATTGTCATGAATGCAGGCTTCATGCCCCTTTTCTCTATTCCCTTTTGGGTCGTCGGCATCTACATGCTTGTGCGCAACTTTCGCTCCATAGCCACTCGTCAACAATTAGTGATTAGCGGGCATGAATTGTCTTTAATCAAAATCCGGCCCGGAGGGCGAAAAACATGGGCTTACCCCCTTAATGAAGTTCGAGGTGCTGAAATTCAAGAAGATGTTAATTATACTTCTCGTCGTACAGGTAGCACCCACAGGACGGTACACGTCACCAAGAATCCCTACCTTATCATCCAGTCCGGCAACAAGAAATTTTTTGAGTCCCAATCTCAGGGGGATAAAGAATGGATTGTTGGTTTCATCAATCAATTCCTGAAAACCAAACGAGGATAAGCGGGTCACTATAATAGGATGGATGTATTGTACTTGATTTTAGCAGGGCTCGCGGGCGGCTTTATGGCTGGCCTTCTGGGCATCGGAGGAGGGATCTTCTATCTACTCGTGTTACCATTTGCACTGGCTCGTGTGGGAGTAAACGATCAGGAAATGGTGCAATACGTTATTGCCAATTCTCTTTTTGGTACCCTTTTCGCTGCCTTGTCGGGTAGCCTTACCCAAATGCGCAACAAGACTTTCTACCTTAAGCCGGTGTTATGGGTGAGCCTTGGGGCCATTACGGTATCCCTTCTTACCATTAATTTTTTTGTCAATACTCCCCTATACTCCAAGCAGATTTTTAACATCGTCGTCATCTTTTTGCTGGTGTTCATTCTTTGGCGTTCCCTCAGAAAATCTGCTGTAGTAGGCCTAGGAAATAAAGAGGGGGAGAAGCCCCATAAGCCCGGCTGGTTCGTGGGGGCTGGTGGTACCGGCGGGCTCGTAGCCGCATTATCAGGGCTTGGTGGTGGGGCTATCGTAGTCCCCTTCCTCACTCTCATTCTCGGTATGGACATCAAAAAGGCCAAATCCATATCCTTGGGTATGATATTCTTCACTTCCCTCATGATCACATGCTTCAACATGACTGAGACACCTCGGTTCGATGTGGATTACAACAACCTAGGCTATATTGTATTCCCAATCGTTATCCCACTAGGGATTGGAGTAGTAATATCTAGTCCGTTGGGAGTAAAGGCCGCCACTAAGATGTCTTCCCGATTGATTACCCTTCTTTTTTCCCTCTTTATCTTTGTGGTCATTTTGAAAAAAGCATTCGAACTGATTCCAGGATAATGGCCCTTATCTTAAGCATCGATACCTCCACTCCGGTTTGTTCCGTAGCCTTACATCGAAACGGGCAACTGGTAAGCCTGAATGAGCTCTTTCTTGAAAGGACCCATGCTTCCCACCTCACCCTCATGATCGATCAGGTATTGGCAAATGCCAAGGCAAGCCGGTCTGATATTTCTGCCATTGCCGTTTCCGAAGGTCCAGGAAGCTACACGGGTCTTAGAATAGGAGCGAGTACCGCCAAGGGCATGGCCTTTGCCTTAGGTGTTCCTATCGCAGCGGTGCCTACACTATCAGCTATGGCCCGCACTGTTTCCGGTATTCAGGCATTATCCGTTGGACTCTGCCCTATGCTGGATGCTCGGCGCATGGAAGTTTATTGCCAACTGTACAAGCCAGATGGTAGGTTGGTGTGGGATACACAAGCCCTAGTGGTAGAATCCATTGCTGATTTCGAGGAATCCCTCGATCGGTTTACCATTCTGTTTTTTGGTGATGGTGCTCCTAAGCTCCGGGAGATTCTTCAAACACATCCCAATGCGCATCTTGTGGATGGTATCTATCCGTCAGCAAAATCCGTAGGCGAGTTGGCTTGGGATTACTTTCAGCAAAAGCAGTTTGTTGATGTAGCTTACTGGGAACCCTTCTATCTTAAAGAATTTCAGGCAGGTGTTCCTAAACGTAGGAAGCCCAAGCATGGGTAGCGGTTACTTTAGTCTCCCTATAAAACCTGAGTTGCAGTGTGAGTGTAATCAGAAGGGAGAGTGGTTTCTCCGCGAGCTATATGACGAACCTAGCCCCCTACGAATACCATCAGATTTGTTGGCATTATTCCCGTGGTTAGAAATGGATTGGAGCGATTTTCAAATATTGTTCCAGGAGAGAATCCCAGAAAGCTGGCAGCAATCATTTCCCCTCCATGCTTTGATTCAATATCCCTTCTCCCTGAAGATGGAATATTGGGCTGATCTGGCCCTTACGTGGATTGTCGACGCAGGTTGGGTGGAAATATTGAGGCCGTGGGCTGAGACTCTAGATCAGACTTGGATGCCACAGTCACTGCAACATAAGTTCTGGAGAATAATGAAACCAACTAGAAAGCTTTCTGAATAAGCAGATATCAAGGCTTATCTTGAGGAAAAGATCCGTACTGAGGGAAACCGAATCCTACATTTACCTGTTGAAAAGGCAAATTCACAATCATCACTATGGACGTCCAAGACCAACCCATCGTAAACCGTGTTGCTAATAGCGGCTTACTCACCATCGACCTGGAAGATTACTATCCTCGCGAAGAGCGGATGCTGCTGGACTTGAAACCTACTTTGTTCCAGGAGATGATTCTGCGGGAAAAGGATTTTCGGGCTTGGGTAAAAGAGCACGATTGGCAACAGTATGCGGATAAGCACGTGGCGGTCACCTGCACCGTGGAGGCCATCATTCCTATGTGGGCGTACATGCTCGTGCTATGCAAGCTACAAGGGGTAGCCAAGCATGCGGTAGTTGGTACACTACAAGAGCTAGATCAGTCCTTATTTCAGCAAGCCTTGGCCGATGGATTGAAATTGGAGGAGCTGGACGGAGCCAAGGTTGTAGTAAAAGGCTGTGGCGATCTGCCCATCTCTGCTTTTGCCTACGGGGAAGTCACACGCTTGCTAGCCCCTATTGCTTCCTCTATCATGTATGGGGAGCCCTGCTCTACCGTACCCGTTTACAAGCGACCCAAGCAAAAAGCCTAATACGGATTCAATGGGGGGAGTCCTACGGTTGATGTATTCCCATGGGCCCTTGGCGTATGCGATCGGTAGCATTGGCTCACTGTCAGGCAAATAATAGTACTAATCTAAGAGGGAGAAGGGTTGTTTGTCCCTATTAATCGTAAGTGCACAATGGTGATATTGGGCAGAGGGTGCGTTTAACCCTATTTCCTTTGGTATGACGGTCCTCAACCAAGATTTGGCAGCTGCTTCAGGAACCCTCGAAAACGTGATGAAAATTAAACCGCTGTAAGCCAGAGGGTTATTTATTATTTTGGATTTTTTCTCACTCTGGTATTGCGATGTTAGATTCTGCTGTTACCTTTGCATCCCCGTTGAGCGAGAGGCTAGTGGGAAATTGACATAGAGAAGGGGAGATTGGTGTAGAATAACGGTGAGCGAGGGGGTTTGA
>DMST01000227.1:1354-4053 GCA_003454975.1 Cytophagales bacterium | reverse complement strand
TTAGGCGCGGTGGCCGCTTGGTCTCCAGCACGTGCAAAGCATACGGATGCGCACTAGACGTTCGGTGAATCGCCAGGCCCGTCAGGTCAAACTCGCCCCCGTTGCGGTTATAAGCTTCCGCATATTCATGCATATACTCCAGCGTAGTATAGTCTATCAGGCGTGCATGACTAAAGTCTACCACCACGTGCTTCTGCTGCGGCAGCGTTTTCATGCCCTTCACCATCCGCGACAGATTGACAAAGTTCACCATGCCCTTCACCCGGACTACCAGGTTGTTCTCATCCTCGTTCAGGAACCGAATGTGCGGGTCCTGAATATATCGCCAGAAGGTTTTGAACGGGATACCCGTTTTGGCCCAGTGTAGCAATATCGTTACCAGCACCCCAATGGCAATACCCGGCAGCAGCCCGGTGAGCAAAATAGCCAGCAGCGTAGCGATGAAGAGCGCCAGCTGCTCCCAACCCTTACGCAGGTTGTCCCGAAACACCTTAGGGGAGGTAAGCTTAAAACCCGAGAACACCAGAATCGTGGCCAAAGCCGCCAGCGGAATCCGCTGGATAAGTGCCCCCAGCCCAAAAACCATCACCAGCAAGAACACCCCGTGGTACCAGTTAGACCACCGTGTTTTGGCCCCGTGGCTCACGTTGATGGAGCTTCGCAAAATCACCGTGATGATGGGCATACCGCCTATCAAGGCCGATAGAATGGTAGATATACCCATAGCAGAGAGGTCCCGATTCAGGTTAGTTCTGCGCTGCTGAGGGTCCAGCTTATCCACCGCTTTGGTACTAAGCAGTCCCTCCAGCGAGGCCACCAAAAATACCGAGAAGGCGACCACCCAAAACTGCACCGTATCAATTTTCCCAAAGTTGGGCGAGGGTAAACCCTCCCACACCTTAGCAGGCAAGTCAATCAGAAACTCAGGACCTACATTTATACTGAAGCCCATCAATTCCTCCGTATGTTTATCCGCTATATTGAAGGCATACACCAGCCCTAGCCCCACTACCATCACCCACATGGGTGCAGGTATGAAATGAAAAGCTCGCCAACGCGTACGGGGGTGCAAAATCATCACCAGCAAGGATATCACCGTGATCAGCACCGCAATACCGTTGGCATGCAAAATACCTTCCGGTATTTCCAGTATCCCTTCCAGCGTACTGTGGCTATGGGCTGTAGTTCCCAAGGCAGGATATACCTGCGACACCATGATAATCACCCCAATGGCGGCCAGCATACCACTGATGACCGCCGAAGGCATATAGTCCCCGTAGCGGCCTAGCTTGAAAGCACCCGCAATCAGCTGCATAACTCCCGCCATGATGTAGGCGGCCAGCACATAAGAAAAACCAGAACCGCCACCGTCACCCAGCGTAGTCACCCCCGTTAGGGTAACCACAATCAGGCCATTCGATGGACCATTAATCGCGACACTACTACTACGCAGAAAGGTAGTAAGTAGGCCACCGAGTGCCGCAGGGATCAGACCGGCCACGGGGGGGGCTCCCGATGCGATGGCTTTCCCCAGCCCCAGGGGTAAGGCTACCAGAGCCACGCTTAGACCGGCCACTAAATCTAATCGCCAGTTCTCACGAATAGAACTCCAGGAGTAGTAGGGTTTTACTTCTGTCACTTGCGCTTGGGTGTTGGGTTTTAGGTAATAGGCAACCAATAAACTAGGCAAAAATGTTTGCGATTGCAAAGGATTTCAGACGCCGTTGGCATCACTCAGGGTACATACCACCCAAAAACACTTCCCTACCCTCGCTTTTTGCTGTACTTTCGCCCCTAATAATACCGATCGTATCCACTCCGGTGAACTACAACAAAATCGCACTGGCGCTAGCCTTTTCTCCTCGTAGTGAGGCGCTTCTGATCGAAGCCAAACGTATCCGCTCCTTGTACAAAGCTGAGTTGGTGATCATCCATGTGGGGCCTCGCAACACCGAGGACGAACTGAAGATGGACCACCTCCTGCTGCACCTAGAATTAAGTCCGGATACCTTACGAGTGGTATGGGAGGATGGCGACCCCGCCAAGAAAATTTTGCAAGTATGTGAGTCCGAAAATGTGGATCTCCTCCTTGCCGGTGCCCTCAAAAAAGAGAATCTTTTTAAATACTACTTAGGTTCCGTTGCCCGCAAAATCCTGCGACGGGCAGACTGCTCCGTTTTGGTGCTCACCGACCCCAGCAAGTATCCCAAACCCTTCCGCCGGATGGTGATCCATTCCGAGCACCTGCACCACGACTTTGAGGCCATCCGGTCTGGGCTCAACCTGGGCCGGATCGACCGCAGCACCCAGGTACACATCATGAAGGACATCGACCCCATTGGCCTCAGCATGCAGGTGGTAGGTGATGGCCCTGAGGACGGCATGTCCGACAATCGACGGGCGCTGGTGCAAGAGGAAGTATTTGCCGTAGAGCGTGCCTTGGATGAAGTAAATACCGAAGGCCTCAACATCATCATCAAGGTAAACGCCGGCAAGTCCGGGCCCGAGGTTGCCAAATATTGCGAACGCATCAATGCCGACCTGCTAGTCATGCAGGCCCCCGAGCGCAGGCTCAACCTGTTCAACCGCATGTTCCCCAACGAGCTGGAGTACATCTTCAGCGACCTCCCCACCAACCTCCTCATCCACCACAACCCTGAGTGACCAATTAGAATACGTTGGGCGTGCCCCCTGTCCGG
>DMST01000227.1:599-1305 GCA_003454975.1 Cytophagales bacterium | reverse complement strand
GGCGTGCCCCCTGTCCGGGGTCGGGCCGTCGGCACTCGCTACCCACACCGGAGGCAAAGGATCTCGTTCGTCAGAGGCAGTCCACCACACTGCCCTCCTCCAAACGGGATGGGCTCTAAACTCCGGTGTGGGTGAGCTCATACAATGCCTTGCGTCCCTCACGCGTTTGCCCCCGCAAGAACCATCACCCAGGGGAGTATATCCTAGGCCGCCGAAGAAATAACCGATGAGAGCAAAGATTTACCCCAATCGCTCCCAAAGTGCATCCAGCCGGGGCTGCCACGGGTGAGCCTCCTCCAGCTGCCTGGCAAGCTGTAATAGCAGCCCTTCTTGCCCAAAGGCCGCCCCCAACATCACGCCTTGGGGGAGCCCCTCGGGTGTGACGTGCATAGGTACCGACATCGCCGGAGTACCCGTCAGGTTGGCTAGCTGTGTGAAGGGGGTGCGCGACAGGCTGTCCTTCGCCAAGTCATCTAGCAGATTGGTCTTCAGCAGCAGTTTGCCGGGTCGCAAGGCCAGCAGAATTTTCATCAGCACCTGAGTACCCTTAGGCAAGTCCAGTTCATGAATCTTGGCCGGAGGTTGTGCCGCAGTAGGGCACAAGTACAGGTCATACCTTTGGAAGTAAGCCCCCAAGCGGCGGGCAAAGCCGTTCCACTGGTGCCGGATGTCCGCAAACGCTCCGGCCGAAAGGCTACGGCCCAGC
>DMST01000227.1:0-540 GCA_003454975.1 Cytophagales bacterium | reverse complement strand
AGGCTACGGCCCAGCATGCCCAGCATGCGCGTATCCAACTCAAAATCCCGGCCACGGGCATTCAGGTGCCGCTTTGCGTAGTCTATCTCCCAAGCTACCTCGCCCAAGTACATATGCAGGTAGCATTTGGCCAAAGCCAATCCGTCTACCCCCGTACTGGCGGGCTCCACGTGGTGGCCCAAGGCTTCCAGCTTTTTCGCCGTCTCCTCCGCTGCTTTTATACATTCCGGGTGCACCAAGGTGCCCAAAGGCGATTCCGTAAAGTAACCGATGCGTAGAGGCCCTGGGGCATGGCTGATGGCTTCAGCAAAAGAGGGTTCCGGGGCCGGTATTCGGAAAGGATCGCCAGGTTCTGCTCCGGCCAGCACGTCCAGCATGGCCTCGCTATCGCGCACCGAGCGGGCAATCACCCCATTCACACTCGCCCCTAGCCACCCCTCGTCGTGCTGCGGCCCGGAGGATATCCTCCCCCGGCTGCTTTTGAGGCCAAACGTACCGCCGTACCCCGCCGGTATGCGGATGGAGCCACCCCCATCACTG
>DMST01000091.1:1454-2823 GCA_003454975.1 Cytophagales bacterium | reverse complement strand
ATTGGCCGTCAGGTGCACCACCAAGAAAATACAGAGGAAGAGTCCGGTAGCCCTGATAACTTTTACACCTCCTCCCCTTCCCCCAAATATTTGAAGACTAGCCACTCCATGCGGAGAATGTAGTAAGAGCGCTTGAGTAGGTTTCGGCAGAGCCGGACAATAAAAAGCCACGTAGGATCATGAAGGCAAAGCTTCTGGTAGCCGCCTTGCTGTGTATCCGGCCACCACCACCGTAACTATCTCTACCTGTTTTGTCATAGCACACTCGCCGTCTTCAGTATTTCTATTTCCTACCGAGAAAAGGGTTTCGCTGGTTCCATTGCGTCGATTGAGGGCCTCCCAGGCACATTCTTGCCCTCGCCATCTCCTGGCTTCAGTTTCTGGACTGGGGATCAATAGTCATAATAATCCATTCACTTACTCAAAAAATTAATGAAGACAATTATCCATTTAGTACGTGCTGGGGTAGCCGGTATGGTTTTGCTGCTGATGGCAAATTCTCCCACCTTGGCCCAATCCGTTAACGGTCCTCTATATGCCGACTGCGGAACCTCGGTGGTTTATTATGGAAGTGCTCCCGGCATTCCCAATCCCACATTTAGCTGGAATATCGCCTACTCAAGCGGTGGAGGAACTTCAAGCTTAGGACCTACTATTGCGGTTAACTTACCCAATGCGCGAGGCCTGGCTACCATTCGGCTTACTGTTTCCTGGGAAGAACTGGTAACCACCGTCATCCCAAACCCAAGCGGTATGGGTACCACTACCATTACCCGGAGGGAACCTCGTTCGTCATCCGTTACTTACTATACGCAGATTGGCTTTATCCCATCCGTACCTTCTATCCTAAGCGGCTCGGGTGTTGTATGCGGAAACAATTCCACCGGTACTTATTCCACCAATTCGGTTCCCGGTGCAACCACTTTCACTTGGGAAGTCAGCCCTCCCTATCGCATTGTGCATCCTATAACGGGGGCATTGGTTAGCACTTATACTGGGACTCAAACCTCGGTAAATGTTCGCTTTCCCGGTTCCGGATCCGTTTCGAACGGTTACATTAGGGTGAAGGCCAATAGTGGTGGCAATTGCCCTGCCTCCAGTGGGTATCGCACGCGTAAGGTGGAATTTGGGCCCCAAACGGGTTCCATGACGGGTCCTTCTACCATGGCCTTGACTACCGTGGGCCGGTTTACCGTTTCAGGTTCTGGCCTTAGCAACTACAGCTGGTCTACGCCCAGTGGCTTAAGCCCCCTCTCGGGCACCACCACCAACAGCATGGTAGCCGAAGGACTGAGTGCCACGAGTGGCTACGTAACGGCTACCTACCGCACCTGTGGAGTTACGCGTTCATCATCCCGGTACGTAAGGG
>DMST01000091.1:470-1402 GCA_003454975.1 Cytophagales bacterium | reverse complement strand
CCCGGTACGTAAGGGTTACGGGCAGCAGCAACGGCGGTCCGGGATTTGGCGGCGCTGCTCGTGGTGCCTTACCAACCGCTATCGATATCCCCTCCGCAGGCCTGTATCCCAATCCGGCTACCGCCGGCGTGGTTACCCTCACCTCCGGGCATCCGCTGGAGCAGGTAGCGGTAGTCAACTTAATGGGCCAAGTCGTGAAGCGATTGGAGGCTGTATCTGGTCATACAGCCACGCTTGATGTAGATGACCTGAAAGCAGGCACCTACTTCGTGATTTCGCTGGATAGCGAGGGTAAACATTCGTACCCTCTGGTGGTAGAATAAGGAGTCACCGACCGTAAAGAATTCCAGGGCCGCCCAATTCGGGTGGCCCTTTTGCTGTCAGGAGGCACCATGGTGTTTGCGGTGGCTATGGCATTGCCCATGCTACGTTCCGGTGTCTATCTACCTGCCCCTCGGAGGCCATAGCAACCGGTTCAAGGAAAATTATTATCATCCTTGTTCCTTCGGTTTGTATTCAAACTGGACTATAGATTAGTTTTGCAGGCTATGAAAACACCGATGCTTACCCCGGAAGGATTAGAAAGGCTAAAAGCTGAGTTGGATGAGCTGTGGCGGGTAGAACGTCCTGAAATCACTAAAAAAGTAGCGTGGGCGGCGAGTTTGGGGGATCGATCAGAAAATGCGGATTACCACTACAACAAGAAGCGGCTACGCGAGATCGACAAAAGACTGCTGTACCTGCGCAAGTGTATCGACGACTTTGAGGTAGTGGGGTATCACCCCAATATGGAGGGGAAGGTCATGTTTGGGGCCTGGATCGAAATTGAATCAAATACAGGCCTCTATAAACGCCTACGGATCGTGGGAGGCGAAGAAATTATCGGTAAGAAGGACTACATCTCCATCGATTCACCGATTGCACAAGCCTTG
>DMST01000091.1:228-431 GCA_003454975.1 Cytophagales bacterium | reverse complement strand
ATTGCACAAGCCTTGTATAAGAAAGAAGCAGGCGACGTAGTCACGGTGAAAACCCCGGCCGCCCAGCTGACCTGGACGCTGCATAAGATTGAGTATGAGAAATAGACTTCCCTGGGTGACTTCGAGTCCTCCCGGCAAGCCGGAACCTCTGCCACCCAATGAAGAGGCGAATGCCCCTGCTAGATGGCTTCGAGTCCCGAACC
>DMST01000091.1:0-178 GCA_003454975.1 Cytophagales bacterium | reverse complement strand
AGCAGGGTACCTTTTGCAGTGAGCCGTGTAGCATTCGAGCTACTCCACAGTATTCGTGATCCAAGGGTATCCACCCCCCATAGCGAGAACGTCTTTACCCGGGGCGTCTTACCCTCAAGCAATCTCTTTACATCTCCATCGTAGGCTTTACGCGGCCTTGCTTCTGCTGCACCACGTG
>DMST01000186.1:10671-15876 GCA_003454975.1 Cytophagales bacterium | reverse complement strand
CCAGCTATGGAAAGCTGATTTGGAGAAACATATTCGGAACTAAATCCACGCTTTTTGCGACTAATAGGCGATTATCCTTGGACTTGCATCATCCAATCTAGCCACAAGCTGCTTAAATACAAGGCGTTAACCATTTATCAGCATGCCCTAATTATTGAGAGATCGGGTGATGCCGCTCAAAACACCGCGGTAATCACCTCGCGGGTCGGCCTGTGTGAAAAATTGGGGATCAATCCACAAGAAGACCTCAAGAAAGTGATAATGGGAATCGTAAGTCACCCTATCGCCAGTCATCCTATCAATCGAATTTTACTTCCCAATAAAATCAATATAAAATTCAATAGAGGCTTACGTGAGGCTTAAGCATTGATGGATTTGATTAATTCTATGGTTCGGTTAAGATTTTCAGTTGCTTTTTTATGGAGTTTTCTTGATTCAACACCAAGAAATAGATCGCCTATTCCAAATATAGTTTCCGATATTAATTGAATGTTTGAGATGTTGGATTTGGTTAATGTATAAATTAGGAAACATGCTACTATTATTGAAACTCCAATAGCAAACATATATAGTAGCGAAGCGTTCTTTTGCTGTCTCAGATATTGATCCCTCGTTAGTTTTAATGACTCAAAATAAAGTCTGTTATCAAATCCATTTTCTCCAAAACTCAATAGTTGATCAGGCGAATCCTTAATAATGTAAAGAGAAATACCTAAGATTACAAAGGTTGCAGATGTTGATATTAATATTATTACATCCATTATGAGCTTATTAAGTTGTTTTTAAGTTGTTGTATTAGCATTATCCTAAATCGGTCACCTCTTTTACGCTGAGATTGTAGTCTGTATATGTAATTGTCAAATACTTTGATTAATAGAGATTCAAGCTCGTGGGCAGTATTACACTCTTGAACTGATTTTTTAATGTCTGAAACTAAGGACTTTGTTATTTTTTTAGTGCGCCTCGTTCCATATGACATATGTATGTCTTTATTATAAGATACCCAATTGGGGAATACTTGAGACCACATTTCGCTATTAAGAATGTCTGATCCACTACAAACATGGGCATATAATAACTCGATATTACTAGTATTGCTTCCGTACCACCAGTCTATGGGGATTGAATTGGCTTCAATAGGGTTTAAATGAAGATCTGGTTTGCTAGAATTATGGGGATGTGCAATTAATATGAATTTAGAGATGTTGAATTTGCGGAGAGGAGTTAAATGATCCCAAACTGAATTTTTGCTTTCCTCAACTAAGATGTGATTTACTTTTTCTGCTCCGGAAATATTATATAAATTCTTTACCGCACAATTGCCTAAAACACTATCGTATGGTATAAAAATTAGAGGGTTATTTCTTTTTCTTGAAAACATTATTGAATCGTCCTTTACGTTGATGTTTTAACTGAATTATTGTACTCTGTGAATCAGCCCACAGGTCAATGTATTCTAAGCCAAGATCAGACTCATTTTGAATTTCTGTTATTAGTTTTTCAATACTAATCTCTCCCCTTCCTGGAATAAGTATTATTTCCTCGCTAGAGGAGAATAGCATAAGTTCTTGGATTAAGGGCTCAACTAATCTTTTGTACCTCATAATTAGATGATTGTTTTCGCGCTGATTTTCTTTATTAACTAATGGAATACTGTTAATATTGTTTACAATATTCTTAATCGAAGATGCTGAACTCTTTGAAATGAAGTCAAAACCTTCATTTAAACAAGCCTCTTCAATGAGGTTATCAGGGTGATTGGTTATTATCGAATATTTAATATTATTTGTGATAGACTTTGCCTTTTTAAGTACTTGCAGTCCATTGATGTTTATTTTCAAGTCATAGTCAGCTATTAGAAGATCAATCATAGATCGTTCTACCCAAAGTAATGCCTCCTCGTAGTCCTGTGTTATAAAAGCTTGAACTTTTCTCTTTTTAAGTAGCTCACTTTCACACTGTAACAAAAATTTGCTTTCATCATCCAAGATTCCAATTATCTTATATTGTGGTTTAGTTTCGATTTTTGGCATTTTTGTTAATCTTCAATTTTTGGGAGGATAATAGTGAATTTTACACCACTATTGAATCTTGTTTCTGTTGATAATTTTATTGACCCACCATGAGAGTCTATTATCTCCTTAGCTATTGTTAGGCCGAACCCTCGGTTATCTCCATTTTTAGTTGTAAATCTATTATTCCATACCTTATCGAGTATTTCAGTTGCTATTCCTGGTCCATTGTCTTCAAGAATAATATGAATTTCTTTTTTTGTGTCTGTTTTTTTGTTGTGAGATTTTATATAAATATTCAATTCCTTTTGTTTATTTGAAACAGCTGCCTCCAGTGAATTTTTTAATAAATTTATAAAGACTCTAGTTATTTCATACGAATTGAGCTTAGTATCTACATTACCACCATAATCGAATGTCATTTCGTATTTTATATCGAATTCGTTTTCTAATATATATGTTTTAAAATTCAGAACAGCTGATTGGATTGGGGTGTTTACTGATTGAAATAATCGTTTTTTTAAACTATCATTCTCTGGTAGTTTAAAATCAAATTTTTCATCAAAGGGATTGCCTTGAGCAATTCCCAATTTACCACTAATTCTGTATGTGTCTGCGGAAGCAGAAATTGTAGCCAAAACAATGTTAAACGTGTTTTCTAACTCTTGGATTAAACTCGCAACTTTCTTGTTGTATCTTATAGTCTCACGGTCCTTTTCAGTTAAGAGTTCTATTTTCTGATTTATATATATAAGGGGTTGGTTAATCTCATGGAATAACCTTCCTATAATATTGTTTAATTGTACATTAATGTTATGTTCATTCTCGCTTTTTATATTCCTTTTAGTTTCAGTCTCTGTTTTGGTTTTTGTCCATTCTAGAAACAACAAATGGACTCCATATAGAACCAATATTTTGAAAACTGCGCTTATTGTAATTAATACTGAAAAGTATTCGATCTCAGCAATATTCTTGAGATTAAATAGGGTTAATGGTTGCATAATAGCATACCCCCCTAAACCTAATAATATCGGTCTATATTTTATTCGTCCAATTTTTAGAAATCTTAAATATTTTATACCTGTAAGAAATTTATATATAGCAAGAAGGCTTAATGTATTTATAATTGCTTTTGGCAAAGCATGCCAAATGATTACACTTTGGTTTAAGGATGTAAATTCAGGGATGACAATACCTACAGCTTCGGATAGAAGTAATACAAAAACTACAACATAATTAAACCTTATCCTTGTTAAGGATGATATCCTTTCTTTTGTTTTTTGCGGAGTTAGTTGTAATGCGGCATAGTTACTTAAGATGTTAATTACAGCAAATAAATAGGTGGTATCAATGTTTAGCTCCGTAAGAATCCAAGGGTTCAATGTACTAGGTTCTGAGATTTCGCTTGGTATGTTTAGAACTAGATATAATAAATTCACTAACCAAGTAACTCCAATAAAGTAAAATTCCTTGATCGAAATTATATTTTTTACTTGAAAGCAAAGGAATGCTAAAATTGACACAACCGTGACATGTGCAGATATTACTACATATATATAGCCATCAAATGGAAGCATCACCAATTATACACTATTTCTTTTGTATATCAAATGAGTATTAGCCATTAAAAAGTACAGTCAAGCAGAGCCTTTTTTCCGTGTTTTTTTACAGGGAAGGTTGATATGATAAACGTAGTGGGCACTGCTTCAAGAGCAGTTGGTATAGGAGAACTATTTTGGTCTTCCTCTAAATAACCTCAAAAGTGAACTTGGCTTTCAGGAATTGCCAGGGATTTAGGCAAAGGTTGCAAATGTTTACTCTAATTGGAGGGTTCATTGTAGTCCAACCAGTATTAGTTAGATTCATTTCCACGTCTTATTGTAAGGAAATCGGGTGTTAACCTAGGATGCGGAGTGGCCATGTACAAAAGGTGCCCAATACTTGATTTTGTTCGGCGCAAAAGGTGTATTTACTTACAGCACTCTTTTTTAAAAGGAAACAAAATGGACTGGACGGCGACGATATTCTGATCGGTATATAAGAATCTGCTTTTGCCTTCCATCCTATCCGCTCCAAATACCCGCCGATAGATTCACTTCACCAAGGGCTTACTTTTTCATCGCCTCAGGTAAGTTAGGTGTAAAAAAGCTGCCTTTATGGACAGATTTTCACCAATGCACGGTTATTATTTTATGTTCTCTTTCTCAAGGGCCCTTCGTTTTAAGGCTTGAAATTAGGGGTCGTAAACTCCCTACCTCTGGACCAAGTCACCTAAATGTTCCAAGTACTGCAGTAGGTATCCTAGTGTTAGATTGTTGATGATCTTGTATGGTTTTGATATCGCTTAAAACTTCTTTCTTAGGAATGCAGTCATTGGGGATAGATTTGACCCTGTCTAAAAATGCAACCTCAGAAGATGATACCCATCGACATCCATAGTATAGCCTTTTCCACTATGGTCGTTGTGATTAGCGTAGTATTTTTTTCCTTGCAAAGAAGTATAGAATCCAATAATTAATTATTTCCCTAGCCAAGGAGGACTAAGTCATGATTTTGAAACGAGCAATACAGGTATTATCATCAATTGGCATACTGATTTCTATCCTGTGGTTTTATTTTGAGCCAGGCTTTGAGCCGTTCATAACTACTCTAGCAGGTATTGTTGGATTACTAGGGACCTCCGAAAGCAACCCTAAGAAATGGCTTATAAGGAACACTAGTCGAAATTCTGGTAAGAGAACAGATATCCTTTATATCGATGATGATCTGTTAAGGACAAGATTAGAAATGCTAAAGAGTGGTGGATTTAAAGTGACCCCAGTCAACGATGCTAACTTGATCCTTCTTAGGGTACTGTTTTATCCTTTGTGGGGTATTTGAGTGACCGCTACCGGTGGTTTGGTGTTGCCGTCGCAGCGCCAAAGGTGAACGCCGTCGGAGAAGTAGGGTTGGGGCTTATGGCCGTACTTTTCCGCCAGCTCTTCGGCATGTTGTTGTGCACGTTGTCTTGCTTCCTCCTGGTTGTCACCGTCAAAGGCTTCCAGAACGGCAATAGGCCTTCCTGCAGGATTGCGAAGTACGTAATCCGGCGATTCGTTGGTGCACTCAGGGTCTTCCGGGTCCCAGCCGGCTTCGCGTAGCTGTACACCGATGAGGTGCATGCGGGTTTCCGCATCCGTAAAGGGGCGAGGTA
>DMST01000186.1:4051-10598 GCA_003454975.1 Cytophagales bacterium | reverse complement strand
GTTTCATCGTTGCGGCCTAGTTCGGTGTTCTTCTTTTTACGAGCCGCCGCCAGGTCCTTCTTCATTTTCATGGCTGCTAGCTGGGTAGTTTTATCATCCAGGCGGCCTTCCAGGCGGTGGATCTCTCGCTTGAGCTGTCGGTTCTCCGATTCCACTTGGGCGAGCTTTTCTTCCAAAATCGCTTCCCGTTCTGTAGCATCAGCTATTGTTTGTGGGGGGAGCCAGCCTTCGCGCAGCTTGCGGTCCTCGTCGGGCTCTTCTCCATAGTTGGCATCTAGCCAAGCCAGAAACCGGTGGGTGTGCTTTAGGGTGACGTGGGCCCGATCCCACCTTATCACCTTGGGCTCGTGAGCGGCCAGATTTCCCTCTCGCCGTACCAGATCCATTTCACGGACCTGCCACTTGGGCATCACTTGCTTCAGTTGCTTATCGTTGATCATGTCATCCAATGACATCCGGTAGGCAGGCATATTGAGCTGATGCTCGTTCTCGTAGAGCCATTCCAGGCCTACCTCTACCAGCAGCCTGCATTTGAATAGGACGGACCGGGCGCTTAGGCTTTGCTCGGTTTCGCGAGCCAGGCGAAACAGCTGTGGCCAATCGGAAGACAGGTAGGCGAAATTGGTGTTCTCTTGAGACATAGCAGTCGGAAGATAGAAAGAGCCCCTGATTTCTAAAAACATGGGGGTCAGATTACAAATCCTTTTTTGAGGAGTGTTTGCGGGACAACTGAAATTTGGGGAGTCTAAAAGTTTTTGTTTTTAAAAATGTTCAACTTCCTCCTATATTGTGTTCTAACCTTTTTCACAAACCTGAATTATCATGAGCAAGCAAGTAGCCGTAGTGAAGCGAAAGCTAAAAGGATTTGAACAAGCCAGTACCCAGTCGCAAGTAGAGGGGGTAGTAGAGCCAGGTAAGTATCCGGTGTTGGATGTGAAGAGAAACCACCCAAATTCCAACACGGACTATATATTGATTGAGGCACTGCATTTAGGAGGAAATGATACCTGGCTATGTGGCCGATGGAAGGACCAGGAATATGTAACTATTGAGACCGTACCTGAGCCCCGGGCAGAGCCGGTTACGTTTGACGACGATCCTATGGCGATTGATGAGGCAGTATTAGTAGACACCCTAAAGCCTTTCTTGCCTTACGAATATGATCTTGATAAGGCGTATTATCCTTTTGCGTTACCTGGCATTAAAGTGCCTCAAGGCCCCCCACAACAAAATAACTGCTGTACTTTGGTTGAAGGCCTTACGGTAGGGGCCTGGGCCAAGGTAAATCCGGGCTTCAAGTGGTCATCTGCGCAGCACGGACAGATGATGATTTATTCGGCCGACGATTTCTTCAGCCCCGTTACGGCCCTGGTAGATGCGGGTATGGCAGTAGCTGTGTCTGATCCTGACGAGGCACCCAACCCTTGGACGGTAGTACAAGGCTGGCGTAGCCAGTGGCGTGGTGGACACACTTTTATGATTGTGGCTCACCACATCCCTACGGATCGGGTACTGACGCTGGAGAGCAATGCTAGCTACAAAATGAACGGTCCTGGTTTCCGGCAGTTAGGGTCTGCTCGTGACTTTGGTGGTAACCCTCCGGCCAACTGGTGGGAGAACGATAAGCTATTCACTTGGGAACGCATTAAGTCTACCTACCGCTACCGGGAGCAATGCTGGCTCAAGGTGAAAAACCTGCGTTGGGCCGGGCTTTGAGAATAAAGTTTGAGTTTTCGGGGCTAATTAATATTTGATATATGGCTGTTGATCGAAAGGTTAACAGCCTTTTTTGTTTCTGTTGGAAATACTTGACCAGAATCGTATTTTGACGATTCTTAAAACCGTTTTTAATTCTCGACTACTCAAACCAACCTCTATGCGTTCACGCTTACCACTCCCGGGGCTTTGTTTTTTCATTGGCCTCATCCTTACCTCCGTAACCCAAGCACAAACCACCTTAGCCCCTGGTGATATCGCTTTTTTGGAGTACAGTTCCAACAGTTTCGATAACCGCTTCTCTTTCCTGCTATTGGAGGACGTGTCCGCCAATACGGAGATCATTTTTACGGATCGTGGTTGGGACGGTACCGAATTGGCCGGTAACCCGCAGGATACCGTAGTTACTTGGCAAACCCAAGCCGCCCTGCCCGCCGGTACAGTAGTGACCATTAGCGCGGATTCGGCCACCCTAGGCACAGTGGAGGGTAGTTTTAAAAACTTCTTTTACTCTCACGACCAAATTTATGCACTACAGGGTTCTGTGGCGGCCCCCGCTTTTATAGCAGCGCTAAACACCAAGAATTGGATAGTGTACGGTGCTGTTGATTCCAATGGTGAGGGATTGCTGCCAGCCATATTAGCTACCGACAATCGAGCAGTAAGCTTCGACGTGCTCTATGGCCAAGCGTGGTACGGTGGAGGGGTGACCAACGGTACGAAGGCGGAGCTTCGAGAGGAAATTTACACGATCAACAACTGGGATATTGGCACGTATCAGTCCCAGCTACTTCCATTTGATTTTCCTTCCTTCTCAGTAGGTAGCCCATTTGTAGATCCGGGAACTACGCTTCAACCAGGGGATGTGGCTCTGGCAGGAATCCGCTACAGCACCGAGGAGGCTAGTCTGGCTTTTGTACTCCTCGAGCCTGTGCTAGCGGGTACCCAAGTGGTTATTACCGATCACGGCTGGTTGGACACTACCTGGCAATTTGTGTCATCGGTAGACCAACAATATACTTGGGAGGCCACTGAGGATTTGGCAGCGGGCACTGTGATTGTGGTGGACGGTGACGAAGCCAACGTAGGGCAGTGGTACGGAGGCAATCTGGAATTATATAATAAGGAGCAGGTTTATCTTTTTCAGGGTAAAACTAGCTCCCCTCGGTTCTTGACGGCATTTAGCGTAACCGACTATATAGTAGGTACTAGCACGATTTTTAACTCCCAGAATATATATGGCTTGTTGCCTTCGGTGCTGGCGGACAACCCAGATTATCATTTTCTTCTGGATGTAGGCCGTAGTGCTTTTGAAAGCTATTTGTATGCGGGCCCACTTCGTTCTGGCACCAAAGAAGAGCTACGTGCAGAGTTGTACTTTGACCCCAATATACAGACCAGAACTTTGCGAACTGGGTGGTTGGCAAAAATGCCCGCTTTCACAGTGGGCAACCCCTGGCAACCTACCGGTACCGTGCTTCAGCCCGGCGATGTGTTCATTACCGGATTTGATAATTCTACACCTAAGCTGGCCTTTGTTTCCCTGGTAGATATGTTGCCTGGTACCCAGCTTACCCTCACCGGTTGTCCATGGGACGGTACTTCGCTTGCCCGTGATTTTTCTATGAGTGCCATAGCTTGGAGTACCGACACCCTTGTGAAGGCGGGTGAGGTACTTGAGTTGGATTTACAGCATGATCCCGCATGGTTGGACTGGCGGGTTTATCTTCCTGGTGGATCTACCATCCTGATGTATCAAGGCTCTAGCCGCAACCCTGATTTCAAATTTGGTCTCACTAAGTCTGAGTGGGATACCCCCCCCTTGGGTTATAGTGAAGGAGCTCTGCCTACCGTTTTGGCCAATACTGGTGCCCACCTTAGTTTTGAAAATAGCTCAGGGATATACTGCGGCTACCTGTATGGTGGCACCCGCTCAGGGGCCAAATTCCATATTTTCTCAGATGCATTGCAGCTCATGAACTGGCAGACAAATCAGATTGTATGGCCAGAAGCAGAGCTGCCGGGCTACATCGTAAACCCATCATCCCCTAAAGGGACCAACCTGCAACCTGGGGATCTTGCTTTTGTGGGCTATCGGGGAGCTGGTAACTGGAGTCCTACCAACCAGGGGAGCGATTTGGCTTTTGTGCCCTTGGTAGATTTGGATGCAGGTACCGAAATTCATTTTGCGAATTCTGCTTGGTACAATGATGTACTCTCCGGAGGAAGGACCATTACCTGGATAGCCACACAAGCGATTGGGGCTGGTACCGTAGTTTCTGTCAATAATGATTCTTTAGACAACGGAATTTTGTACGGAGGTCTTGGAATTTCCTATTGGGATGAAGTGATCGCATATCAAGGGCCTGCTATCAGTCCGCAATATGTGGCGGGTTTAGCCATCACCAACAATTCACTAGACGGTATCCCACCCATTTTACGAAGCGAAGACCGTACGACTCAGTTTTTCAATTTCGAATTGGCGGCCTATTATTTGGGGTCACTCCGTTCAGGATCTAAGGATATCTTGCGGAAAGAACTTCATGCGGGCATTAACTGGTTTCGGATCAACGATGGCAGCTGGCCGGATCCTTGGCCTGCCTTTCAAGTAGGTGGGCCTGAGACGATACCGGTCACTGCTCTGCAACCTGGTGATATCATGTTGACCGGGTATGAGGCCTTGTCCACCACTACATTGTCCTTTATGCTGCTGGATTCAGTGGCCCCGGGTACCTCTATTTCGTTTACGGACATGGGTTGGGACGGAACCCATTTCCAAGACCGTGATCGGGACAATATAATGGTCTGGACCACCGAAGTGGGACTCCCAAGGGGTACGCATTTCGAGATTTCAGGCAACACAGCTACGGTGGGCCAGGTACAAGGGAATCTGTACGATTATGAAGCTAATCAAGGGTTGTACGGCTACCAGGGTAAGGGTACCGATCCAGATTTTGTGCTGGCCATGCGCCCCAGGGAATTTAATTCCTCCGGATTTGGAACGGCCCCGGCTAACTTGTTGGCCGCTGGGTTTGCTTTGGAACTGAAGCAAGCCGGGTTCAGCACCGTTTTGAATTTACCTTTCCAATCGGGTACGGTGCAAGATTATCAGGCTGCCGCTTGGAACGATTACAACTGGAACGCGCGTAATTCAAATGACGATCACAACGAACCTCCGTATTCGGTGTCTGATTCCTCCTTCGCTTTTGAAGGGACCCAGCTTCAGCCAGGAGAGGTAGCCATCTTTGCTTATGAAAGGTTCCGCCGGCTGCGGTTTGTTCTGCTAAGGGATATAGAAGAGGGTACTCAGTTTACATTCCTTAGCCATCAGTTTCAGGAGGGAGTTCCGGTGTTTTCACAGTCCTCCAGAACTATGCACTGGCGGGCCACGGAGGCCATGACGGCCGGAACTTTGGTGGAGCTCAGTGTAACGGATGGGCCTAGCCAAGGGGAATGGGTAGGGTCCGATAATTTCTACCTTACTGGCAGTTGGATCATTCTGCAGGGGACCTTGGAGGCTCCACAATACCTATTTGCTTTTACCCCAGGAGAATGGACTGCCGGTTCGGACGAGTTACCTCCCAATTTCCCTGCAGGTCCTTATCAGGTTGCCCTGGGTGGTCAGCAAAATAACCGCTACTACACTCGAGAAGTAACCCCCGGCGATCCTGCCCTGGCACTGGGCTACCTAACGGACGCCCAAAACTGGCTGGACACTGACGAAACAGATTGGTACGAGGAGCTGCCGATCTTCACCTTTGAACCCAATGATGCCGCAGCCCGAGGCTTTGCAGGCATTGCCGAGGGTGACATTGTAAATGAAGGCACTTTTCCCATATATGGTATTCTAAGAAACGACGGAACCCTTCCCCTTACGGCGGCCAAATTGTCTTGGACGCTGGATGATGTGGCTCAACCATTTGTGAATTATGCTGGAAACCTGGCCACAGGAGTGCAGGATACGGTGCTTTTGGGATCGGTAGCTTTAGCACCGGACGAACTACGGCAACTTAGGATCTGGAGTGAGCTGCCCAACGGTGTGCTCGATCCTAATCCTGGCCGTGATACTGCAGAGGTTAGCAGGATTGCCGTAGTGCCCAACGAGTTTCACTATAGCTTAGCGTTTGATGGTCAGTCTCAATACGTATCCATAGACTCGTTAGCGGATATTCTGGCACAAGGAACGGATTATACGCTTGAAGCCTGGGTATATTCGCCCGAGGTACTAGACGATAACAAAACGGTTTGGTCAATCAATAGCCCATCAGGCTCGGGCAGAAACCTCCTGTATGCTAACAATCAACGGTATTGGGTGTCTGGGTTATTAACCGAAGAGGTAGAACCACTTAGCTGGAACCATATAGCAGTGACGGTCTCGGACTCGGTGATCATTCTATACCTAAATGGGATAGAGCAGGATAGAAGAGACGTTTTTTCTACCATGGAAGTGGAAGCCGGAGACCTTTTCACGTTGGGGGCAGTCTACTACAATAACGAAGTACACAACTACTTTGACGGAGCTATTGATGAGTTTCGGGTATGGAATACGGTAAGAACTCCCGAGCAGCTACAGGAATGGAGCGTTAAGAATGCGAATGTTTCTACCCAGCCAGGGCTGGTGGCTCATTACCGAATAGAGGAGGGAGCCGGACAGGTACTCAACGATAGTCAGAATGGTTACCATGGGCTGCTTATCAATGGCGGACAATGGTTTAGCAGCCAGGCCCCGGTACGTGACCAACCGTTCACTCTGGATGCCGCTCTGGTGGAAGATACCTTGTACAATGGTATCCTCAGCCCACAAAATTATTTGGCACAAGTACGGCTGCGC
>DMST01000186.1:750-4018 GCA_003454975.1 Cytophagales bacterium | reverse complement strand
CGCAATGTGGGTAGCCAGCCACTGAATTCGGCCCAGGTTGCCTGGTTTATAAACGGAGTTGCCCAACCCCTATACCAATGGAATGGTGGCCTTGATAGAGGGGGGGATACGCTGCTGAGTGTAGGGCAAGTTGCCCTGCCGGCAAATGGTACAACCCAGCTATCTTTTGTGACTTTGGCTCCTAATAGTGGGGCCGATTTACAGCCGGACAATGATAGTATTGCCTTTACCCTGAATGCTGCTTTGGGAGGTGTATATACAGTAGGAGACGCCACCGCCGATTTCACTTCCCTCTCAGAGGCTATTTCCACCCTTCAATTGCGGGGGGCGCACGGTTCGGTTACTTTCCTGATTCGGGATGGCCAGTATGATGAACAAGTAACTATTGAGCACCTACCAGGTATCAGCCAGACCAATCCTCTGGTGATCCGATCTGAGAGCGGCAACCCAGACCTGGTGGTCTTCAATCAATACGGGAATTACACGGAAAACTATCTCTGGCGTTTGGCAGCAGTAGAGGGTGTTGTGGTTCAAGATATAAGTTTGCGACTCCGAGGTAGCGGCAGTAAGGATAACCTGCTGGTGATTGGAGATGGAGCTGCCCATCTCCGGTTCGAAAACCTGCATTTGAACGGAGAAGGCCAACTAAATACCAGTCACAACCTCGTTTTTGCTACCGGCTTTACGGAGTACATCACCCTGGAGGAGTGTACTTTCCAAGATGGAGTGTATGGTATCAATGTGAATGGTTCTTCTGCTTTCTATTCGCATAACCAATGGAGGATATTAAACAATACCTTCCGCTGGAATGAACCTTATGCCTATGCCGTGGGAGGCATGTATCTCACCCGAGCGTACCAGTTTGAAATTTCCGGGAATAAGGTAATGGCGCAGGGAGATAAGATTTCGGCCAGTTTCCGGGGGATTGACCTTAACACAGGAAACAATACCACCATCTCGGATAATGAATTGTTCATACAAGGGCGGTACGGTATTTCGGGGTACCGGGTAGACAAGGTGCAGGCCTGGAACAATCTGGTGTACATGGAAGAGACCAATAGTTATGGAACGGGTGCTGCTTTCTACTGGCAATGGGCCGATAGCGTAGAAGTTTATCACAATACGCTAGAGGTGGGTAGTGGCCTACAATCGGCTACCGCTTTAAGTTTGGATGACCTGGATCACGCTATCGTGAAGAATAACTTGCTGGTGGGTCTTGCTAATTATCCGACGGCCTATTACCGGCGTATGGACTTCCCCGTCATTGATTATAACAACTACTGGAAGGGCACCGGACCGGGAGATGTCAGTTATGATTTCCAGATCTTTTCACTGGCTTCCTTTACGTCTACCTTGGGTCACGACCCCAATTCCTACACTCTGGACCCGCAGTTTTTGAGTGCGGATTTGTATGTGCCCAGGCAGCCCTTGCTGGATGGTGTAGGAACCCCCGTGGGAATCCTGACTGATATCGCTGGAAAAGAACGAAGCGATCTAGCTCCCGATTTGGGTGCCTATGAGGTAACGTTTTATGACTATGATGCACGGGTGGTTTCCATCGTCCAGCCTCAAACTTTGGATATGGTGCCAGAAGGAAATGTGCCCCTACAGATCCTAATCAACAACTTTGGAAAGCAACCGATTACCCATACGACGGTGGGTTGGGAACTGAACGGAGCTATAGGGTCTGCATCGGTATCTACCTCCCTGGCTCCGGGCGATTCGGCAGTGGTGTCACTAGGCAATGTGATTTTACAGCCCGACCAATACTACCAGATTTCAGCTTGGGTCGATTCTGTTCAAGGGGGAAAAGACGAAGGAGATGAGTTGGATTCGGCCGCATCAGAATGGGTACGGGTAATTCCGGCAGAGCCGCACTATGGGCTGGAATTTGACGGTACTTCCCAATATGCCTACCTGGGAGAAAAACCAATAACGGAGGCTTCCGATGATTATGGTAACTACAATTTCACCCTTGAGACCTGGCTCCGGGTAGACAGCTATCAGAATGCCTTTATTTTAGGTACCGAATCGTCATGGTTGCAACTACACATGGCTGCCAACGGCATGCTGTGGATGCTAACGAACTCTACCGTGCGGAATACCAATTTCATAGCTGAGCGCAAGCGGTGGTATCACCTTGCGGTAGTTCAAAAGGCAGGCAGTGGGCTCTCCTTGTACGTAGATGGTCAATTCTTTGAGCACATCACACCCACCGATTTGTTACCTACCCAGCAGCTAGGCTGGTATGCCGGGGATAATCCTGACTATACTACCGATGGCTTTTTGGATGGAGCCATCGACGAGTTCCGCTTCTGGGAAGTGGCCCGTTCTGAAGCACAAATTCGGGAGGCGGCCATTCGCCCGTTAGACTCTCTGGAAACTGGACTTATTCACCTGTTCCCGTTCAACCCTCGTTCTGATGGGCTGATTATTGATCAGGCAAGCGGTGCCATGGGCAACCTGTCTGGTGGTGCCCAATATGCATCCGTAACTAGCCCGGTACGAGATGTGGTTCTCCAAGCCCGCGATGCTGGTTTGTACACGCTGGTCTTACCACCTGCTCCCATTACTCAAGGGGAATACCCTGTGAAAGCAGTATTGGTGAATGCGGGCACCGATACGCTGCAAAGTGTAGAGGTGTATTGGGAAGTAGATGAAGCAGCCCAAACTACGGTAACTGAGCCTTTGGCTCTGGCCCCGGGCCAGCAAGACACCTTGCTTTTGGGTAACTACACCTTTTCCTCTTCTGCACCCAATCAAGTGCTGGCCTCCATCACTTCTTCCAACGGTATGGAGGAACTGAACCGGAGTAACGATACGGTACGCCAGAGAGTACCCGTAGCCCTGCAGGGCGAATACATCATCGGACCAAGTGCGAATGCACATTATCGGGAACTGAGGTTCGCTGTTGCCGATTTGGAATTGGTAGGAGTAGGCGGACCTACTACCTTCTGGGTAGAGCCTGGGGAGCACGAGGTTAACTCCCTCACGATTGATTCCATTCCTGGAGCCTCGCCTGAGAACCGGGTCACTTTTGCAAGCCAAAATGGTGACCACAATACCACGCTCTTTTGGAGCCGGTCAGACTATGTTTTGGTTCTGGATGGTGCCAACTACCTTTCTCTACAAAACCTGGGCTGGCAAGACCGGACCAATGTGCACAGTCAGGCCTTGCAAGTAACCGCAAATACCAGTGGTCTGGTATTGCAAGGCAACCACTTCGAAGGATTGCATGAGTTGGGCCGGTTGGTATCCACCCCGCCCC
>DMST01000186.1:0-719 GCA_003454975.1 Cytophagales bacterium | reverse complement strand
CCGCCCCAGGTGTTTGAGCCTAGTGCGGTTATTGAAGGAAATACCTTTACCAAGGGATTTGAAGGCTTGTACATCGTGGATCCAGAAGGAGGTAGCATTCCTTTTCTGGAAATTAGAGACAACCGGTTCATTGACCAGTCAGACAAAGGCCTCCTCACTCAAACGGTAGATTCTTTGATCATTCATGGTAATACCGTCCAGTCCAGCCAGTCCTACAACCTGATGTCCGGATTCTATTTGTTGGGCATGAAGCACGGAGCCATCACCAACAACCAGATGGAGATCATGGGGCGTGGTCGTGGTTTGTATTTATGGAATGGGGAGGGTACCCAAGAAGCACCTTTGATCATTGCGAATAATGTCATGGTATTGAGGGACGCCCTCGATGCCAATGCTATCTACATACAGGAGTCAGTAGGAGTAGAAATCTACCATAATAGCTTGTACAGCAACAGCTTGAATCTGTACGGGATGAATATTTTGTTTATTCGTTGTGACAGCATGACCCTAAAGAATAACATCCTGTATAACCATGCTGGCGGTAGGGTGCTATACAATTATCAGACCCCGATCCTCAACTCCGATCATAATGTATTTTTCTCCACTGCAACCAACTACTTTGCGGAGCATCCTGTAGGATCAAGTGTGGATGATTTGGATTTTGATGGTTGGCTTTCGGCTACGGGAAGAGATCATAACAGCCTGTTTATAGATCCTCA
>DMST01000157.1:2831-3344 GCA_003454975.1 Cytophagales bacterium | reverse complement strand
CGTCAATCGTACCTCGTCAATACTTAGTAATCGTCCCTCCGGTTGTTATCCAGCCCAGGGCCTTTGTCAACCGTCACATGGGGTAGTCAAGGTCAATTTTGCTCCGTTCATTTGTACCAGAACGAACGCAAAACGCTTGATAATCAGACATATGAAAAAGTTACTCTTTGTAATCCTAGTAGCGGTATCCTTTCAAACACAAGCCCAATTCGACGATCGGTTTTACTACCCCACTGCCGAATGGCAACACCAATTTGAAGACTTTCAGCACCGGGTATTTACCCTTTCGGTCGGCACCGACACCCTCCACAACGTGCTGCTGATACCCGAAGAAAGCAACGGTATTACGGTGCTTTATTTCCACGGGTCAGGTTATAATGTCACCTTCTACAGTCAGTTTGTAGCCCCCATGGTGGAAGCAGGGTATCAGGTGTACATGGTCGACTTTCGGGGCTACGGCAAGTCTACGGGTACTCCACTGCACACCAACGTAGCGGCCGACGCACCAGTAGT
>DMST01000157.1:0-2768 GCA_003454975.1 Cytophagales bacterium | reverse complement strand
TGGCGCACGTAAAGGCACTACCCCAAGTGCAGGACCAAACCCTATGGGTATACGGCACCTCACTGGGCTCACAAGTGGCCGCTCACCTTACCCGTCAACATGCTAGTGAAATTGATGCCTTGGTGTTGGACGGCCCGATGGCCTCTTTTACGGATATTGCCGCCACCACTGCACCCGCAGAGCAACAAGATATGATCCGCCAGTACGTTACTTCGCCCTATGCCGCCAAGGAGGATGTGAAATACCTGGAAGAAACCCCCTTACTCGTGATTGGTTCGGAAGAAGATTCCTCCGTGCCCTTTGCCCAGATACAGGAGGTATACGACCAAGCCACCGGACCTAAGCTCCTTTGGGTATATGAAGGGGAACATTTGCAAGGCCCCGTTCTCGATACCGAAGCCTTCCTGCAACAGCTAGAAGCCTTGTACGCCCTATCTGCCGACGCACAGAAATAGTTAGCATAGCCAAGGTGTACAATCAGCAAGGGCTGCCTCTCAGGGGCAGCCTTAATTTATGGGCATGCCTATGACCAAGGAATGCTTCCTATCTTGCCCACCGTTGGGATTTTTGGAAGGTTTGAATAGCGCGAACGATTTCAAATGCAACACTGTTGCATTTAACTCATCAACGCACGCACCATGCACAACGATTCACCTTTCGAGGTCATCATTTTGGGCGGTAGCTATGCCGGACTCTCGGCCGCTATGGCCTTGGGCAGATCACTGCGCAAGACCCTGATCATTGACGGTGGTAAACCTTGCAACCGCCAAACTCCGCACTCGCACAATTTTCTTACTCAGGATGGCGTGGCCCCACACGAAATCGCGAGCATTGCCCGTGAACAAGTGGCGGAATATGATACCATCACCTTCGTGGAGGACTTTGCCCTGCATGGCAAACAGGTTTCAGAGGGCTTTGAGATTGAGACCCGATCTGGAAAAATGTATGTGGGAAAAAAGCTGATTTTGGCGACTGGTATCCGCGATGAGCTGCCCAGCATACCCGGTCTGGCGGAGTGCTGGGGTATCTCAGTGATCCATTGCCCCTACTGCCACGGCTATGAGTACCGAGGTCAGAAAACAGGGCTTTTCGCCAACGGCGACCATGCGGCGCACATGGCACCGATGATCAGGAACCTCACCGATGACCTGACGATACTAACCCATGGCCCTGCTGATTTCTCAACCGAACAACGAGGCCTTTTTGAAAGCCATAATATCGGTTTGCTAGAAACTCCCATCTCGGAGGTGGTACACGAGGGTGGTCACCTCCGTCAAGTCCTTTTCCAAAACGGCGAATCGCTCCGTCTGGATGCCCTCTATGCGGCGGTACCCTTCACGCAACATTCGGCTATTCCCAATGAACTAGGATGTGCTTTTACTGAAGCAGGCTATATACAAGTGGATGCTATGCAGAAAGCCACGGTGGAAGGCGTATATGCCTGCGGAGATAATACCACGCCCATGCGGTCGGTAGCCAACGCCGTAGCCAGCGGAAACATAGCGGGAGCGGTAGTAAACCGGGAGCTTGTCATGGAGCAATTTGGAGTGCTCAGCCACTAAATAGCAGAGTGCTAAGGTCCAGGAGCGAATCTTTTCATGAAATCCGCTCCTGGCACACTCGAGACCACCTTATTGCTATTCCTCTTAAGGTTGGGTAAAAGAAACCTCCAATTCCTGGAAACAATACAATGCTGGCCGCTGCGTAGGATCGTTAAAAAAGGCATTGGCTACGGCCATACCGCAGGGGTTACTCCAGTACGTGGTAGGGGTATGTTTCCACCCTGGAAACACCAAGTGAAAGCTATTGGGAAACCGTACTTGCATGGTCTGTGCCCACAGCGAAGGAGTGGCTTCGTCGTACTGTCCGTTGATAAACAGCACGGGTACTGTACTGCTCACGGGCTCATTCTCCAAATCGGCCATGGGGGCTACTCCCCATATAGCACATACCGAGGCAGAATAAACCTCGGGTGACAGCCCGGTGACCGAAGGATAGGCCCTCGTTTCGCGGGCCATCACGGCTGAGTCGGCAAAGGGAAATTCTTCCGCACACCACACGGACAAGCGCATGCCTACTCCATCCGCGTATCCGGGTCCGCTTAGCCTGCTGGCTAGCTGCTGCTTCACCGTAGACAGATCCCCTTGCAGTAGCTTTTCTATTTCCCAGGGCACATCGGGTACCTGCTCCGTACCGGCAGAGATGACCATATTGAAGATGTCCTGACCTTGCACAGAAAAGGTCTCCAACGTACCCTCTTCCGGGTGTGTCACTTGCACTTCCAACGGTTGGCGGGTAATCTCTTCCAAGTAGGTAAAAAAGCGGTTTCCGAGATCAGGATAGGCAGCCCCGCAAGCGGCATCCTGTGCACAATCCGAAAGTAACTCCCGGGTGGTAGCCAAGGCGTTGGCTACGCTTTCTTCGTCGTAGCTCACCTCCAATGGCAAGGCCGAATCCATCACTACACTGCGGATGTGCTCCGGGTAGTCTCGCAATAGTACCTGGGCGATTTTGGTGCTGTAAGAGATGGTAAGCAAATTGATTTGATCTAGCTCCAACAGCCTGCGCAAGTCCTCGATGTCCGCGGCTATTTCGCGGGTGTGGTAGCCATTCAGGTCTATGCCCTCGGCCAGAAGGCGATCCCGGCAGGCTTTGGCGGCCTGCTCCCTTAGCCGATTGGCCTCCGCTTCCCCAATACCTGGCAATTGGGATTGGTAGATGGCCTCGGCCCATTCGGGACAGCCCAGATGCGGTTGAGCGTAGGCGGT
>DMST01000240.1:4204-4599 GCA_003454975.1 Cytophagales bacterium | reverse complement strand
CTCTTCGCTTTGGTAGGATTCGCCACCACTTCTTTCGCTACTACTACCGCCAAAAAGAACGACTCGAAAGAAGCCGAAGCACACGTAGAAGCTCAGCTTTCCATCACGGAGGTAGCCGAAATGATGGGCTCGGAAGAAACGGAAATTCAGCACTTCTTCGGTATGGAACCAGAAACCACGGTAAAGGTATACAACGCTCAGGATGAGCTGGTAGCCGAAGGTACTGTAGACTTTGCGGGTATGACCCAAGACGCTGATTTAGCCGAAGCGCTGCACAGCGCTAGCCGTCTGATGACGATCGGTGATACGCACATCTACCGCACGGATAACTAAGAAACTCCCCTGCTTCTAGCCAAAGCAAGGGACTCAACTGCTACTTTTCATAGCTCTCGCAA
>DMST01000240.1:0-4156 GCA_003454975.1 Cytophagales bacterium | reverse complement strand
GCTACTTTTCATAGCTCTCGCAACAACGCAAACGCCCTCTTCGGAGGGCGTTTTGTTTTGGGATTGGAGGTTGTAGAAGGCGAGTGCCTTTGGGCTAATGCATGGATGTTTTCGACGCTGTTAAATTTTCTCCCGTACCTATGAGCGCAGCGCGCTTATAATGAAACTCAAACCAAGTTCGCGAACCAATGTAAACTAACCTTTTTGCGACTCTACGGAGCGTAAATCATTCTTCCAAAAGTAAAACGGAAGTTTATTCCTCACTAACCTTCTTTACAAACTCCTTCGTTACGCCTAGCTGCTGAGCAATTTGTTGGTCTGTAAGGTTTGTATTTTGTAAAGCCATTTTTACAGCGAGCTTCAATCCCTTTTCAATACCAATCGCTTCCCCCTTTTCCATACCGATTGCCTCACCTTCCTCTTTTCCGGCGGTTTTTCCTTTGTTATAGAGATAATCTGTTTCTACATCGTAAGTAATGGGCATGGCTTCTACTTTCTTTTCGGTGGTGGTATCTAATTTACGTAAACGACTCAAAACCATCAACTGTTGTACATAGCGTTTCAGCGTGGCCTCATCATGGGTCAGGGATTGCAGCTTGGTGAGGATAGAGCTAATGACCCCTTCGGTTTCTTCGGGCGGGAAGTCCATTAATATGGCTAGAATTATTTCTTCGGGCACATCTGATGAGAGCGAATCTGCGGCAGGAAAATTCTTGATATTGTGAAGGTCGAAGCCCGTAATCCACATTTCCTTTGGCAGCTGAGTTATCATTGTGGGTGGGCGTTGTCCCAAGTATACTACATGTTGTTTGAGTGGAAGACGATACTTACGTAGCAATAATCCGGCATACTCTGCCATGCGGAACCGCATCTCCTCCTCGTTTGTAGACTGGAATTCCAAATGCAGAATGAAAGTAGCCCCCGTGGTATCGGTGACACGCTTGACAAAGTCAGGTTGGCGTTCCAAAGTTGTGGGCAACTTTTCTGTTAAGTCTTCGGCCTTCGCAATACTTATTCCCAGATACTTAGCTGCCAAAGGGAGTAGTAGAGCTTCCAGATTCTCCTTGATGATAATGTCGTAGTCTCCCATAGGATAGGAAAAATATACATTTTTTGTGTAGAAGTGACCTTGAGTGTTTGAAGAGGTTGGGCAAAGTATGGCCAGGCCATACTCATCATCCCTCGTCATTTGTAAATCGTCAATTGTTTTTTGGGTTTGGGGGTGGGGTAAATCCCGTGCACGGGGTTACAAGGGAAATTTCCACGAAATGACCCAGAGCAAATACGTACGAATAATAGCCTTGCTGCTGATCGCATTGCCCCTGGTGTGGATCGGAGTGAGAATACACCACAACCAAGGATACGTAGGCCTGCAGCCGGACCACCAGTACGTAGTTACCTACCAGATGGAGGTAGTAGCGCAGGGGCCCTACAAAGTGCGCTCCTTTCTGCCCATCAGTAGTCAGCGGCAAAAGATACAGCTACGGCCACAGGAGGGTGTAGGTTTGCCTTCTATCCTGCTGGAAGGCCCGAACAAGGTGATCCGTTGGCAAGGCACCGGAGGGCCGACTCAGGAGATCCAGTACCAGTTTACCCATACGGGCCAAAACATTCAGTACCAACTGGACGAAAGGCTACCGCTTTTGGCTACCGTGCCTCAGGGAGTCCTAACCGATTACTTATCTCCTTCAGAGTTTATTCAGTCCAATGATCCGCGCATTCGGCGAGAGGCCGAGCGACTAACGGTGGGTAAGGAATACCTTACTCCAGCCATTCGTGCGCTGTTCGACTTTGTGAACGGCATGGCCTCCATCCATACCAGTGAGCTCACCGACGCCGTAATGGCCCTGAACCGACTAGAAGCGTCTTGCAACGGCAAAAGTCGACTGTTTGTAGCCTTGTGCCGTAGCCTCAACATTCCGGCTCGGGTAACGGGAGGTATTATTCTGGAGAACATCACCAAGAAAACCTCGCACCTCTGGACGGAGGTGTACATCGGTGACCGCTGGGTGCCGTTCGATCCGCTCAATGGCCACTTTGCCAGCCTGCCGGGCCATTACTTACAGCTATACATCGGCGATGAGTTTCTCATCACGCACTCTACCACCCAGGCCTTTGACTACCGCTACGTGATTGAGAAGGTGCGGGTAAACGATTACCCCGTGCTGGCAGCGCTCAACATCTGGGCCTTGATGGACGATGCCAATATTCCCGATAACCTGATCCGGGTGCTGCTGCTCTTGCCCATTGGCGCTTTTTTGGTCTCGCTATTCAAAAACGTGATTGGCCTGAAGACCTATGGCATTTTCCTACCGGTGCTCATCAGTCTGGCCCTCACGGAAACGGGATTGGCCCCGGGACTTATCCTGTTCACGAGTATTGTAGGGCTGGTGGCACTGGTGAATGTGCCGCTAGACCGCTGGGGCATCCAGTACAATAGCAAAATTGCACTACTACTGATAGCCGTAGTGGTGGTGGCCTTAGGGCTGATGAAGGTGTTGCACACCACCAACTGGCTGCATGCTTCCGCTCCTTTGTTTTTCCCCATCATCATCCTGACCATGATCAGCGAGAAGCTAGCCAAGAAGATAGAGGAAGAGGGTATACGGAAGGCCAGTGAGCTATACGGCTCCACCATGCTGGTTACACTGGCTATCCATTTCATCTTGTCTTCGGTGAGTATCCAAAACTTCCTGCTCACTTTCCCGGAGGTCATATTTTGCCTTGCCGGTCTCAACCTCATGCTGGGTAAGTGGATTGGTCTGCGGGTGATGGAGTACCGCCGGTTTTATAAAGTCATCAATGCCTAAGCAAATGCCGGTACTCTCTAAAATGCGTGCCCTCCGCCAGGCGGTACTGGGCATGAACCAACGTAACCTAAGTTTAATTTATCCGCACAACCCGCGGACGAGCTACCGCTATGCCGATGATAAGTACCTGGCGAAGAAAATCATGGAGGCGGAGGGCATCGCTTGCCCGCGCACCTATGCGGTTATTGAACGGATAGGCGATATAGAAGAGGCCTGGAACACCCTGAAGGTATGGGACCGGCTGGTGATCAAACCCGCCCGCGGGTCGGGTGGCAAGGGTATTCTTATTCTGCGCCAGCAGCAGGGGCAGTGGTTCGCTAGCGGCCAGCCCATTAGCGAATACCAGATTTTCTCGCACCTAGCCAACACCCTTTTCGGTATTTACTCCTTTGGCGATGCCGACGTAGCATTGGTAGAGGAGTTTGTGGAGCCGCACTCTTTCTTTCATGAGATATATCCGGTCGGAGTGCCCGACTTCCGCATCATTTTGCTGAAGGAGGTTCCGCTAATGGGCATGCTGCGGATGCCCACGGCACAGTCGGGCGGCAAGGCCAACTTGCACCAAGGAGGTTTGGGTATTGGGGTGGATATGGAAGCCGGAACCTTGAAACTAGCCTACAATGGCAAACAACATCTGGAGGTGCACCCTGACAGCGGTGCTGCCATTCTGGATAAAGAGATACCGTACTGGGAGGAACTGGTAGCGCTCTCGGTGCAAACAGCGCAACATTTTCCCCTGGACTACCTGGGGGTAGACCTGGTCATCGACGCCCGGCAGGGCCCCATGGTGATGGAGGTAAACGTAAGGCCGGGACTGGGCATCCAGCTGGCGAATCAACAAGGACTAAAAGAAATACTGCAACAAAAGAATTTACTCTGATGCGATACACGAAATCAAAACTCCCTTATCTGGTGATCCTTTTTGTACTCTCAGGCACTGCCTTGGTAGACCGATTGGTGCCGCAGGATGACGCTATAGAAATCACCATTTCCGCTATGCCAGATGAGGTCCCTTCCTCCACTGGTAGTATTCTGGCCCGCGTACCGGCTTATTAGAATTGCACAATCGCAATTCCAAGTGCGAATCAACTAACCTGCATAGTACCCTCATAACCACGATTGAACACACTTTTCAAAATACAACAACACGTGAAAAAGCTACTTGCTATCGCCCTCATCCTGTGTCCCACCTTGCTTATGGCCCAGTGGGAACACAAGCATACCGTAGGTGTATCCGCCGGGTACGAAATCAACGTCTTCCTCAACCCCAGCTCGCTAGAGCGGGATGGGGAAGTGCAAGGCCCGGACGAACTTTGGGATAACGGCACCTTTCAGGCCCTGCAGTA
>DMST01000530.1:3198-4764 GCA_003454975.1 Cytophagales bacterium | reverse complement strand
AAAAAGGCATCGTCCGGGGCGGACTTTTTCTTCCATTTCGAGATCTCGTACAGCAGTCCGTACCCACAACAGCGGCGAGCTTTGTCGGGGCTCTGCATCCAGTCCACGGCCAACTCTACCACAAAGGGCGTCTTGGCCAGGGCTGCGTCGCAGGACGAGAACACGTGCGAGAGGTGGCCTATGTTTACTTCCTCTACCTGCGCTTCGGCCTGCTCCCGGGTAATCAGTTTAGGATCATCAATCAGCAGGCCCATCAGCCGGGCATCGTACAAGTTGCTTTGCCAGAGCGTAAGGGCTAGCGCATGATCGCGGCCTACTTGCTTAGCCAGCTTTCGCAGCACCGTGAGGCCCACGCCGTAGCTGGTCAAGGGGCTATCGGGATACAACTTGTTCCACCACTGCATGCCCCGCTCACTTTTGTGGTCCTCTATCAGGTCGATTACTTGCTGTTCGGTCATGGATAACGAAATGGAGATGATGGCAATCTACTAAGAGAAAATGTACAAAAAATTGGAATCCGAAGGAAGCAGCTGCCTTTCCGTTGAGCCGGAGGGGTGCCCCCTAGGGAGACAAGTATACGGCTGGCAGAATAATAATTTGGGGAAATGAATGGCTGCGTGCAGAGCCGTAGTACCAGCCAGTACCGCGCAGTGCGCAGGCTGGGTCTAAGGTTCAGAAAAAGCGCAGCTGGCGCTCATCAGTTAGGCAGCTTATACAACCAGGCTCCAGTCCGCTCCGCCCCTTCCTTGAGCAGGGGAGTTCTGTGAATGACCTGGGGGAGATTACTCCAACTCCCCCCGTTCCTTCAGAAACCGAAAGATCAGTTTGTCCACCGGGGAGATCATGTCCTGATCTTCGTAGTTGAGCCATCGGATTTCCTCAATCTCGCTCGTAGGTTTGAGCACACCTACATAAGCCGCCCGATAGCACGTCATTTTCACCACTACCCCCTCCGCATGCCCATCGGCTTGGGCCGTGAAGGTACCCACATAGGCAATGGTGCTTTCCTCAATCTGCACATCCAATTCCTCCGCCACCTCTCGCACCAACGTTTGCTCGTCTGTCTCCCCCACTTCTCGTTTCCCTCCCGGAATGTAATACTTGGTCTTGCCCCGCGAGCGGGTGCTGAGCACCTGCCCGTTCCGGGTTTCTATGTAGGCAATCTTATCGATCTGTTGCATGGCGCGGCGGTTTTGCCCAAGGTAATAAGATATGGGCACCGGGGCGAACCCTCCCCGAGGGGTTGGTACGAGCGATCCGAAATCACCCTAGTTTCGATCGACAAGCACGCTCGTACACGCAGGACTAGCTGATGGCCCTCAGGGTGTTTTGTTTTGCAAACGAACCATCTCCTGTTCAAAGCCGTCTTCGTAGCCCAGCTTATATTTTTGGGATACCTCAATGGCAAGGGCATAGGTGCGAATGGCGTCCTGATCTCGATCCACCTTTTCGTACAGTTGTGCCAAAATATTGAGAAGCCCCACGTACTTCGGGTAGGCTTCGCAGGCCCTTTTCAATACCACCAGCGCCTCTTCCGGCTGGTTGAGCCCCGTCAGTACTGAGTAC
>DMST01000530.1:2516-3159 GCA_003454975.1 Cytophagales bacterium | reverse complement strand
ATGTATGTAGCTAGCTGCGGGACGGCGGGCCAGCGGCCCGTAGGCGCTAAGCAGCTCGTTTTCAGCATCTAGAAAGGCCTGGGCATCGAACTGTTCCGCTTCCGTGGTTATCGATTTTAAATCAGCGAAGATGAACTTGAGGCCGTAGTAATTCAAAATGAGCCGGGCCTCATCATGGTCCTCGTTACCTACTTCTTCATGTTTCCAGCGCAGACCTTTCGGGTCTGCTTCATCAATCACCTGCACATAGCGCTTCAGCTCTTGTTTCATGCCCCAGCCGTCACCGCCACCAATGCCCAAATAGATGGATTTGTCCAACGGTTCGTGCCCTGCAAAGAAGGTTTTCGCTTGTTGGGTCATTTCCTCCTGGTTCCACCACAGGGCAGGAGATTGGATAATAAAGGCATCAAATAATCCCGGCCTGTTCATGAGCGCATAGGTACCGAACAGGCCCCCGAAGGAGTGCCCTTCCAGAATGCGGTAGGGATGGGTTCGGTAGTTACTTTCCACATAGGGCATGAGTTCGTTCGCTACAAAATCCAGGAAAACCGGAGCCCCACCGCTTTGTGGTATGCCATCATCGCCCGCCGATCCGTAGGCGGCCTCTCCGGCCGCAGAAGGGGTGAGATCACGTGCCCGGTCC
>DMST01000530.1:0-2472 GCA_003454975.1 Cytophagales bacterium | reverse complement strand
CGCGGCACGATGCCCGATTCGGCCAGCGACTCGGCGGTAGCCACCACATGCTTGATGTTGCCGAGCCCATCTAGCAAATACAGCACAGGATAGGTGGCATCCGAAGTTTCATACCCCACCGGGGTTGAAATAATGATGGGCCGTTCCTCGTCCAGTATTTCGGAGCGAAGCAGGTGCTGCCTGCCCAGGCCCAGCAGTTGTTGGTCTTCGGTCAGCGGGATGGGCTCGGAAATCTGCGCACACCCCCTTTTCACGGCGCAAAGCTGGATACAGACGAAGAGTAGAATAATGGCGGAACTTTTCATTGGAGTTGTTGATCAGTCCTAAAGGAAATTTTGAGGAAGACAATGGACCTCGCCTTTTGGTGATGAGAGAATGAAAATTTCAGCATCCCATTGCCTTCAGTACGGTCGGGGGGAGTACCCCGGTTCAGGGTAATGGTTACAGGGGTAGGGAAAATTTCTTTGGCATTGAGGACCCCGCTGCTGGATGCTGCCCAGAAAAGCGCTTAGAAAATCCATCGGTAATTTATCGTAACCCACCCTTCCCGAATTTCCATACCGTATCTTTGGCTATCAACTATAAGAAAGCTATTGGTCCCATATGTTTTGGTATAATCAGGAAGTAGAGGCACTGGAGGCAAAGGAAGTACGTCCCAAAACCAGCCAACCCCGACTATTGCTGTACGGGAGTTCTTCTATGCGGCTTTGGAAAGACGCACCGGAGCATTTTCCGGAGTTTGAGGTTATTAACCAAGGCTTTGGGGGCTCTACCCTGGCGGCCTGTGCTTGGTTCTTCAAGCGCCTGGTACCCATGCACCGCCCCGATATTTTGCTCTTTTATGGTGGTGACAACGACCTGGGCGATGGCCGACACCCGGAGGAGGTATTCTTCTCCTTCAAAGGCCTGATGGAGCTAAAAAATGAGCTGTGCGGTGCCATCCCCATGGCCTTTATCTCGGTGAAGCCAAGTCCCACCCGACACCACGTACTGGGGTCCATCCGGTATACGAATGAGATCATTGAGAAAGAGATAGCCGATAAACACCCGGATTGCACCTACATCAACGTGTTTGATGAGATGGAGGCCACCAACCAGCAGGGCAATTCGCTGTTCGATCATGACGGCTTGCACCTGAGTGCGGGCGGGTACGAGCTATGGAAGCGAATAGTCCGGGAGGGATTCCTGGATGCATTTGTCGCCGATGTGGTTCCTAATTCCTAACCCGGCGCGGGCCCAATGAAGCGAGAATATCACAAGTGGTACAGCCCCAACCTGAACCGGGACATGGAGCTACTGGTATTTGGACATGCGGGAGCCCGCGTGCTGATGTTCCCTACCCGCACCGCCCGTTTTTTTGACTATGAGAACTGGCGGGTCATCGAGTCGCTACGTGACTACATTGAACAGGGGTGGATTCAGGTGTTTACGGTAGATAGTGTGGACACAGAAAGCTTTTACTGCTTTTGGGCGCCCCCCGCAGGCCGCATACAGCGGCACAACCAGTACGAAAACTACATCCTGCGGGAGGTACTGCCACTTACCAAACAGATCAACCCCAACCTACACCTGATGTCGGTAGGGTGTAGCATGGGCGCCTACCACGCCATGAACATCGCCCTACGGCACCCGCAGTGGTTTGGCAGCATCATTGCCCTCAGCGGCCGATTCGACCTTACCTTGCAGGTAGATCATTTTCAGGACTTACTGAGCGGGCACTACAACGACGATGTGTACTATCACATGCCCAGCCACTACATGCCCAAAATGTCCGAGGGTGAGCAGCTCCACCACATACGCCGGATGCGCATCCGCATTGCCTGCGGCAAGGACGACCCCTTCTACCAGAACAACAAGGAGTTTAGCGCCACGCTGTGGGACAAGGGCGTGTGGCACGACTTCTACGAGTGGGAGGGCGAGGCGCACCGGGCGCGTTTCTGGCGCCAGATGCTGCCCCTGTATATTTGATAATTAACTATTCCTTTTGCCCATCTACCGTCAACCGTCACTTCGCCATGGTTTCCCAATCCAGCAGCTGGTGGGTGGCATACAGTTCCTCAAACAGGTCCATATCCTCTAGTATGGTGCGGTACACCCAGCGGTAATACCGCTTGCTCATGGCCTGCACGTATGCGAGCGCCTGCTCCCGACCTAGCACCGCTTCCACAGCCTTGAACTCCAAAAAACATACACTGAGATGCAAGAAGGTGCTGTGTTCGGAGCCAGCTCCTTCCGGAAATTCACTCGGCACTTTAGGATAGCGAACGGCCATGATTTCGGCCACCGGCATCAGGCGTCCATCCAAAAACAGCGAGTACCAGTGCATCTGCTCATGCAAAAAAGTGCCCAGCAGCATTACATCGGTGCTATCCGCTGTATTGAGGGTAAGCACAGGGTGGCTATGCGGAATGGCTCCACGATGCACTTGCACCGTTTTGGTGTACACGTAGGGCTCCAGGTCATACTGCTCCA
>DMST01000129.1 GCA_003454975.1 Cytophagales bacterium | reverse complement strand
GGAGCTGCGGCTGCCGTAGATACGCTGGAAGCGGGATTGCAATTGCGGAGTCGCCGGTTAGACTACCAGCAGGCGCAGCTAGACTTTCAGACGGCTCGCTTGTATCTGGAAACCTTCTTGTGGGATAACGTCGGAGAGCCGTTGCAATTGGCGCCGGGTGTTGTGCCCGAAGCGGTGCCCCCAGCGGCTTCACTGCCTATGCCTTCCGGACTAGATTCGCTCATTGCTTTGGTGGATATGCATCCTGAGCTGGTGAAGTACCAAATCAAAGGGGAGCAGCTGGACGTGGACCGCAGATTGGCTCTGGAAAACTTAAAACCGGAACTTAACCTGGAATATAACTGGCTTTGGGCCCCAGGAAATAATCCGCTGGACATCATTGCTCCTTTCGAGAATGACTATAAGTGGGGTGCCAACTTTGCGATTCCACTGCTTTACCGGAAAGAGCGGGGCAAGCTGAATCAGGTCCGGATCAAAGTGGAGCAAAACTCGCTGGACCAGGATAATATATACTTACAGCTTGAAAATGAGGTGCGCCAACGTTACGCTCAATTCCAGCAGTATGATCAGATGCTGACCCAGGCAACTATCATGTCAGACCAATACGCGCAGCTATTGGCTGCGGAACGCATTCGCTTTGAAAATGGAGAAAGCTCTCTGTTTTTGGTCAACAGCCGGGAGGTGAAGTATCTGGACGCCCGAAAGAAGCAAATTGATTTGGAAGCCAAGCTGGGCAAGGCGCTGGCCGAGCTTTGGGAACGAAGCGGGATTTTGGAAGTGCTTTGGCTGGACTGGACCGATACTGTGAATGGTACTCCATAAAAAAGCGGTATTTCTTAGCTTATAACATTACCATAGAGGGCCGTTGTAAGGATGTTGGATCCTGCACCGGCCTTCTAATTTTTTAGACCAGGTTTTTTATACATAGGAGAATCATGGAACACCTAGGTGTGTTTCTTCCATTCACTTTCAAATAGCGCTCTCCTAGGGTATTCTGGAAGTTGTTTGCTAATACTGCTCTAGCATTAAATTGCTTGCCTGATAGATGCGTCTAGCTGGTTTCTAATCCTATCCATGGCTTGAATTAATTTGTAATCTGCAACGACCGTGTGGATCCTATGCCCTGATCTGATTGCCCGCGTAAGTATTACACTCCTTGGAGTAAGTTACTCACAGGGATTATCAGTCTTTGATGACTTTGTGGAAGGGCTGGTTGCCATACTACCTTTCCTTGTTCAGAAATATGTACTAATGAGGTGAGGGTTGTTTGGGTCGACAGGTCAATGCTAATCCGGTCCTTAGCGGGGTTGGGATAGACCGAAAAGGGTACCGGGCTGAGTGAAGTCTTACAGGGTGGCGCTGCTTTCCACGGGTACGCTCTCTCTCGAAAAACTAGGGCAGAAGGCGAAAGCGTTTTTTTGACCACTTTCGTGCCTTGGAGTACCAGGGTACAGCAAATAACTGAGACAAGATTACTTACGATTGATTGGAGGAAACCTTACCAAAATCGATATGGCGGTACAGCCACGCCAAAGATATCGTTACTCCCAAGGAGACTAAGGTAACTTCCTCTTCCAAGCCCGAGACCGTGGTAAACCGCCAGCTATTTTCTTCTGCTAACCGGGTATATACCTCCACGGCGGGCTTGTCTTGAAGGATGAGCACATACTCCTGCAAGGAAGGGATCTTCCGGTACTTTTCGAATTTCTCACCCCGGTCATAGGCTTCGGTTGAGGGGCTGAGCACTTCTACCAAAACAATGGGATTGGTAATAGCATCCCTATTTTCTTCCGAGGTCTCCTCCGGTCCGCATACCACCATTACATCTGGGTAAACGTAGCTATCCATTGTGGGGATCGCGAGCTTGGCATCGCTATTATAAACTTCACAGTCAGCCCCCTTCTCCTCCAAAGCATTTCCCAAACTTCTCCCTACCCGTGAGGAAAGCTTCGCATGGGATACCGAGCCTCCAGCCTGAGCCGTTACCCACCCCGCATGGTACTCGTACTTGGTTTGGGTCTCTCGCTCCAGGGTCAAGTATTCCTCCACCGTCATGGGTGCAGACTGTACCTCAGGAGATTTTGGGTTTACGCTCATACCCCGAATATAATGGATTCGGAAGGAAAGGAACTTGTAATCCTCACTCAAATTCTTAGTCTCCATTTCGATATACCGAACAGAACAACTATAGAGCCCCAAAAGCTTGGACTGGACCGCTGGACTTGCTGATCTCTATTAACTTGAACCAATACTGAGGTCAACGCGCAATCTGCAAGGGCAGGTTAAAGCGCTCACCATGGTCGGTTTGCCCCAGCAAAAGGTAGGTTCCTCGGGGCAGGTGACTGACCGATAGGGTCAATGTTTGGGCTTGGATAGGTGGTGCCTGCTGCCATACCACCCGGCCTTGCGCGGAAAGCAGCAGGAACGAAGAGGGGGTAGCCTGACCCGAGCGGAGGTCGATGGTGATCCGGTCCTGGGCGGGGTTGGGGTAGATCGAAAAGGGTACGGGAACCTCCGTCAAAGGGAGGCTGGTGATGGCCTCATCACGGAACGTGAGGGACACCTGCCAGTATGCAGTATCCAGCGTACCCGAAACCACGACGTAGGTAATGGGCTGGGTGAAGTCTTGCAGGGTGACGGTGTTTTCTACGGGCATGCCCTCCCGAAAGACTACCGCAAAGGGTGAAAGGGTAAATTCGGCTACTTCCGAACTTAGATCGAGCTCGGGATTCTCGGGGTCCTCCACGTAAGCGGTCAGTAGGATTTCTTGGGTGTCGGGGTTGAGGATCGCCTCTACCTCCGGCTGGTTGGGCAAGGAAAAGGCGGTAACGTGTGCGTCCAAGGCTACGGGGGCAATATGATAGGGAGTAGCAAAAGTGCCCCAAGTTGCATCTTCTTCGAAGGTTAGGCGGTTGGCGTTTTCCAATACTTGGTCAGTACTCGGTACGTAGGTACGAAAGGTGAGTGGTTCGTTATCCAGATTATCTCCGTAAACCAGCATCAAAAACAGGAAATTGTCCTCCGCATCATCATAGTACAGTTCCGCCACGCCCCGGCATTCTTCACCGATAAAAGCGCCCACGACGGCCCCTGCTTCGGTCAGCACAGAATCGCTCACCACCGCTCGTCCGATGATAGCCATGGTGCCGCTGTAGCGTGAAACATCCACGGACCAGTCAGGGGTGGTAGCCAACAGGTGGGTTGGGCTTAGCGTAAAAAGACTTAGGAGGAATATGGCTAGGGGTTTCATATGGGTAGGTTGTGGTTCGGTTGCGTTACAAACACGGATGATGGGAGGGTTTTCTGCGGCTGTTCGGTTGCATTTTCGAATGCAACCTCCCTGTTCCAAGCGTCCCGCTTGGAACGTTTGGCAATCGAAAGCTTCTAGCTTTCGGGGAAGCAGAATGCTGTCGATAGCAAAATCTGCTCGGTTGCATTTCCGAATACAACCGCAATCTTCGACGGGCATTTCAAATGCCCGTAAACTACCCGGTCCGCAATTCCATTGCGACCAAGCTTGGTTTTGCATAAGGAAACGAGCCTGGACTGAGCTCGGCTGGCTTGCTCATTGGTGAGCGAGATGCTCACACCCTATGCGGTTCCGAGCGAGACGCTCGAAACAGTAAAAAGGCTAGGGAGCCACATTAGGAAAGGGGACGCCCCCACAGGCGCCCCCATCATGGATGCTCTCCAGG
>DMST01000496.1:3496-3710 GCA_003454975.1 Cytophagales bacterium | reverse complement strand
GGTCGATGGCCCGGCCGTCGCAAGGAAGCCAACCGACCGGGGCTTGGTCCATAGCAAAGGCATTGACGGTGCCGGTGAGTTCCTCTTGCCATTTCTGCTCCCTGGCATCCACCTTAGTATCTATGTAGTGCCGGATGGCACGTTGAGTGACCAGCAGGTGAGATGAACCCGGATCCAAACCTGAAACATCGCTGATACCTTCGAGGCCTTCATC
>DMST01000496.1:771-3462 GCA_003454975.1 Cytophagales bacterium | reverse complement strand
CATAGAATCAATGAGTTGGCTGAATTGCTCTGAGGTAGGGGTGTCGCCCCGTTCAAAATATCCTTTTAGTATGGCTCGTGATACCCGGGTCATGGTTTAGTATTTTATACAGTACAATAGGGCTATGTTTCGAGGACGGGTTTCGGTACCGTGCCGGCTTTGCGTTGGTTCTCCTAGTTGGGCGTATCCCATGTCCAGAGCCGCGTACCCTACGCCGGTGCTTTCGTTTCCCCAAGGCTCAAAAGCGCCAGGACCGCCCACCCACAAGGCATTGTGGGCGTACCATCGCATGTGGGTGTTGCTATGCTGATGTCCACGGTCATAATGATAATGCCCTTGGTCCTCGTGCCGATGGCTTTGTAGCTGGTCTTCTTGTTTGGATCCGAAATTCCTGGTCGGGTGGTGCCCGTCCGGGTGGTTTTCCCATCCGCGTACGAATTCCCCGCGGAGATCAGGTAGGTTAAAGCTTTGCCCATTGCCATTGCCGCTGCCAAAGGCGGTACCTATGCGCTCAAAGAGTCGGTAGTAAGGCGAATTATCGGTTGCCGTGAGGTCGATGGCCCTACCGTCGCAAGCCAACCAGCCGGCAGGGGCGGTGTCCACGGCAAAGGGAGCCACACAACCCACCCAGCTTTGCTCCAGGTACCGTACCAGTGCCTGCTCGGTCACCAACCACTGGGGCCGGGCTTCCTCCGATATCCGCTCGCAGACCCCCGCCACGCCTTCATCTTTAAGGTTGAGCAGGGAATCGATGAGTTCCCAGAACTGGTCCGCCGACGGGGTGTCACCCGTTTCAAAATAGCTCTTCAGTACGTCGCGTGATACCTGGGTCATGGCTCAATATTTTATGCAGTACAGCAGGGCTACGTTGCGGGGACGGGTTTCGTGACCGCCCATGTGGCCGGTGGAATATCGAGCTAGGTATGCCCCGTTATCCGCACCATAAGAAGGGCCGGTACCTCCAGATACATTCCAGTCATCCTGCCGGGTAGAAATGGAATGGTTATGTGACTGAAACTGGTGCTGTTGCCAGGTACCCATAGGACGGCCCCCATCCACACCCCGACCGTGGTCCCAGCCACGAACGAACTCCCCGCGCAGGTCGGGTACGTTGAAGGTGGTGGCTCCGTTTCCGACTCCGTAAATGCCCCCGATGCGTCGGAAGAGGGTAGGGTAGGCTTCCCGGGATACGGCTTGGCCGTTACACTCCAACCAACCAGGAGGGGGAGTATGCATGGCAAAGGCTGATACACTACCCACAAGTTGGGCTTTCCATTCATTTACCTGTCCTTGTACGTAGGCCCGGATGGCTTTTTGGGTAGCCAGTAGCCGGTCAGAATCTTCTTGCAAATGCTCGTCATCGCTGATGCCCCTGACGGAGTGGGTATCGTTGAGGGTAAGCTGGGCGGGGCTTTCCTCACTGCCCACCTTCAGTTCTCCGGCAATGTGGGCACCGTTCAGTGGGGCCTGGGCCTGCCCAGCCAGGGGGTGGCCTACTACCAGGCTGCCCTTAACATCAAGTCGATTTTGTGGGGTATCTGTGCCTATTCCTATTCGTTGCCCATCCTTGGCAAATAGGCCGTCGTCGTCCTGATGCAAAAGCGCATCAATAAGCTGAGCAAACTGTTCCGCCGTAGGCGTGTCGCCCCTTTCAAAGTAGCTTTTCAATATGTTGCGCGAGGTCCGGCTCATGCTGGATCAGGCGCTGGGTGAATCATCACTTCTTCTACTTCAATCATCCAGGTGGTTTCCAGCCATCCTGTATACCGATCTCCTCCACCTGTAGGATGGTCAATACCTCCTACCCAAACACTTATTTCATGTGGACCAGATGGGATGGAATAAGCTAAGCCTTTGGCGATGCCAGGAAGGTGGTGGTTTGCCTGATTGGTACTTCCCGAGTGTATGTGCCAGTCGAGAAAAATGGGGCTTGGTTGTGCCTCTTGCTGGTCAATGAGTATCCGCCAACGACCTACTGCTGGTGGGTTTCCTCTCACTCTGAAATTGTCTGTATAGGTTATGAGTAATACCGATTCAGGAGCGTATTTATGGAAGGCTAGCGTTCGGGTAAGAATCCTTCCGTTATCTGTCTCGTCATAAGGCCCATTCCCCGTAGCCACCCATACGGTCCTCAGCGAGTGTTGGATATGAGCGTATTCCAGGTAGGTATGGCCCTTTACGTCCAATGCACCCTGGGGGGCTTCGGTGCCAAGGCCCACCGAGCCTTCTACCAGTAGACCTTGGTTGGGGGCAGCGTGGGTGGCGGCCCAGCTACCGCCCACGGTCAGGTTACCTACTACCCCCAGGGTGCTCAGGTTCTGGTTGTCTCCATTCACCCCGTTTATGATCAGGCCGTCTTCTGTATGGTGCAGAAAGGCGTCGAACAGCTCGGCGTACTCCGAGCCCCGGGGGCGCTGCCCGTTGGCAAAATTCTGTTTCAGTTGTTCCCGTGATATGGTTGACATAGCAGTGCAGGGTTAGGTCATTTTGAAATCTACTTCTACCGCCCAGAAGCCCACACCCAAGCGGTCGGCGCCCTGGCATACCTTCTCGCCGGGCTTCAGCAGCTGGATGTTGTGTTGGGGTTGGCTTACCAATATGGTGTGGCCGTGGGTGGCCTGAGCCACCTCCGTATCGATGCGCATGGAGTAGTCGTCCTCGGCCACTGCCAGAGTGTCGCCGATCACCAGC
>DMST01000496.1:0-746 GCA_003454975.1 Cytophagales bacterium | reverse complement strand
CAGCTTACCGATGCCCTCGGGTACCAGGTGGTAGAGCTTAAAGTCGAGCACGTAGTCCACATAGGGCCGGTTCTCGATAAAGGCGAGCACCTTGCTCTTGTAGATGCGGCCACCAAACACTACCTCCTGATTGGCTTGGTAGGCCCAGGGCGAAAGGTAGCGGCGCAGCTCCTCGTTGAGCTGGGTAACGTAGTAGCCCTCGTCATTACCCTCTCGGAAACGCACCTTGAAGTCTAGCAGCACTTCTTCGTACTGTGGATTCTGCACGTGCAGGTTCGCGAAGGGGGATAGGTATTCTTGTAAATAGGTGCGAATGCGGTCCAGGGTGGCCACGCTGGCGCGGGGCATCAGCAGGGTGGTGGCCTGCTGGTTGCGCAGGTTGGGCACCACAATTAGGGTGGCCGCTCCGGGGTCCACCAGCGCTTGCGGACTGGTATGGGGTAAGCACCGGACTTGGAAGATGTCGGGGAATTTTTCCAACACCAACCGTTCGTAGTCCCAGGCGCTGAGTGAGCGCTGGCGGTGGCGCAGTCGCTCGCTTACCCGGGTGTAAAAGGGCGTGGCCGCCTCCTGGGGTTTGCCGTCAAAGGAGGCGTAGGGTTGCTGCACTTTCTGTACGGCCGCTTGCCGGTCCAGCAACTGCCGAATGGTACCAGAGGCTAGAGGAGCCGAAAGGTGGTCGGGGTCGTTACCTTGGTCGGCGAAAGTGGCCTGGGCGGCCTGGGTGTGCAGCCCTATCAGCTGGC
>DMST01000104.1:256-6680 GCA_003454975.1 Cytophagales bacterium | reverse complement strand
GGAAATAAGCCTCGCCCATGAGTAGCAGCACATCGTTGCGGCGCAAGATGCGGGGCCGCAGCTGGGTTTCCTCTCCATAATCAATTACCTCCTGGTAGTTGCCCTCTTGGTACAGAATGCTGGTGAGCATGTAGGGAACGGCGGCGGCGTAGGCCGGGTCTTTTTCGGCCGTTTGCAAATCTTGCTTGGCGGCTACCAGGTCGCCTTGCTCAAAGGCGATGTAGCCTGCGTAGTAGTTGGAGGCCGCCTGGTACTCGTGGTTATTCCGTTTTAGGCCGTTGAAATACTCCAAAGCTTCAGCAAACCGGCGCAGGGTGAACAGGGCAAAGCCTAGCTTAAATTTTCGCTCTACGTTCTGGTCGCGGGTTAGGCTACCCGTGGGTACCTCATTGAATAGCTCCACGGCCTTGTTGTAGTTCTTGTTTTGGTAGTAGAACCGCCCGGCTTCAAAGAGGGCCGTGCCGGCTTTGGGGTGGGTAGGGTACTGACGGATAAAGTCGCGCACGCGGCGTTCACCATCGGCGTGCAGCAGGTACAGCGCACTCAGCCCCGCGTAGTATTGCGCCAAGGCAGCCTGCGGCCCGTCCGGGTAGTCATTTAGGTAGTCCTCAAACGCAATACGTGCCGAGTTGTATTTCTCCTGATCGTACAGCTCCAGAGCTTCCTGATAGGCTCCTAGCTTCGGAGAGAATGCCTCCGTATTTTGTGCCCAGGCGCCATAGCTTACGCCCACCCAGAGCAAGAGGCCAATTGCCCGGTGGGTGATTTTTTTGTGTCGTGGATTCATCGTCATTAATAACTGCAACTTGTCCCAAATAGTATATTGCTCGAATAAAGGTAGAAATCAAGGAGAGAAGTGAGAAGCCAGAAGTGAGAATTGAGAAGGAGAAGCCAGAAAATAGAAAACAGAAGATGACCCTTTTTAACTATCAATTGCTAAGTCGTGTGGACCCCGGTATCAAATCTCCATTACATGGATAGTTTTTATAAGGTGATTTCTACTCGACTCATGATGAAGGCGGAGCTGATGGCTCACCTTCGGGAGCATCCGGAGTATTTTGAGGAGGCCGTTCAGTTGGGGCTATCACTCACCGACCCTTTTAACTGGCGCGCGGTATGGGCCTTGCGTGAGGCATACGGTAAAGGCAATGTGAGGCTATTGCCATACCTAGACGAGATTATTGATACGCTCCCCAAAACTAAGGATGGGCATCAGCGCGAGTGGCTCAAGACGGTGATGCCCTATCCGCTCAACGATGAGCAGGAGGGGAAGGTCTTCGACATTTGCCTCACGCTTTGGGAGCAGCCCGGCAAGGCTCCTGCCATTCGCCATTCGGCGTTTATCTTTCTGGCCCGCGTCATCAAAAAGTACCCCGAGCTCTGGAATGAACTAGAGCCGATCACTGATGATGAATATCTGGAGTCCCTCACGCCCGGCGTTCGTCATTCGGTAGAGAAGTTGCTGGCTAAGCTTAAGGAGTAGGCTTCATTCTTCCTAGATGAACCTAGCATGTTGTTTTTCTATTTCAATTGGGTTTGTGTAGTAATGCGAATCTGTACTAAGGTTGGTTTGGAATACAATCTTCCTCTTGCTTTGTATCCTAGGCCACGGCTAGCCACACATGTTTTTTTAAAAGGAATGGAAAGGGCTTCTACTACTTTCTTGTAGGTGAGAAATCATGGTTTTTAGGTAGCCCTATTTACAGAATAGGGGGGACCCATTTCCAAAAGGCCAGCAATACCTTGCTAGTAAAAAAAAGATGAGACCGAAAGATTACTTTGATAAGAATCCGGCTCAGGAAGATGACAAATACGTGTTCTGTCTATTTCCCGATGCCCTGAAGGAACGATATAAAAAAAGTATTAAAGCCCCTATTACTTCTTCAGAGCTCCAGAATGGGAGAGCCCTCAAATGTGAAAGCTACTTGGATTTTAAAGCAGGTACTTCTGTGATGGAAGGGATCTGGAAAGGAATTCAAAAGGCTGGTTTAGTTGTTGCGGACATTACCAATCTTAACCCAAACGTGATGTACGAGTTGGGGGTAGCATTAATGAAAAAGGACAACGTGCTGATCGTTGCAGAAGAAGGCATGGGAGGCCAGAAGGATCTTCCTTTCGATTTGGCACATCTAACGGTATCCTTCTATTCTACTAAAGACGAAAACCTGGAGGATATAGTCATGAGCTTTGTGCAGGAGAAGCTGGAAGCCACTATCGATAGCCCAACCTTTTTGAACCCTGCAGAGACTAAGAAATTACTACAACAGGCCAAGTTTAATGCTCAGGAAGGCCAAACAGATGTTGTTGATATGATCTTTGAGAAGATCGTTAATCAGGAACCAGGCAACTGGTACATTCATCTGGAATGGGGCAAGGCCTTGAATAGTCATGCACCCCAGAAGGCAGAGGAAAATTTGCTAAAAGCACTATCGTTGGCTAGTACCAAGCGACAAAAAGCCCAAATCTATCTAGAGCTAGCTGAATTTTACCGAAAGATCAAAAAGCTTACGGAGGCATTGACGGCTTATGAAGAGAGTGCTAACCTGAATGACAGAGAGCCCAAACTATATGTAGGGTGGGCCGACTTGTTTGGGCATATGGGAGACTTTGAACAGGCCTCAACCAAGATCAAAGTAGCCATGAAACTGGTAGAGAACTCTCTCCACGGAGAGTTGCTGATGTATTACACCAAACGTTTTGCAGACCCGAGTTATAAGAAGAGTTTTAAGGAGTTCAAACGAACTGAGTTAGACTCAACTCCAGAAATTAAATCCCCCTCGTTCAAGGATTGGACTAAAGCACACCCTCCCAAAAGCACCGTGGAGGGCAAGATTACCGCCATCAAGAACTTTGGCATTTTTGTTCAACTCACGTCCAGAATAACAGGACTGCTACATATAAGTCAGCTACCGGCTTCCTTTGAAGACGACCCCCAATTCCGAAAGGGAAAGAAGCTCAAAGTGTTAATTGACTTCATTAAGTACAAGGATGAAAAAATTGATTTAAAACTCGCCTAACAGATTATGGAAACTCCTCAATTACTTATCTCAGACCGTAAGACGGTAGACCTACTGATAGAAGGTCTTAGTCTGATCACTGAGCAGAACGACCAGCTCAAGCTGGTAGGGCATGGTGGTAATGTAACCCGCTGTGTAGAAATAGGCCAGATGCTTTGTGAAGAAGTTGGTGCCTCTATGGTGGATACAAAGGTGTCCTCGGAGAAGGTTTTCGGACAACCCTTGGCAAAAATTGAGATTACCGTAAGTCTGGATGCCCGTACAAAGTTGGATAGGGAGAATGGAACGGACCATCAGATTGCCCGGGGACCCTCTAAGCAGGAGTTTGTGAATTATTCTACCTATCAGTTATTAATTGCCGACCTGCTAGAACGGCATTCTCTTGTGGTGTATGGCAGCAAAACATACACCAACAAAAATGGCCAAAAGCACAAGACTGATGGGAATCATCAACCTCCACCACCACCTTCACCGCTCTTTACGCTTTACAAACGAGAAGGTAAACACTACATGAAGCTGTTACCCATTCGGAAGAAACCACAGGATAAGCCAGGGCAAAATAGCAAACCAAATTCTAAGGATAGGACGGGTGATAACCTTCGAGAGGCTCTATCACGCTGTGGGCTCTTTCCCCCCCGCAATTGGCACGAGATTGCAAATAAGTTATCTAAGCACGACGATGTAGTATTGGGTTTGGATACCAATGTATTACGAAATGCCTTTGTTACTGCTCAGCTTTTGCCTTCGCTGTCGTTGGTAGAACCAAAAAAGTATGTACACACACCCAACTGGATTCTGCTGGTGGTACCTGGTACTACTATGTTTGAACTGGAAGAAGCCGCTAACGCCCGTACCGAAGGTGGCCAGCTCAATTACACTGGGCGGGCTGGATTCCGTGCGTTACAAGAAATCCTGACCCTCAGCGAAAACGTGGATATCTCAGGGCTGAGTCTGTTGATTGCCGGAGAGGCTGATCCGGTCCTGGATGCTAAATCAGAGCTTAAGAGTATCAGTAAGGGCATTGAGGCCCTGAATAATAATAGCCGTGGGCATCATTCTTATAAGGTATACAAAAGTTCTTCTGGAGATATGACCATTCGGAGCCAGTTTAAGAACATGCTTCGGCAGCTGGATTTTCATAAAGGTGCTTACTTTATCACTGCAGATAAAACCAATGCAGCTCTGGCCCTGGCTGAGGGGTTGCAACCCATTTTTGTAGGGAGCCCGGAATACCCTAGGCTCAACCAAGAAATTTGTCTGGAAGAGCAATCACCTATTCAGCAATTTAGTCTAGGTAAGTTACTTTACGAACTGGCGGTGGCCTTCGGTGATTTCCGGATTACAACCAAGGATAAATCATTCTCTTTTGCGCTGGAAGCGGATAAGAAAGGTGAGTCTTTACACAACTGGCTTCATAAGAAGCTGAGGATTCACAATAGCGATCTTAACAAACTTGTCAATCAATATCGGGGACGTTTCGACCTGAAAAAGGCTGTAAGTCTGTACCAAAGCCTCACCAAGGATTTTGAAACGGTAGATTGGCTGGCGGAACTAACGCATGCTTTTGAGGAAGAAGTGGAAGATTTTATTAATGAGGAAGAAATGATCTAGGTGGGAAGTCTATTCTACTAAATACGATCTATGTTCCATTGGATCTTGAAGAAGTACCGATGGCTAGGAGTTGCACAAATGGAAAAGCCCGGACCAGGGGCCCGAGCTTTTCTGTAGGATTCAAGATAGACGCAGGACGTACGTCTCGCGAATGGCGGGAACTCGTCCTACGTATGGAGTATTAGCGTACTACAAACTGCACCGACTGGGTGTCATTTTCTTGGCTTATCTGCAACAGGTACAGACCGGATTGCAGGTGGGTGGGCAGCTGGACCGATTGCTGCAGCCCACGGCTAGTGGCGTCCAAGGTCTCCGTGTGGAGCAGAGCGCCGCGCAAGTCGCGGATTTCCACGGTTAGGTGCTCCTCCGAACCCTTGCTGGTCCAGGTGAAGGCTACCCGACTATCCTCAATGGGATTGGGGAATACCTCCACGCTTAGGGGCATGGCCAGGCCGTTGTCCTGAATGGCGATGGTGCGCGATTGCAGCTCTTTGGCCGTACTTACTAAGCGTAAGCGGTAGAAGATCTGCGTGTCGAAGTCTACTGCATCCAGGAACTCGTATTCCGCTTCGGAACCGGCCACTACGGTGCCTACGCTCTCGAAGTAGGTACCGTCGGTACTGCGCTCTACGGCGTAGAAGGCGATGCCATCCACGCTGATGGCGTTCCAATGCAAGGCTACTTGCCCATCCTCGCGGTGCTCACCGGCCAGATTGAGGCTCTGCAAGCGCTGGCTACCGCCACCGGTTACAATCACATTCTCTACGGCGATCACCTGATTCAGCGTGGTGTCCGTGGCATTATTGTTTGCATCGGTGAGGCCACTAAGCTGTATGCGCAGGTCGGCACCGTCGTAGGTGGCCGTGAATCCTTCCTCGAAGAACAGCGTCACGTTGCTGCCACTCACCTGAGTAAGGTACTCCGTGCTGGGCACCTTCACGTAGGTAGTGTCGTAGATGCCATTCGTTTCCGTCACGATCCGCTCTTTTAGATCCAGGTCGCTGCTCTCGAAGGAGGCGGAGGCCAGGTCTTCGCTGTAGGAGATCACGATGGTTTCGCCAAAGCGCAGGGTATCGTCACCCGGGGTGAAGCTGGTAATGAAAGGCACCGACGTATCCACCGTACCGCCCAGCGTACCGGAGTACTCGGGGAAGCCATAGTCTCCGTAAGCCACGGCCCGTACGGCATAGCTACCCTCGGCCAAGGTAGGCGTCCAGGTGGTGGTGAAGCGGGCAGCCTCTCCCGCCGTGTTGTTGGCGGTGTAGTAGGCCACCAGGTCTTCCTGCCAAGTCGTATCGATGGTGATCCATTCCCCGGAGTGATTGGGAGCGTATTGCAAGAGGATATAATCCAGGCTGTGCTCCACCTCAAAGACGTCGTAGTCGGCCAAGGTGAAGTCCACCGTAGTCTCCGTGGTGTTGATCAACCAAGCGTCGGTAGGACCGACGAGGCTCACGGGAGAGGTTTGGGTACCCCACTGCCCAATCACAAAACTGTAGGTATGACTGGCGGCCGGGTTCCCCAGGGCATCCGTTACGCCGTCTACAGTGATGGTCACGGTACCGCCATAGTAGGCGCGTAAGATGCTCTCATCAAAGACCAGGTTGATGCCGTCCCCGATGCAGGTTACAGTGGGGCTCAAGGCCAAGGCGGTGGTCTCGCCGTAAGGCAATACGTCTACGGTAAGGTCCGTAGCCCCGCTACCCCAGGTAGCGCAGTTGATGGCCTCGGTGTAAACAATGGCGACGTTATCTCCCGTATGGTAAATACCATCGACCGGTGACGGTACGCCTAGC
>DMST01000104.1:0-185 GCA_003454975.1 Cytophagales bacterium | reverse complement strand
CGGTACGGTCGATGGTGGCCTGGTGGATACCGCTGAGGTACGTGAGGTCCGTAGCCCCCGTGGATACCGCACGCAATTCGTAGGCACCATCGGCCAGGCTAGTGGCATCCCAGGCGAGGGTATAGTAGGGCTCTTCTTCCGCCTACCCGTTGGTTCGGTAATCGTTGCGCAAGGTGGCAGCCGTT
>DMST01000026.1:11692-16896 GCA_003454975.1 Cytophagales bacterium | reverse complement strand
GAAGATCGGCGTCATGTTCGGTAACCCCGAAACCACTACTGGTGGTAACGCCCTCAAGTTCTATGCTTCCGTGCGGTTGGACATCCGCCGGATCGGCCAGATCAAAGAAGGTCCCGACAACGTAACGGGTAACCGTACCCGAGTGAAGGTGGTAAAAAACAAGGTGGCCCCTCCTTTCAAAATGGTAGAGTTCGACATCATGTACGGTCAGGGAATCTCCAAGGTAGGCGAGATTCTGGACCTGGGCGTAGAGCTGGCCATCATCAAGAAGTCCGGCTCGTGGTTCAGCTACATGGACAGCAAGCTAGGCCAGGGCCGCGACGCGGTGAAAAATCTGATCCTGGACAACCCCGAGCTGATGGACGAACTGGAGGCCAAGATCCGCGCCAAGATCAAAGGCGAGGACCTGGAAAAGCCCATCGCCGCTGCGGAGTAAGCCTGAGCTTCACCGATCAATATTGCAAAACCGACCTTCCTTGGAGGGTCGGTTTTTTTATTGTTCGCCACCTACCCCTACCTATTTAGTAGCCACACCCGCAATCCTATACCCCGGGAAAGTACGGGGAGTCAAAGTGAAATGCCTGGTATAGAATGGATGGACTTGATTTTAATATTGAAATAAAGCGATATTCCAGAAATCAAACCTTAAATACAAATCAATGACGAAGCTAGAAAAAATTGAGGCTTGGAAAAACTTCATTAATTCAAGACCTAATCAACACATTTTGAATTCTGTTTTCGAAGTCAGTCCTGGAGATTTTCATCCAGAAAGGATATTGAATCTTAGAACTCATTTCACTCTCCGAGATGACGATTTATCAACATTAAAGGCAAAAATATCCGCCAACGAGCTAAATAGAGTAGGCCTAAAATTTGGCCTAAGTGATCGTACCAGCGGCTCTCTAAAACTATTTCTTTGGATAAACAACTTGACCGAGAATGAATGTTACGAATTGGATTTAGGGTCAAAACCACCAATTTCTCCCCGGTCCTCAAGATTATCATTTCTTTTTGAAGGTGACATACCCCGTACTACCATAGATGGTCTCCTGAATCTTTGGGGAGATGAAGACAGAAAACCAAGCAAAACCGTTAACATATATAAACACCTAAGATATATTGATGAAGAAAACGGTGAAGAGAAAATATATAAGTTAGAAGGATTCGAATATAGAGATACATTACCATACTCCAATTCTAATGACTTTAAGTATTTTAAAGAAAATATTCCAAAGTCAAAGAAAATTAGTTTTCATTTTGGCGTAGACACAAGGCCGGATATTGGGCCAGATTTAAACATAACTACATTTTACCACCTTGAATCTCCTGAAACAAATTCTCTGGGGCAGTCCCAACCAATTAAATACCAAGAGTTTACCCACTGGTGCCCACCTGACTGCTAACGCCTTATAACTCATATTTTTTGCTATATTTCCTGCATGAATTTGCAGGAAATATACGCAATACTAGGAAACCTATCTACTGTCTCAATAATACCAGCCATTTATATTTTCGTCTTCTTCAAGAAGATTCGGAAGATACATGAATGGGTATTATTTATTATCTGCGCAAGCATTTTGTACACGGACGTCATTGGGTGGTACTATAAAATAATTGAACGGAATAATTACTTCTGGAACAATCTTTATGCTATATCCGATACATCTTTTTTATTCATCTATTTCATCCTAATCATTTCTAACAATAGGATAAAGTATTTCCTCTACACCGCTTTTATAATTTTAATATTTTATATAGTACTTTTTACTAATCTGCAATTACAACCAGAGCCGAATATCGAAATAATTACATCCACAAGATTATTTATCATTATTTCATGCTTGTCATATTATATTTTCATCCTGATCCATCCTAGATTAAATCCTTTGTTCAATAATCAAGGCTGGGTTATAAGTACTGCTTTTCTACTATATTCCGCAGGCACGTTCCTTTTTCTTTATTCAATACTACCTCTTGTAAAGAATTTTGAATACCAAGATTTATATCACACAATGGGATCAATAAACAGATCACTTAATATCATCAAAAACATTGTCATTGCATATGCATTATGGAGGTAACCGAGGAAATAAATAGCGAAGGTATTTTAATCGTCGGGACGATCCTCATTTTCAGTTTAATGGTACTTCTTATTGTCTTTTTTGTACTGTACCAACGCCGACTTTACCGCCAACAAGAAGCCATGCGCTTAGCCGAGCAGCAATACCAAAAGGAGCTCCTCCGAGCAGCCGACCAAACCCGGGAGAAAGAGCAGCAGCGGATTGCGCAGGAGTTACACGATGGGGTGGGTGCCATGCTCAGCACCACGCGCATGTACGTACAGCAGGTACAGCGGCTAGCAGGGAAGGAGAAAGCCAATGAGTTTGCCGAGCGAGCGGATAAGCTGCTGGGCGAGACCCTGACCGGGGTGAGGCGCATTGCGCAGGACATGAAGCCGGTGATCCTGGAAACCATGGGCCTAAAAGAAGCCCTGTTGAACTTGGCCGAGAAGGTTACTGAAACCGGGCAGGTAACCGTGACGTCGGAGCTGGAAGCCCTCCCTACCCTACCTGCTGAAGACAGTCTGCGGATGTACCGCATGGTGCAGGAGATGCTGAGCAACGCCCTCAAGTACGCGCAAGCCAAAGAACTCACCTTATCCGCCCGTACAGAGGGAGACCAAACGGTGCTTACCTTTACCGATGACGGTATAGGCTTTGACCCCAACCAAGTGAAGGGACCGGACGGCCAGGGCGGCATGGGCCTGCGTACCCTGGAAAGCCGTGCCTCCCCGCTAGAGGTCACCATCAACATCAACAGTGCGCCCGGAAAGGGCACTACGCTTACCTTGCAGTTTCCCACCCCTAAACCTACCCCCGCATGATCCGCATGATCCTAGCCGACGACCACGCCCTATTTCGGGAAGGGCTCCGCAGCATCTTGGAAACCTATGATGACCTAGAGGTTGTGGCCGAGGCGGCCCACGGAAAGGAGCTGCAAGCCCTGCTGAGCCAGCACGAGGTAGATGTGGTGCTGCTGGACTTGAAGATGCCCGAGATGGACGGCATGGAGGCTACAGATTGGCTGCGGGAGCGCCACCCAGAGATGAAAATCATCATCCTGACGATGATAGACGAGGACCGCATGATGGCCCATCTGATGGAGAAGGGGGTGCACGGCTACCTGCTTAAGGATGCCCATGCGGACGAGCTGCACGCCGCCCTGAAGGCCGTGGTGGATCGGGGCTACTACTTCAACGAGCGAACCAGCAAGGCGCTGCTAGAGAGTGTGAAGCACAAGAACAAGAAACCGCCCACACTGGACTTCGGCCAGGTACTCACGCGCCGCGAACAGGAGGTCCTGGATCTGATCTGCCAAGAGCAGACAACGGCGGAGATTGGGGAGAAGCTATTCATTAGCCCGCGCACGGTGGAAGGCCACCGCAAGAGCCTGGTAGAAAAGTTTAACGTCCGAAATACGGCTGGACTAGTCCTCAAGGCCTATAAGGACGGGTGGGTTGACTTGTAGCGGAGGGGGAGAGTTATTAGTTATTAGTTATGAGTTGTTAGTTGTTAGTTTGTCCGCCCTTTTTTTCGAGATCCATCTTCAGCTCCTCTCCCATCAACTCGATCAGCTTATTCTTGTAATCCAGTTCCATCTGTTTGCGACCCAAGGCCGCCTCCAATTCTGCTATCCGAGATTCTAATGCTTGTTTCTGGGTGCCTTCGCTGCGTTTCTCCACTACGAGTCGTGTTTTGCGTTGATAATGTACCGAATATTTCTCCCGCCAATTATACACCGTTTGGGGGTGAACGCTATAAGAGCGAACGATATCTATAACCCGAAGTAAACCATTATCCAAATCTTTGATAACACTACGCTTCACCGATTCGCTAAACCGTCGGTGACTTAGCTTGTGTGTGTTTGTTGACATTTAATAATCTAATTTGTGTCAACCTATATCAGGAAAGGACACGACGGGAATCTTGTTAAGAAAACTCAAAACCTAACGTTTAGCATTAAGTTCTTTGCGCACTATCCATCTACATTCATCCCGGAGGACATTGTGTATCCCCTTATCTAGCGTCTAAAATCCAACTTCGAACTTCCAATCTCGAACTTCGAAAATCGGTCCCTGAGCCTGCCGAAGGGCCGACTACTAGTTCTGAGTAAAGGCGAAAGCAATGATATTGGCGCCCATACGTAGGGCCTGTTGGCGTATCTCTTCGGGGTCGTTGTATACCCGGCGGTCTTCCCAGCCATTGCCCAAGTCGCTCTCATAGGAGTAGAAGCACACCAAGCGGCCCTGGTACATAATGCCGAAACCTTGCGGCGGCTTGCTGTCGTGCTCGTGCACTTTGGGCAAACCCTCACTGAAGGTGAAGCGCTGCTGATAGATGGGATGATCGAACGGCAACTCCACAAAGTCCAGGTTGGGGAAAACCTTCTTCATTTCCAGCCGAATAAAGGGATCGAGGCCGTAGTTGTCGTCGATATGCAGGAAACCACCCGCAATGAGGTAATTGCGCAGGTTTTCGGCCTCGGCCTCGGAAAACACCACGTTGCCGTGGCCCGTGAGATACACGTAGGGGTACAGGAACAGCTCAGGGTTGCCTACCTCGATCACGTCTTCTTGCGGGGCCAATTGCATCCCCAAATTGCGGTTGCAGAACTCAATGAGGTTAGGGAGGGCCGTTTTGTTAGCGTACCAGTCGCCACCGCCATTATACTTCAGTTTGGCGATGCGCAGCGCACCGGTATTGTTTTGAGGCTGGGCAAGCAAGGACGCAGAACAAAGAAGAAGGAGGGCAATGAGTTTTCCTTTCATATACAAGGCTAACGAATTTTCAGGGCTTGGGATGGGCCATTGGTTTAGGCATCGAACCAGTCTTCAAATACCAGCTGAGTGAAATCCGGGGCAATACCGGTAGGATGTACCGCGCGGAGCTCTTCCTCGGTATGGGTAGTAGCCATGGCCAGCACACCGGAACCAGCATTTTGGCCAGCTTTAATGCCAGAGAGTGCGTCTTCGATCACCAGGCAATCTTCCGCAGGAATGCCCAAGGCAGCGGCAGATTTCAAGTAAATCTCTGGCTCGGGTTTGCCCTTGGTTACCCCATTCTCATCGATGATGGACTGGAAGTAATGGCGAATGCCGAGGCCATCCAACGTGAACTCTACGTTGGCTGTGGGGGCCGAGGTAG
>DMST01000026.1:2909-11656 GCA_003454975.1 Cytophagales bacterium | reverse complement strand
GTACCCACGGCCATGGGGATATTGGCGGCTTTGAGACGGTCCAAGAAGGGAAGCAAACCATGTGTACGTGCTAAGTGCGGACCATACAAGGCGCGATAGGCGGCCTCCTTTTCTTCGCTGTATTGCTTCACCTCCGCCGGTGTAATCGCCTGGGCCCGGCCACTAAAAACGAACTGTACCACTTCCGTTACCGTGCGACCGTTGATGCGGAGCTTGTAGTCTTCGGCCGTCAGGTGGATGCCGTATTGTTTGCAGAAGTCAATCCAGGCTTCTTCATGAAACCGATGATTGTCTACAATGACCCCGTCCATATCAAACAGGACTGCGCGGTATTTTTCCATGCCTCGTCGATAATTTGGCGGCAAAATATGACAATGCCTCCAGCTACCCATGCGAACACCTCAAAAACGGAACAGGCTGTACCAAACTAGTGACTAGGTACTCCCTAAGGCGATGGAATTGACAAGACACCTCCCCGGATGGCACTTGTCCGGCGGTTAGCGGCATTAGCGTTCCTCACAAGTGGCTTGTACTCCATACCGGGCATCTTAAGGCATAGAATAGCTTCTGATTCACCGCGTCGCTTTTGGGTCTTTGGCTAAATTCCGTCCTTTGTAGTTGTGAAAACCATCGAGATATTATTTCCCGGTTTGCGCGAGCAGCTAGCCGAGGTGTTGATTGCTGAGCTATCCTTGTTGGGCTACGAAAGCTTTTGGGAAAGTGATGAGGGATTGAGGGCCTACGTACCCGCTGATCTATTTGACGAAAGAGCCCTGTTACCCCTAAGTCAGCAATACGGAGTGGCCTTTCAAAAACAAGCAGCCAGCGTAGGAGAATGGTCTCCGGCCGAGGAAGACCAACACCCACCCATCTGGCTGGCCGAAGGCAAAGTATACATCCGTAATCAGCAGCAGCCTCCGGAACCTACTGCCCCGATTTCTTTGGTCATAGAATCGAAGTTATCATTCGGTTCGGGCCACCACCCTAGCACCGCCCTGTGTGTAGACTGGATCATGCAGCAGGCCTGGAGTGATCAAACTGTACTGGATGTAGGCACGGGCTCGGGCATACTGGCCTTACTGGCCGATCGCCATACCCAAGGCACCGTAGAAGGCTTCGATAACAATCCGTGGGCCATCGAGGTGGCACTGCTGAATTCGAAATTGAACCTACCTAACGGGGTCCATTTCTTCGTAGCCGATCCTACCGAAGTAGAACGATCTTACGATGTGGTGCTGGCCAATCTGAATGCCCAAGCCATTGGGGCAAGCTTTGCCGAACTGAAAAGGTACCTACGCACAAACGGACGGCTGTTGCTGAGTGGATATCGAGTAGAAGACGCGGAGCCCCTACACAAATTGGGGCAAGAATTAAGACTAAAACGGGTCCGTACGATAGAGAAAGAAGGATGGCTAGCCACCGAGTGGCAATAGGATATTTTGAAGAGCTACTGAATGGTCTCACCCTCTAAAAAAGTGAGTGCTTCCTCTTCGGTAGCAAAATAAATAAAGGTAGTACCTAACAAAGGGCCAGCGATACCGTGCAGCACCTTCATAAGAGTAGCCGCCATTAGGTTGGTGGATTTCACTACCACAATCTTTTCCAATGCTTGCATGGCTTCCCGCACTTCATAACTACGTAAGAAGTTAACCATCAGCCAACTACGAGCGTTGGTAGGAATACTGAGAAGCTGTGTTTCATTGAGAATAAGGTAGCGAACTTGATACTTCCGCCCCAGCTCCAACATCTTACGATTGGCTTCGATGAAGGTATCGGGCAACACCTTACCTATCGGACAAATCATCAAGGCTTCTTGCTCGGGAAAATGAAAAAGTTCATTATCCCGATTGTAAAATACCTTTTCACGTGTCAGTGTAGCCCACTCCATTTGTCTAAATAGCTTATAGCAAAAAAGGTAAGCTTTTTTAAGACAGGGAACTACACTAATGTTAATTTATTATTTCTGCAATGTTACGATCAGTGTGGTTCTTGGCCCTTTCCTAGAGGATTTTTGGTCTTCATCGGGCATAGTGAGATTGCCGCTCAACAAACGAAATCGCTGCTTGCAGGTCCGTATGATAATGGAATTTTATTCCGGTCATACGGGTTGCCACCTGATGCATCACCTTGGTGAGGGTAGTAGCAAAACGACTCGCCGATTTTATGACAATAAATCCATGCAAGTCCTTAATGCCTTCTTTGGCTTCTGCCGTACGCATGAACTTAGTAGTAAGCCAAAGTCGGGCCCGCGTGGGAATGTTTCTTAATTCCAGTTCATTGATGATAACCCACTTTACTTGGTGTTCCCTTCCCAAGTTCATCAAGGTGATATTGGCCTCTTTGAAATCGTCTTCGCTTACATCACCCCGCAGGCAAAGCACAAGTACGTTGAGTGCCGTTAGGTGCATGATCTGATTACCTGCATTCTCAAAAAGCAATACCTGCTCTTCGGTTAGTGTATGATTCATGGGTGCGTAGTTGAGTGATAATATACCGATAAATTGTAAGAGGAAGAATAGGAGGTTGTTTCGACCCTACAACAAAAGCCTTTCCTTTTGGACTTTCGGTCCATTTCGGAAGCACCGGTTCAACGCAAAACTAAATAGAACCTAGGCCTAAAACCGCATGCAGTTATTGCATTTTCACCCCCTAAAAAGGAGTACGCACGGTCTTGTTTTCATGGTTTTACCCAGATGAAATATTTTGAAATACTAGCCACTCCGCTGTACAACAACACCTTTAAATCATTGACATTCAGCACCTTAAAACCTAAATACACTAAGAGCGTGTACAATCAGGTAAGGAATCATGCAGAAACCCCTTTTGTTTTCTGTGACAAAACCCCGGAAATTGTTACTCATATTCAAAGCACACCCAGTATGAAATGTGCTACCCGCTTTGGCGAGTTTACCGGACCAAAACCGAATGAATTTGTGGTCTAGGTTCGGGAAGAAAGTATAACCAATAAAATTCGGGCTCCTAACCCCGAAACTAACAAATCTACACCCAATGAAATGGCTATTTGCGATCCTAAAACGCAAGTGGCATAGCGCGAGCTATGTCCTATTGCTTCTACCCGCCTGGGGTTTCTCGCAGGTTCCTATTGATGCTTCAGAAACTTCCATCACCTTATCTGCCAATGCCCTGGTAGCCAATGGAATAGATTCTGCTCTGCTCACCATACAATTGGTAGATACGGAAGGAACACCGTTATCTACTGGTGGGGCCACGGTAAGGGCCCAATCTACCTTGGGGGCTATTTCCCCCACACCGCTAACAGACCATGGAGATGGCACCTATAGCGGCGTGCTGGTATCGGGCATCACGGCCGGTACGGCCACGGTGTCTGCCAATGTAAACGGGGAAGCCATCTCCCAAACGGCAACGGTCGTATTTCGCCCCGCCCCCCTCAGTCTGGAAAACTCCTATTTGGTAGCAGACCAGACTACCCTGCTTGCCAACGGGGTAAACCAAACCACCGTCCGGATTGTGCTACTGAATACCGCAGGCACCGCCTACCTCTCGGATAGTGTAGCCTTCCTACCCATTACCCCACCCCTGGCCCGGGTGCTCTCGCAGCCGGTTCGCATCAACGATAGCATACACGAGGTGACCCTGGTGGCCGGCAGAGATACGGGGGCGGTAACCCTACAGGCGGAGGTAGAAAGGAAAGTACTAACCAATACCGAAACCGTTCACTTGGTCAACCCAAGCGTAAGTCTGGAACTTAGCACCATCACAGTAGACACCGACATGCTGTTTTTGCCTCAACGGGGCACGGGCAGGGCGGATAGTACCCTGATACGAGTAACGCTGATTGACGAAACGGGTGTTCCCTTGGGCAATCATACAGGCACCGTACAGGTGCAGTCCACCGGAGGTCTCTTGGCATCTAGCACCGCAGAATATGTAGATAGTCTGGCTGCTTATATAACGACCATGTACAGCCCGACGGAGGCCGGAGAGGCGCAAATTTCGGCCACCTACAACGGTGAGTTGCTGGGAGAAGAAATCCAGATTCGGTTTATCGATGTGGAGATTCCCCAAGGCATTAGCCCAAATGGAGATGGCCTAAACGAAACCTGGATTCTAAGCGGACTGGACGGCGTGGGCTCTCAGGTAACGGTGTACAATGCACAAGGGGAAGCGGTGTATTACGCCAGCCCCTATTCTAATGAAGATCCTTTTCTGGGCACGTCCAATGTGGGCGCCATGGCCGGTAACGAGTTGCCCAACGGCACCTATTATTTCCGAATTGCCTACGGCGATACCGAACGCAATGAAGTGTACAATTATCTGATCATCCAACGCTAATCGATCCCACCTATGAAAAAAGTAATCCACTATCGATTGATCTGCTGGGGCGTCTGTCTGGCGCTATCCACTCCCACTTTGTACAGCCAGTCATTGGCATACAACCAAATACAACAGACCCTCTGGTACCAGAATCCTGCCAGTGTGGGGTTACACCCTAATCCGGAAGTGGTGCTGGCTGGCCGTTGGCAATGGCAACACCCGCTGGAAGTAAACGCTCCGGTGCAATACAGCGCTGCTTTGCAAACGGGCATCCCCGGCCGCCGACTGGCCCTGGGCATGCAGGTGCATCACACCCGACTTGCCGCCCGCCGGCAAACACGCGCTAGCCTGCAGGTAGCCTACCACCTACCCGTACACGAAAAGTACCTGTTCTCAGTAGGCCTAAGCGGTGGCGCCCTGTTTCAGCAACGGACCCTGCAAAATGTACCGGTGCTGGATCCGGGCGACCACATTTTTGAAGAGGAGATGGTAGCCCAACGGTGGCCACAAGCACAGGTGGGCTTTATGTTGACCGGTCCCCAAGGCTGGGGCGGCATCAGCATACCGGTTTTCCATTTCGGACCCTTCGCTACGGAAGAAAGTGAACGATTTCCGGTAGCCTTTGTGGGAGTGCTGGGCCGTCGGTTCTCGATCAAGGACAAACTAGCCGTACAAACGGTAGCCCAGGTACACGTAGATCCTACCCGCCCTGTCCGTGCCGATCTACAAGCTCAGCTACAGTTGGGCCACATCCTGGGCGTAGGCCTGGCCCTGTCCGGAGTGGAAAGCCTGGATGGTCAAATAGAATATACCCTGATGGAAGGAGTACGCATGGGCTATAGTGTAGGCCTGGTGCGGTTTGGCAGCCAAGGCAGTTTGCCCGAGGCCTACCGCAACAGCCATGAAATCACCCTGTCCATTAGGCCCATTAGCTTTTCCCGCGATATGGATCGGGATCGGGTGACTGACTGGGAAGATGCCTGCCCACGGCTAAAAGGAGAGCCAGAACTGCAAGGCTGTCCCAGCCAATAAATAACCTGGAAGGACCCGCCACCTGGCGCGGATTTAGTAACCGAAAAAACTACCTGGGATGGAAGCCATAGCCGAATCTTACCCCAACGACATATTCATTAGTTACTCCCACCTGGATAATGAACCCTTCTCCGAAGAGGATAATTTCCAATGGATCAGTGAGTTTCATCAGAACCTTTCGTCGCGCCTGTCGAAATACCTGGGCGAACGCCCCAACATTTGGCGAGACAATAAGGGCTTGCGGCAAAACGATGATTTTACCGCCGAAATTCACGACAACTTGCCCAAATCAGCGGTATTGGTATCTATTCTTTCGCCCCGCTATGTACGCTCCGAATGGTGTACCCGTGAGCTGAGTGAGTTTGTAAAACACGCCGAGACGAATGGGGGGATCAAAGTAAAAAACAAGTTCCGGGTGTTTAAAGTACTGAAAACACCCTTGGGGCCAGCAGATGAGTTTCCGCCTGAAGTACGCGACGCTACGGGATATTCCTTCTATAAAATAGACCAGAACGACCGCATTCGGGAGTTTGATCGGTCTATGTACCCCGAAACGAAGACGGACTACTATCTCATTCTGGATGATCTGGCGCAGGATATCCGCCAGATGTTAGACGAGATGCGCACCTTGGAAGCGGAAGAGGTGACTCCCATTTCGGAGGACAAGCCAAAGGTGTACCTGGCCCTACCCCCACCCGATCTATCGGAATACTACCAAACCGTGAAGCGGGAACTGTCGGCCCAGGGCTACGATGTATTGCCACACCAGGAGTTTAATGGCAGCATGACCGAACGCAAAATGGCCATAGCCGAGGAGTTGGGTAAGGCAGACCTTAGCCTGCATCTGTTCGGTGAATTCTATGATGCCATGGCCCGGCTACAAAACCAGCTGGCTGCCGAGGCTAGCCAGGAAACCGGTATGCCCCGCTTTGTGTGGATTCCGAAAGCTATTCTGGACCAGGCCCACGACGAAACGGATGACCTGATGGACCCGCCACAGCGGGATTTTTTGTTCAAATGGCAGAACGAAGAGTCCTTACAGATGGGGGCTGAACTGATGACGGGCACCATTGAGACCTTTAAAAACAATGCCCTGAAACGGCTGGAAAAGATAGAGGAGGAACGGAAGGCTACCACCCCGACCCTAGAAAAACCCCTGATGGTAGCCGAAACCATGGAACCCTCCGTCCGCTATGTGTATGTGGTATGCCAGAAGGAGGATAAGGCCGGTGCCAAGCAACTGAAAAAGATGCTGGATGGGATGGGCTACGAGGTACGCCTAAGCCGATGGGAAAAGGACGGTAGTCTGCAAAAAGAATACCACGAGAAGGCGTTGCTGAGCAATGAATCGGTGCTGGTATACTGGGGAGAGGGAGACGAATATTGGGCGGAAGACCTGATAGATGATCTGAACGATTTCCTGGAAGAACACAGCAGTGAACGGAAAATGCCCCTGAAAGCCCGGGGAATTGTGTTGGCTGCTCCAGAGGACGAAGACAAGCTCGATTTCTCTTCGGGAAGCTTCCACATCATGAACGGCATGGAGGAAATCACCGAAGCCACCCTGCAACCTTTTCTGGACGATCTAAACGCAACCGAAGCATGAACAGTACTTTAACGCTGGTAAATCCTTTTCCCGGGCTGCGTGCTTTTGAGCCCCAGGAAGCGGACCGTTTTTATGGCCGCGACCAGCAGATAGCGGATATTCTGGAAAAGCTGCAAACCAACCGGTTCATTGCGGTATTGGGCACCTCGGGCAGTGGCAAATCTTCTTTGGTAAAGGGAGGGGTACTGCCCCGCCTCACGACACAAGAAGACTCTTCCTGGAGGATACTGACGCTACGGCCAGAAGACCGCCCCCTGCAACGGCTGGCCGAGCAACTGGATAGCCTGGACCTACTAGACCTGGAGACAGAAGATAGCGAGCCCTACATTTTGGCACAACTCAAGCGGTCTTCCCTGGGCTTGGTCAACACCATAGAGGAGATGGAGCTGGCCCACTGGGAGCGATTGCTCATTGTGGTAGACCAGTTTGAGGAGATCTTTCGTTTTCGCAAAAACGAGCGCATCACCCGTACCGATAGTAGCCTGGCTTCCATCTTTGTTGACCTGCTGCTGCAGGCCACCCGCCAACGCAAGCTCCCCGTCTACGTCATGCTCACCATGCGGTCAGACTTTTTGGGAGATTGCACGGAGTTTGAGGGGCTCCCTGAGGCCATCAATGAGGGGCAGTATCTCATCCCCCGCATGACGCACGACCAACTGAGGGAGGTGATTGTGAAGCCACTGAAGGCGTTTCAGATTCCCTTCCAACAGGTATTGATCAACCGCGTGATGTTTGATCTGGACAACCAGATGGACCAACTGCCCATCCTGCAACATGCTATGATGCGGACCATGCAAGTGTGGTTGCAAGAGACGGAAGGCTCTGCTGAAAAACCTCCCCTGAGCATCCTGCATTACGAAGCTGCCGGCACGCTGCGGCACGCCCTTTCTGACCACGCCAACGAGGCCTATCAGGAGCTGGACGAATACCACCAGACCGTGGCTCGTCGGTTATTCCAAGCCCTCACCGTAGTAGAAGAAGATGGCCGGGGCGTCCGTAGGCCCCAGGCACTGGCTAAGCTAGTAGAAGGTCTTACTTGGGACCCTTGCTCACCGGACCCCGCCACCACGGAAGCGCTGGAAGGGTACGTAAACCAGCAGCAGGATCCCTTGGGCATGAAACCGTACCAGGACCTAAAACATGTGGGGCCATTGGGAGAAAAAAACGTACCCGTGCAGGCCATCATACAGGTGCTGGAGGTGTTCCGCAAACCGGGCCGTTCTTTCCTATTACCCTCGGTAGGTGCCCTCACCGAGAATAGCGTGCTGGACATCTCCCACGAGAGCCTAATGCGGGTATGGGACCGGCTACAAGCCTGGTTGCAGGCCGAGGCCGAAGGGGCTACCCTTTACCGAAAACTCCTGGCAACGGCTGAGGACTTTGCCCATCCAGAGCGGGGCGGATTTCTATACCATGGCAATGCCCTGGGGTTTGCCATCGAGTGGCGCGACCAAGAACGCCCTACGGCCGGCTGGGCCGAGCGCAATGGGGGGCACTATGGCCTGGCCTTTACCTATCTGGCCGTGAGTGAACTGCGCATGCGGGCAGAGAAGGACTATCAGGTCTACCTGCAAAAACGTAAACTACGCAGGGTACGGCGCCGGGCAGCTTTCTATATTTTACTGGCCCTTTCCTCACTGGCTTTAGCTTGGTGGGCGTTGGATCAGCAAGCTATTGCACAACAGCAGACGGAGCTGGCAGAAAAGGAGCGGCATGACGCTGATATTGCCCGCCAAAAGGCGCAGGAAGCCCAAGTGCAAGCCGAGCAGTCGGCAGATGCAGCCTTAGAAGCGCAGGGAGTGGCCGAAGCCCA
>DMST01000026.1:545-2863 GCA_003454975.1 Cytophagales bacterium | reverse complement strand
AAAGGCGGCCCGAGCCGACGCCGAACAGTCCGCAAGGCTGGCGTGGCAGGCCCGGCAAGATGCCATATCCTCACAACAGAGTGCTCTGGCAAGTGAAGAGCGCGCGATTGAGCAGAAAATACGGGCCGACAGCGCACGCGTGGAGAGCGAGCAGGCCGCCGAGTACGCTCAGCTGCAGCAGTCCAATGCAGAACGGCTGAAAAAGCAAGCCCTCATTAGCTCGCTATCGTTGAAAGCCCAGCAGCAAGCCTACATCGATCTGGATTCGGCCCAAAACAACATCATGTTGGCTTATGGCTATTATACTGATTCCACCATCGGGGCACCCCGGTGGCACCCACAACTGTTTGCCGGCCTGCATGAAGTGGCCTCGGCCCTGTTTACCTGGGAGCCCTCCGTTTTCAGTATGGGCCCTGGTGGAGACCAGTGGTCGGGCATCGACGGCGTGGGCAACCACATATCGCTGGTGACTACCAACGGCTACATGCGGTCCGGTAGCTTCCCTTTTACCGCCGATCTGCCCATGGATGACATCCATAAATCCTGGCAGACCTTGAGCCGGCATCCGAGCCAGCCTTGGGAAGCCTTCGGCAACCTATCGGGTGAGCTCCGGTTGCGAGAATTTGGCGTGGCCGATTCTCTGCGGCAGCTCTACGAGGCTTCGGACGCTCATACCGCCTGGATCAGCAATATTGCCTGGGCCCCGAATGCACAGCAGATATTGGCAGTAGGGTACGACGGCAAACTTACCCAGTGGTCCTATGCCAACGATACGTTGGTACTCCTCCATGAGGCAGAAGGATCTACCCGAAAAAAATACCGATCCGTAACCGTGCATCCGAACGGGCAAACCCTGCTAGCTGGCACGCTGGAGGGCGTAGTAGAAACGTGGGATATCCGCGATGGCCTTAACCAAGTGGACAGCACCCGACTAAAGGAAACCGGTGGCGCTTATATCCGCTCCTTATTTTATCACGGCAACCAGGAGGCCATCGCCGTTATGTCTGACGGCAGCATACACGTAAAGAGCGGTACCGGATGGCACCGCCGTGTAGAATCTTTGCCCAAAGTAAGCTCCTCTCAATTTGGCGGGGAGGTGACCGCCCTGGCACATGCCAGCAACTACCTGGCCATTGCCGACGACCGCAAGCGCATCCTGCTGTACAACCTGGAAGACCTCAGCGCAGGCACCTACGTGTTTGAACAGCACAATTCGGTTTGTGTAGATATGTACATCGACCCTCAGCAAAAGGTGGTGTATTCGGTAGACAACAAGCAGGTCATGGCCTGGCGATTCGACTTAAATCATCTAGCCCTAAGCATTCGACATCATGAAACTTCGTCTTCACCCCAATAATACCCGAGTTGTTCTTTTCCTTTTGTGCTGGGCTTTGGGGACCGCTGCCCTGGCTCAAAAACGAATAGGCAGGCAAGATCAACTAACCGAAGAGGTGATCCAGGAAATCCTGGTAGAGTCCAACAGCAGGCGCCCCTGGAATGCCTTGAAGCACATGGAGGACTACCAGAATAAGGTAGACCAAAACAAGCTGAGCGATGCCGTGGAGATCAAATGGTTGCTCACCCAGCTACGGGTATACCAGGAAAACCGGTTTCAGTACGAACAAGAACAGATCCTGGCGAAAATTGACTTCTGGGCCCGCACCACCCGCAATGCCGGGCAACTGTTGGAAGAGGCCAACTGGGACTCGTACCTGGAATATTACGACGGTGACCGACGGGCCATGCTCATGAATGCCATGCGATCTATTCAGAATGAGCTAGACCTCAATCCTTTACAATACCACGATCCTTTCACCCAACAGGTTCACTACACGGGTGACTGGACTCCTTGGGAGGAGGCTCCGGCCTCAGTGACGGCCTATACCCGGCAGGACATTCAAGTGCTGGGCGCCCGACACCTGATGGACTTAGTGGAGCTAACCCCCGGTTTTCTAACCCTGGGTACCCAGCGGGGCTTTCCAGCCGCCTTTCGCGGGCAGCTGGGAGACCGCAGCTCGTCCATCACCGTATTTCTGGACGGCCACCCCATTACCCAACAAGCCGACCTGAGCCACGCATTGGAATCCATTTCGCTGGATTTCATCGAGCAAGTGGAGTTTGTGGCGGCCAGTCCGCTAGACCAGCCCAACCGTAGCGGCTACGGAGGGGCCATTCATCTTACCTCCCGGCAGGACGGCATTGTGTACGGCAGCACCCAGTCGGCTTTCACCACTCTACAGGTACAAGGTGGAAGCGGCCCTACCGCTTCGGTGTCCGCCCAGAGCCGGATTCCCCTCGCCGACGGATCCTTGTACTGG
>DMST01000026.1:0-503 GCA_003454975.1 Cytophagales bacterium | reverse complement strand
TGGCTATACCAGCCAAGGAGCCGGCATACCGCTATACCCTCAAACCGAGCCATATCAGGTGGCACCATACTACATCGGCGATTCACTACTGCCCCTTACTGAGGTGACAGAAGTGCGCGTCAACCAATATCCCAGCCGACTCACGGGCTACGTAAAATGGCAGTCTGACCGACTGGAAGTACAGGCGCAGCTGCACCGGACGGTGCAGGCCTTCGATCGGCCTTTCAACCGCGCTTTGGTGCCGGGTTCTCTCAGCACTACCTATCGTAGACGCAAGCAGCATGACTTTGTGGATGCCAAATATTACTGGCATCCGGCAGACAGTACGCCCCATGTGGGTTTCGTTCGGGTGGGTTATGACCGATTCCGAGAGATAGACACGCAGCCCTTGTTCGACCCCCGGGGTGCCAACGTGGTATTTGGGTACGACGTGGGACAACCGCCCCTGCGTGAGCTCAATACCCACACCCACCAGGCCTATGCGCAGGTACACTATAGCTACC
>DMST01000067.1:1171-2759 GCA_003454975.1 Cytophagales bacterium | reverse complement strand
CCGAACGATAATATTGAGGGTCAAATTGCTGTCGAGTAGGGGGAAATAGTCGGCCAGTGCTGCCACCAGCAGGGTAGAGTCTTCCAGGCAGTCTATGGCAATGGCATTAGGGATCCCGGTACGCACACTTATCAAATCGGTTGCGATGTTATTGGGCAGGGTGACATACTCCGTGATTTCGTCCCCAGTTTCCTTCATGACGAAGGCCCGCACACTGCCTGACACCACAAACGCCAGGAAATCGCATACCGTATCGGGCTTTTTCAAAAGCGTTCCCTTAGCAACATTTCTCATCTCGAAGATTCCAAGGATTTCTTCAATCTCCTGTTCATTGGGCCGATTGACACGCTTGGTAATAAATTCGGTAAGGGAGGCTTTCATGCTTCAGCGTTACGCAGGAGGAATGGATGTGTACGATGGGGTTAAAATACTATAAAAGACAATTCAGGGCCACCTTTCTCAACATATGTTGAGGGATTGAACCCCTCCGGTTTATCATCTTTAACCGAATTGCGTCAACCAAGGGAATCAGTCAATTCACATCTTCTTTTGTTCAATTGACCAAGAGGCCCAGGGTATAGACGGAGGCAGAGGCGTTGTTTGCGCCGCAAACATGACCAAAACACAACATAAATAGGGTATGATAAAGGTACTGTCCGTGCGATCTTCGTCTGTACAATTACTGAGTCCCTGCTGCCGCGGAACCCCGTTTCGTGATGGAGCACCCTTTGATTACCCAAACCTACGTATGAGTCTATGAGATTAGGAATTTTTGGGGCCTTGCTGCTATGCTTTTCCGCAGTACAGGCCCAACCCCTCCGCATTGGGGTACTCTCCGATTATGCACAAACCCCCACGCTGGAAGCAGCGATCGGTCAAATGATCCGGGAGATTGACCGCACCACGGGGGCTGGCCGGCAGGTGAGCCTGGCTGGTACCGTATACAGTATCGCCGACGCTACCGCTGCGAAAACCACCTACGCCGCATGGCAGGGTCAAACAGACATGGTGCTGGCCTTGGGCAGCCTGAGCACCAAAGCCCTGGCGATGGAAGATAACCTGCCCACCCCCGTGATTGGACTGTCCATCGTAGACCCCTGGCTGCAGGACATTCCCTACGCCAACGGCGTGTCAGGCAAAAAGAACTTCACCTACATTTGGCAAACCCGCGATTTGGAAGCCGAGCTACAGGCCTTCAACCAGATCCATGCCTACCAAAACGTAGTGGTGCTGTCGGACGCGAGTGTGGCCCCTACGGTGAATCCCACAAAAGTCCAGACCGTGGTCGACTCCCTGTCGGAAACCCTGGGGGCGGAGCTATCCATTTTGCCCGTAGCAGGTTCGGCGGATCAGGTACTGGCTCAGCTGCCCACAGGGGTGGATGCGGTGTACTTCACGCTGCTGCTGAGCCAGACGGAATCCCAAATCCGGCAACTAATTGACGGACTTAACGAACGACAGATCCCCACTTTTGCGGGTAACGCCCGGCTGATGGAATACGGAGTGCTGGGGACCATGGCCAACGAGAACACCCTGTCGCAGGCCACCCGCAAGCTGGCCATCATGGTGGACGACATCGCCTCGGGAG
>DMST01000067.1:0-1115 GCA_003454975.1 Cytophagales bacterium | reverse complement strand
GGCCACCATGCCCGTGCGGCTAGATACCAAGGAGAGCCTGTACGTAAACCTGGCGACGGCCCGCAAAATCCAGCTTCCCATTCCCTTTGAGGTGCTGTTCACGGCTACGCTGATTGGGGAGGAGGAAGACAACGGTCCTACCTACACCTTCGAAGAAATTGCCGAGAAGTCTCTGGCAGCCAACCTCAACATCCAGATCAGCTACCAGGACCTGGCCCTGAGCGGGGTGGACGTGACGACGGTGCGGGCCAACCTGCTGCCTGCATTGGATGCAGGCCTGACGGCTTCACAAATCAACCCGGAGCGCGCCAGCGCCATTCTAAATACGGCGGAGCAATCCGTCTCCGGGGATGTAACCTTGACCCAGATCATCTACTCCGAGCAGGCCATCGCAGGGTTGAAGATTACCCAATACTTGCAAAAGGCGCAGGAATACAATACCGAGGCAGAGGTGCTCAACGTGTTGCTGGATACCTACACGGCCTACCTGAACGTACTTTCGGCGAAAACGAACGTGATCATTCAGGAAGAGAACCTGGCCAGTACCCGACGGAATAAGGAGCTGGCGACCATCCGGGTAAACCTGGGAGCCTCCAACAATGCGGATTTGTTTCGGTGGGAATCAGAGCTGGCCATCGCCAACCAAAATGTGATTGAGGCCCAAACCACCCTCATCTCCGCGAAGCTGCAGCTCAACACCTTGCTGGCCAATACCCTGGAACGTGAGTTTGAGGTTGCCGATGTAGCCTTGGAAGACGATCTGTTCGAAGCCTTCAGCCGGGGCCCGGTGGCCAGCCTTATCCGTACTCCCCAGAGCCTGCTGGTGGTTTCTGAATTTCTGGTGGAAGAGAGCCAGCGCCTCAACCCCAACAAGCGCGCCTTGCTGGAAAACATACATGCTGTGGATCGGCAACTGGTGCAAAACCAACGGCTGCAATACCTCCCTACCGTAGCGTTTCAAGCCAATCTGAATCAGGTGCTGGGCCGGGCCGGAGCAGGCTCTGAGATTGACGCGCAGGCCATGGCCTTTGGCATTACTGAGTTTCAGAATACCTCCTGGTCGGCCGGGGTCTCCGTGAGCTATCCCATCTTCACCGGGCTGGGCCGACGGGCTG
>DMST01000241.1 GCA_003454975.1 Cytophagales bacterium | reverse complement strand
AAGAATACCAGGCCGGGGGCTACGCCCAGGTAGTCCGGCAGCTAGCGGACCCGTGGATGCTAATGGGCTTGCTGCGGGCAGATGTAGCCCGGCTCACCTTAGAAGACACCCAGGCAAACTATGCACTGATGACGGGCGGCCTGGAGCTCACACGGATCAAAAACTACAGTCAGCAGCGGTTAAGCCTGGGTCGATATTTTCGGTTTCCTACCATCGATGAGGCTGTAGGGCAAGTGTTTGGCGGCCGTGGAGTATTTGAGGGCAACCCGGACCTGACCCCGGAAGTGAGCTATGAGGTAGAGGTGGCCTTTCAAGGCAGGCCTGGACCGCTTTCCTACCAGGTGGCGGCTTGGGCTACTTATTTTCAAGGGCGCATCACGGAGGTGCTAGTGGAACCGCCCACTACCTTTAGCTATCGCAACGTAGCCTATGCCCGTTCCTTTGGGGTAGAGGGGTGGCTGCAGTACCGATGGGGTAGTAGTGAACAGCCCAAACCCTACTGGAAATTGCAGCTGGGGGGTGCCTGGCTCCGTGGTGATGAAACCGAGGCAGGGCTTTTCGGCTCCGTGGTAGATCCCTTGCTGGGTATCCCTCCTGCACGCTTGCGCTGGCGTGGCACTATGGGGTTGCCATTGCGTCCACGGTGGAACCTGGTGTGGCATACCTCCCTAGACCGGGTGTTTCCCTTTACACGCATCCCCAGTGGGTTCAATAGCCAGATCTGGGGTATCCAAGAGGCAGAAGCCTATTGGCTGCTGGGCAGCGAAGTGGTACTGCGCGGACAGATGTGGGGCACTGCCTTCAATCTGGGTATTCGTGGTCGCAATCTTACCGATGCTCTTTACTACCCTTTGGGTACGCGCATCCCTGAACGGGGTAGGAGTTTGCAGGTGTTTGTGGAGGTGGAGTGGCCTTGAGATAATGAATAGTTTACGTTGAAATTAGTGATGCAATAAATGGGGTATTTATGAAGGAGCTATTGCAAGGTTTGAATTTGCCGAAGCAGGTACTAGACAAAACAGAGAAATTGATGATTACCCTGTTTGGTCCTTCTGCGAAAGAAATGAGTGAACTGTTTGCCGATAAAGTACGGTACCGAAGGATGAAAAATCAAATTTCGATTTTTAGTAAAACGGCAGATTTAATGGAGAAGAAAGGCCTCGATCCTCGAGGGCTGGATTTGAAAACCCTAGTTCCTCTTATCGAATTCTCCTCCCTGGAAGAGGATGAAAATCTGCAGCAAAAGTGGGTAAATTTGATCGCGAATATTAGTTCAACTCCTGCGTCTGGGTTGGAGTCAAAGCTGGTTAAAACCTTGTCTAACCTTTCTTCTTTGGAAGCACAAATACTAGATCATGTGTATGATGAATTTGTAAAAAAGAGAGCCACCTATTTTGAAATTTGGAAGACGCAAGAGTGGTTTAAATTAAGTAAAGCGGAAGAAATCAGTGTGAATTCGGTGAGCTATGGGTATTTGCATATCCAACAGTCTTTTGAATTAGATGATCTTTTTGCCAAAATCTATATTGATAATCTGGACTCACTAGGATTGATTAAGTATGATGAACCTGAGATCGTCATTGATAAAGGAGTATCAGCGGTTGAAATAGAAAAAGGAGAGGACGGAGATTCTTTCAATCCAGAGGAATTAGAGATTACAGCAGAGGTAAGTCAAACAGATGATTTCAAACTCACTAACTACGGAAAGTATTTTATAGAGCAATGCAAGAGTTAAGCGAGGTCCTGCCTGGTAAGTGATTATGGTTGTGAAGAATAGTCCAAGCCATTTGAGCATTTCTGGTTTTGGTAACCCATCCCACTACTTCTTTCATGGTCAGCCGGCCTCCATGGTAAGGCGCTGGGTCCAGTAGCGACTTTTAGGAAAGCGCGTTTCATTTTGGTAGTGAAGGGGTAGCTCACTACCGTAGGCATGAAAGGCCTGTTCGGCGATGTACCGGTAGGTGGTAAGGGCGTCCTTCCGCTGCCCGGTAAGCTGATCGGCCAGGGCATTACCGGCGTAGAAACCACCCGCCAGGGCATTGGTGATCCCGTAAGAACTCAACGGATCAAATCCATAGGCGGCATCGCCAATGGCCACCCAGCCCTCACCATAAGGTTGGGGGAGTGCTTGTGTACCCGCAGGCATCCGTTGGATGGCGGTTTCTTGCTTCGGCCAGTCTATCAGGTGTTGCATGTAGAGGCTGCTCTCCCAGGCTTGGCGGAGCCAGATCATAAGACCCTCGGAAGAGGAACGGAAGCTCTCTTGAAGGCTAAAGAACATCACGTCAGCAGTGCCCGAAAGGGTCGGTGTTAGGTACCACCACCCTGCTTCGGTGGCCTCTATGTGCACCGCATGTTCTACGGAATGTGACAGGGGCACTTCGAAGAAAGCCGCCATCTGCTGGTCTCCTGGCTCGGGTTGAACCTGCCAATGCCTACAGACCGAGGCTTTACGACCGGTGGCATCCACCACCCATTGGGCTTGCCAGGTTTCAGTGCGCTCTTCGGTGCGCAGCACTACTTCCGTGGTTGCTCCTTGTGGGGTCAGCTGGTGGAGCCGGTATCCGAACCGCAATACGGCCGTAGGCTGATTTACTCGCTCACGCAACTGGGCTTCGAAGGTGCGTCGGTGTAGCAAGAAACCGGTTTGGTAGCGCTCTTTGAGAAACTGCTTCTCCTCCCAGCTATCTGATCCCCAACAGACCCGGTTGCCATGATACGGTAAGTGAGGGGCTGATTGAACCAGCCCCAGCAACCCTAGCTGCTGCAGTAGGGGGGTGGACTGGGGCGGTAGCGCATTACCCGGTTTGTGGGCGGGAGTAGGGGCGGCATC
>DMST01000297.1:4537-5834 GCA_003454975.1 Cytophagales bacterium | reverse complement strand
GCCCAATCGGGTCGTTTAAAATGTTTACGGTCCTACCGAAGCCACCATATGGAGCACCTACAAGCAGGTGACGGGCAGCGAATCGCTTACCATTGGTCGCCCATTGCCGGGCTGGACGGCGCACGTAGTAGATCCCATGGGGCAAATTTTGCCTACTGGTCACGTGGGTGAGCTCTGCATCGGTGGCCTGGGGGTGAGCCGTGGCTACTGGAACCGGACAGAGCTGACCCAAAAGCTGTTTGCTAAGGCATCTTTCGCCGAACAAGGGCGGTTGTACCGGACCGGCGATTTAGCCCGCTGGACCTCCGAAGGAGAGCTGGAGTTTTGGGGGCGGATAGACTTCCAGGTGAAGGTACGCGGCCACCGGATAGAGCTCGGTGAGATAGAGCATGCCTTGGAACAGCTGGACGGAGTTCATCAAGCGGCGGCAGCCGTGAAAGACCACCAACTAGTGGCCTACCTGGCTACCGAATCAGCCCTCACGGGCAAGAACATCATCGATCACCTGAGCAAGTATGTTCCCGATGCGCTCATTCCGGATCAGTACTATGCCTTGCCTTCCCTGCCGCTGAGTGTAAGCGGTAAGGTAGACCGCAAAGCCTTGGGCAAGCTAACCCTATCACCGCTGGAGGTGGGTATTGCCTACGTAGCTCCTAAAACGGAAGTGCAGCAAGTGCTGGCCCAACTCTGGGCCGAACTGCTGAAACAAAACCCTGTTGGGCTTAAGCATGACTTTTTCTTTGCCGGGGGCAACAGCCTCAAACTCGTTCGCCTCCAAACCAGCATTGCTCGTGAGTTTGGCATCTCGCTGAGTATCGAGGAGCTGGTCAGTCTCCGTACGCTGGAGGCCATGGCCGACGAAATCGAATCCATTCAACTGGTACAAACCCAAACCGAGTCTTCATCCTCCACCGCTATGGAGTCCTTCTCAATATGATGAAATCACTATACCAATCCTTAGTACAGCGCGGTATTCAACTGCACGTGGAGGGAGATCAGCTAAAAATCTCTGCTCCGGAAGGAAGCATGACGCCTGAGCTACTGCAGCAGCTCAAGGCGAGTAAGGCGGAACTGATGGCCTGGATTAAGAAATATCAGACCAAGTCTGCCGAGACTACCGTGACCCCCATTCCCCAAGCAGTTGCCGCCGAGCAGGGTTACCCGGTATCGGCGGGACAGCGCCGGATGTGGGTGCTCAGCCAGGTGCCAGCCGTTTCTGCCAGCTACCATTTGCCCCACCAAATGCCCATCCGTGAGGCGATTGATCAGGCTAAGTTCAGGGCTGCCTTGGTGGCGC
>DMST01000297.1:0-4477 GCA_003454975.1 Cytophagales bacterium | reverse complement strand
CTTGGTGGCGCTGGTAGCTCGCCATGAAAGCTTGCGGACTCGGTTTGTGGCCGATGGGCGAGGCGAGCCTTACCAGGTAATTGATACCCCTTCGGAGGTGGCCTGGCAATTAGCAGTAGAAGATTTTACAGCAGTAGAAGACCCTACCGGCAAAGCACAACGGTACATTCAGGAAGACTCCTTCCGTGCATTTGACTTACAAAACGGCCCCCTCTTTCGGGTGGCTTTGCTACAAACCGGTCCAACTGAATTCATATTCTATTTCAACCTGCACCATATCATCGCCGATGGCGTGTCGATGGGCATTCTCTTCGAGGAGATGATGCAACTGTATGCCGGCCAGGTACTACCGGAATTGAGCATACAGTATAAGGACTATGCCAGCTGGCAACTGGCACAGCGAGATACGCAGGCGTATCAACAGTCTTTGGCGTATTGGGCAGGTATCTTGGAAGCCGAGCAATCTCCCATGGATTTGCCCAATGCCAAAACCCGACCTGAGTTTCGGACCACCGAAGGGTATACCCTTAGCCTGGGTCTACCCACCAGAGTAACGGAAGAAATCGAGCGAATGGCCCAGGAGCAGCAGGTTACCCTGTTTGCTACCCTCATGGCCACCTGGAATACCTTCCTGTATTTATGGACGGGGCATACGCAGCAAGTGTTGGGTACCCCAGTCGCGGGCAGAATCCACCCCGATGTGGAGGGTCAAATAGGTTTCTTCGTGAACACCTTACCCATTCGCACCGAAGTACACCGAACGGATTCGTTTGAAGATGTGCTAAAGGGTGTACAGCAACGGGTGTTGGAAGGTGTGCAGCACCAGCAAGTGCCTTTTGATGAATTGGTAACGGTACTGGAGGTAGACAAAGATCCGAGCCGGAATCCCGTTTTTGATATTCTCCTTACCCTGCACGAACAGGATTATGGGGTAAGTCAAATTCCATCTGAAGGTGAAATATGGCATGAGGGTGCCAGTCCTTCTCGGGTGGATTTAGAAATCTCTTTTTTCAAAGAGGGCTCCCAATTGTCCCTCTACGTGAATGCCAATGCGGCCCTTTACGCCGAGGATACCGTTCCTACCCTACTGACTGGCTACGTAAAGGTACTGGAAGAGGCACTAGCCCGCCCGCAGTCGCCTTTGGAATCCTATGGACTGATAAAAGAACTTACTGCTCAATTCCTCACTCAAGAATATCATGATACGGAAACGTATCCACGAGAAGAAACCATTGTAAGTGCCTTCCAGACCGCCGCCCGGCAATTCCCCGAGCGCACGGCCGTGGTGTATGAGGAGGAATCGCTCACCTATGCGGAACTCGATCGCTTATCTGACCAAATAGCCGACTACCTACAGCAAGTACATCAGGTAGGTGTAGAGGACCGGGTGATTGTGAAGCAGCCACGCGGACTGTTTCTCATTGCATCCATTGTGGGGGTGTTGAAAGCAGGGGGTACCTACGTGCCTTTAGACCCCACCCTGCCTGCCGAACGGCTGGCCTTCATCGAAGGAGATAGTGGGGCCAATACGGTGCTGGACACGGAGGCCTTTGCTACGTTTTATACACAGCGGGAACAATACCATGTCCCACGCACTCCGGCTTTGGAAGCTCACCACAGTGCCTACGTGATATACACTTCCGGTACCACTGGCAAACCCAAAGGAGTGGTACTGGAGCATCGGAATCTGATCAGTTTGCTTTTTGGGGAGCATCAGCCCTTTTCGTACCACGAAGAGGACGTTTGGGGGATGTTCTTCAACGTTGCCTTTGATTTCTGCCAGTGGGAAATATTTGGTGCCCTGCTCAAAGGAGGTAAGTTGGCGGTATTCGCCGCCGAAAAAGTAATGGATCCGGCACTGTTGGCCGCCGAAGTAGCACGCCATCAAGTAACGGTATTTAGTCAAACGCCTTCCTCCTTTTACGGAGTAGCTGAGGCCGTAAGGAATCAACGGCCTGAGCAGGAAATTGTGGTACGTAATGTGGTATTTGGTGGCGAATCCTTAGCGCCTGCGCGCCTGGCCTGGTGGAAACAGCAATATCCGGATTGCACACTCATTAACATGTATGGGATCACCGAAACCACCATCCACAATACTTATAAAGAGATAGGGCCCCACGAAATTACCCAAGGCACCAGCAACATTGGCATTCCTTTTCCTACTCTTTACTTCTACATCATGAGCCCGGAAGGATTACCCTTGCCTGCCGGGGCTATCGGTGAGATATATGTGGGAGGGCATGGGGTAGCCCGAGAATACTGGAATCGGCCGGAATTAAATGAAGTTCGCTTCTTGTCTGATCCTTATCGGGAAGGATACCAGCTTTATCGCTCGGGCGACTTGGCCCGGCTGTTGCCCACTGGCGATTACGAATACATCAGCCGGATAGACCACCAGGTGAAAATCCGTGGCTACCGGATTGAGATTGGGGAGATAGAACACACCCTGCGGCAACTGGATACGGTGCGTGATGCCGTGGTTCTGCCCATGACCTGGAAAGGACAAACGGTATTGACGGCCTATTTTCAGGCCGAAGAAGGTGCCACTCCTGAAATACCTGAGCTTCGCGAAGCACTCGGTCGTACCCTGTCTTCGTATATGGTTCCGCAATTCTTCCTACAGGTACCGGAAATACCCCTGACCAATAACGGTAAGGTAGACCGGAAAAAGCTACTCGGTTTGCCCCTGGATATGTCTGGCCTGGCCGATCAATATGAAGCCCCTGCCAACGAAAGGGAGCAGCAAGTAGCCGAGCTTTGGCAGCAGGAGCTTGGACAGGAGCGGGTAGGGGTTACTGATAAGTTCTTCGAGCTGGGTGGTGATTCTATTCGTGCTATCCGGCTGCTCAGCCAAATGAACCGATTGTTGGATACGCAGTATCAAGTAGCCGATATATACCAGCATTCAGACATTCGCAGTATACTTGCCCTCCGGGCCCAACAATCTGGTGTACAAATAAGCTTAGAACAGCGGGAAAAGGTGCAGGCGTTGCACGACCGCTTGCAGGCTTTGATATCCGAACACGAAGGAGTGGAGGAGATCTACCCCATGAGCGACATTGAGCAAGGCATGCTCTTCGCCGCTCACAAGGATGCGGGTGTTTATCACGACCAGTTCTTGTACCCTGTACTGTTGCCTTCCTTTGACTTGGCTCAGTTCAAAGCTGCGCTATTACAGGTAGTAAATCGTCACGGCATCTTACGCACGGCTTACAACTTAGATGGATTCGAGGTACCGGTACACTTGATATATGAGCAGGTAGCGTTAGCATTAGATGCAGAAGACCTTTCTCACCTATCTGATGAGGCACAGAAGGCCCACATTGCCGCCTACATGGAAGCGGAGCGAATTAAGCGGCCCTTCCAAACCGAAACGCCCGGCCTCTGGCGGATGCGGGTGTACACCTTAGCTCCCCAAAAGTGGATTTTGCTATTCCAATTCCATCACGCCATTCTGGACGGGTGGAGCGCGGCATCGTTACTCACTGAGCTGCAACAGACCTACACCAAAGGGATTGAACACCCTCCTTTACAGTTCAGCTACCGCGATTATGTACAGGAGCAAGCACTTTTGAAAGAAAGCCCTGAAGCCGATGCCTACTGGCAGCATCAGCTCTCGGGTTACAAGAAGTTGTCTCTATTTGAGGAAACGTCAAATAACGCATATCACCAACAGGTCATAAGCGGTGACGCTCTGGAGCGACTGAACCACACCGTAAAGGAATTGGGTGTACCCCTGCGTAGCGTGCTGTTGAGTGCCTACCTGTTTGCCCTGCGCATGACTACCTACGATAACGACGTGCTGGCGGGGGTAGTGACCAACGGCCGTGGAGTAGCCGCAGATGCAGACAAGGCTTTGGGGTGTTTCCTGAACACCGTACCCTTGCGGGTGCTGCCCAATCAGCCTGGGCAGGGTTATGCGACTTTTGTGCATCAGGTACATGAGCAGCTCACCGCTCAAAAGCCCTACGAGAACCTAAGCCTCTTTGAGCTAAGCCGCCGTTATGCCGAAGAAGGAAAAGGTGAGAATCCCTTCTTTGATACCCTCTTCAACTACCTAGACTTCCACGTCTACGAACAAATGGGCGAAGCCCTGAATGATCTGGAAGACAGTGACCTGTTCGAACTCTCCTTTGAGCACACCAATACCTTCCTGGACGTACTCGTGAAACCGGGTACCACCCAGGTGGTATTTAGCTGGTACCTCCGAAAAGGTTTGGTGCCGGGGCTCAGTTTGGAAATCTTGGCGAGCTACGTAGATGGCTTCCTGACTGCGCTAACCACTACCCCGGAGAAAGCGCTGCAGAAAGGTGCATTCATCACGTTAGGAGCCCAGCCAGCCACTTTCCCCTCTGACGAAACTATTCTGACTCGCTTTGCCCAGATGGTGGACCAGTTTGGCGGCCGGACAGCGGTTTCTTTCCAAGAGCATACGCTCAGCTATGCAGAGCTGGATCGTGTGTCGAGCCAGCTGGCC
>DMST01000296.1:12237-17688 GCA_003454975.1 Cytophagales bacterium | reverse complement strand
AAACCGTTACGTATGGCATCCTCTACTTGAGCGCGGTGCGCATTGTTGTCTCCCGTAGAGCCCAGGGTAAGATTGCTCTGCGCTCCCGGACCGTGGGTTTTTCCGTTGATAATATGCAGGTGGGTATACCGCTTGGCGGCTCCTCCCGGCTGGCGCAATATCCGGTTGCCATACTGCATTGAAAAATGGTTGAAACCACCCAGCTTCTTGGGTCCTGCATAGGGGCTGCGCGAGGCAATATTGATGGTTCTGGTGGTACCACCGGCCTGTTGGCCAAAAATATTTAAATTGGCACCACCTGGGTATACATCCAAGTTACCCGGAAGAGCCGAATTGTCCAGGCCCCAGGCGCCTGCTGCCAGCCCCACGTATCCGTTGAATACTCCTTGTACTGGTGCCGAGCTACCCGCACATACTCCTTTGGCTAATCGCTGGATGGCCTGGGGTTGCTCTATGCTGGGCACTGCCTTCATTTGCGCCGCCTTGGCGCCCATTACATCCGCCTCGTGCTCCAGCCCCGGCTCATCGTTGATGGCCACCTGACTTTTCATCTGCATGGTAGGGCGTACCCTCCCCTGCTTTTGTTGCACTACATGCCAAGCTTCGTGCGGCAGATGTTTCTCCTGGCCGGGCCCCAGGTGAATCTGGTTGCCCTGAGCATAGGCATGGGCCTGTAGCTGGGCAGGCTGGCTACTGTTGTAGTGCACCTGCACATCGTCCATGCGGTAGCCGCTCAAAGATTCTATTCCTGATTTGAGTGGGCCGGGCAGTCCTCCCTCAGCCGATTTAGTCTCCGACGGGGTCTGGTGTGTATTGCCACTCTCCTCACGTTGTACAGGCTGCGCCCCGGCAGGTGGCATACGCGATGCCTTCTGTTGCTGCATTACTCCTGGCGGAAACATCCGTTTGCCACGCGTACCGGCACCGGTAGCCACTATCTCTTTTCGCTGAAGGGAACGGTCCGATTTCTTCATGGGTGGAAGGAGGCTTATCAACCCTTTCATACCAGAAATCGGAATTTGTTACCCCTTTTTTCGAAGAATATTTTCAAAAACCTATAAAAATCCCCCAGAACGTGCATTCTGGGGGATTTTTGACTTGTCAGGGTAACGATCATTACTTAGTTATACCACTAAGTACATCCAGCTATTTCTTAATTCAAGTACTAGGCGTATCGTCTGGTGCATTGTCAATCAATTTTTGAATGAGGGCATCCAACTCAGCTTTGTTAGCTTCCACAGTAGCCTCCGCTGCCCCCTTCAGGGCTTGTAGGTTCTCCTCTGAGGCATCCGTCATATCAGAAGCATAGCCAGGACTTTCCCGATAAGAGGCTGGCACATCTAGCCGCAAATAGTTCTGGTGCCCCTCCGTGCTGGTACCAAAGATTTGCTCAATCTGGAATGAAACCGTATCAGCACTACCGTCAATCATCAAATCGGGCAAGGTGGTAGCCCAATTGAGCACACCCCAGGTGGCGCTGTTTTCCAAGTTGGGGAATGTAAGCTGCCCGCCTCCTGTACCAATACTGAGCATGATCATGTCTTTGGAAGAAGGGCGCTCTACCCCGTTGAAGGTCCCTTGACGGGCTTCTGCATAGGCACACATGGCGGGGTTGTTCGCAAATACCCCTCCATCAATGTTGACCATATCTTCTATCACTTCCTCCTCTCTTAGCTCTCCACGTTCTACGGCGGCCTGCGCTTCAGCATAAGCCTGGTTTTTGATTTTGGCCGGAGCAAAGAAGGTAGGTGCCGCTGAGGTAGAGCGTACTACATCGCGGACAAAAAATTCCCGGTAGGGCTTATCCTCCCGGCTGTAAAAGAAGTAAGAGGATTGCCAATTCATGGCATAGGTAGTAACCACGCACGGCTTTATGAGTTCGTGAAGTTTCAGGTCTCCAAATTCCTGCTTGAATAGGTTCTCCAGGTAGGTAACATCGAAGGTGGTGCCGTTCCACAACTGGCGCAAGCCAAACCAACTTGGGTACCGGGACCCATTGAAGATGCCGTAACCATGCTTCATGTAGAAATCCAGAGCAGTCTCTGCTGTATCACGAACATTGGGTTGGTTGGGCTCTCCCTTATTGGGATGCGGAATACAATAGAAGCAACCCAAAATGGCTCCAGTACTGGTGCCCGCAATCATGTCAAAATAATCGGCCAGTCGGGCATTTTCATTACCGCTCAGCTCTTGCAATTTTTTCTCTACGTATATCAGCACTCCTGCAGGAATAACCCCTCGGATGCCTCCGCCGTCCAAGGATAGAATTCGTACTTTCTTACTCATAGGTGTGGGCATTAAATGGTTAGATAATCGTTATGGTTTTTTATACTAAGCCGAATAAGGTACGGAAAACTTTGTATTACAAATGCCCACTATTTACTGGAATACCCAATTCAGGCCTGCCACTTGCTGCGTAACCGAATAGTTACCTATCTTTTGGTTGAAATAGAAGATTTGATATATGCGGAGAGATGTATTTCAGGCCATTGCGGATCCGGTGCGTAGAGATATCATTGGGCTGCTGGCTCATGAGCGAATGAACCTAAATTCGGTCGCCGAAAACTTCAGCATCAGTCGCCCGGCAGTATCCAAGCACATTAAGATTCTGACGGAATGTGGGGTGGTAGAAATCACACAAACCGGACGTGAACGCTATTGCACCCTACAACCAAAGGCCTTCACGGAGGTAAAAGACTGGCTGGATCAGTATCGAGAATTGTGGGAGCAGAAGCTGGATAGTTTTGAGTCTTACCTGGAGGAGCTAAAAAAGGAGCGAGATGACAATACAATGGGCTAGTTTGCTCATGACCTCATACGATTTTATGGAAACCTAGCCCCTAGGCGAACATAAGGTACCTACTGTATTCCTCTTGGTCCATAGCGTTTGGAAAAACCCAACTTCTCACGGTCTACTGTAAATTGACCCTTACCTAAATCCATATCCTATGAATCTTATACAGGCCCTTTATTGTAATCAGTATTTTGAGCTGAAACCCAAAGGCAAGGCTGACATGGCGAAGAAAAACGGTACGGCGCTCACAGCCATTGCTTTGGTGATGTACGTGTTTGGTTTCATCTTTCTGGCCATGATTATCTCGCCAGGTCTTGACGAGGCCATGGGCGACCTCCTCAAGGACATCTTTGGCAGACGGCAAGGCCGCATGGTGGGCCGTCTGGTAGCCCTGGTAGTGTTCGCCGCTATTTTTGGGATCGTAAAGTTAGTTTGGGATCGGGAACCAGTATACCAAGCCACAATACAGCAATTTGAGCGCATGCCTGAGGGAGAACAAGCACGAATCTCTAAGAAGGGGTTTCGCTTCTTCGTATTCTCCCTACCCTCCATCGCCTTGGTAATCTTGTATGCCTTCCTGGCCAGCTAACGTTTTTTAGCCGTCTCTTCGCTAGGTAGCTCTAACCCTCGTTGGATATCGTGGATTACCTCGTCCAGCTTGAGGGTAGCCTGAATCATATGCCCTAGATACTCCTCAATGCCCGGGGTGAGTTCTTTCTGGTGGTTTAGGAAGATGAGATCAAGCAGACCTTTGATGCGCGCTACCCGGCGACGTACCGGGTGCGAATTGAGTTCTGCGTACCGCTCTAACTGGGCGTTGCGTTCGGCCAGTTCCTGGTTTACTTCCATCAGCATCTTGGTACGTTCCATCAGCTTATTGCGCTGATCTTCTAGCACGGAGGCCCGCTCGTTGATGAGGACCACCAGGTTCTCGTTGATATCCTCTACGCGTTGGCTGTAGCTAAGCAGCTCTAACCGCTGACTTTCGATGAGCTTACGCTGCTGCTCCATTACGGGTCTTAGGGCCAGGTGTTTTTTCCTCCACCTACGACCCCAGGCCGCCACCAGCAGGCTTACAAAAGCCAAAGTAAGTATCCCGAGAATCCACCCCAGGGGAAAATCAGTGCCAGACAGTGTGTTCGTAACGGGGGTTTGCCAACCCCATACCCAGTGCATTGGAATTACGTCAGACGCTATCTCCACGATAGAAGAACGAAAAAAACTAGAAAGTATGTTGAAGTGTGGGCTAAAGAAAATCACTCTGTGGTTAGGTACCGTTTAAAGAAAAATAAGTTGGTTAATGACAAAACAAACACAACAAAAGCCAATTTCCCAATTTACTCCTGTATAAATACGGAGTAATGAAAGCTTATAACGTGTAGCCACTAGTAATTCTCATTAGCCAATTGAGGTTTTTACTGGTTAATTATCGGTATTCCTAAAAAAGCAAAAGGCTGGCCCCAACGCCAGCCTTTCATGCCAAGAGTAGCCAATGCTATTCTTTCAAAACCGGATAGGCAAACCGTTTCCCATCAAGGATTACCGACAGGTAAAACATTCCTGACGGCTGCCCGGCCAAGCTGAGCTCCTCGTGGAATTCTGCACCCACTCCCAGTTCCTGACTCAACACCCTTTGCCCCAAGGCATTGGTCACGTACAGCGATACCGTTGCGGCTTCTTTCAGGTTGAGAGAGAAGGTCAATCGGTCTGCCGTAGGCACCGGATATAGCCCAAACTCGGTAGCCAACTCGAATAAGCCACTGACAACCTGGGGCTCTACTGTCACAGTAACGGTGCCTTCCACAACGGCTCCATCCGAATCTTCTGCCGAAATGCTGATCTCCGCAGTTCCGGTTGCTGAGCCTTCGGTCAGGGTCAGGGTCTGCCCTAGAATACCCGCCTCCACAGCGGAAGTATTGCTGTTGGCCGTAAGGATATATCTCAAGGTATCATCTTCAGGATCAGAGAAGAAATGATCCAGTATCAAGGTAGTATCGCTAAAGCCCTCGGTTAGGGTGATTATCCCTGGGGCGGTAAAGACCGGTACTTGGTTGGCTGCTTCCACGGTGAAGCGGAAGCTTTGCGAGGCTTGCGCCCCATCCGGGTCGGTAGCGTTCACGGTAAAGGTAGTGAACCCCAAACCGCTGGGCTGAATCAGCAGAGTATTACCCTGTACTGTTGCCGAGGCCACCGAGTTAGTCACTTGCTCTACCGAGTAGGCCAGCGAATCGCCATCCGCATCAGTAAAGGCTTCTGATAGGTCCACGGTCTGCTCTCCATCGGCTAGCGTAACGGTGATATCTGGCAAGGTCTCCGCTACCGCAGGTACCGTATTGGTTATAGTGTTCACCGTTACCAAGAAACTCACTGAGGCTACTCCCTGGCGACCATCGTTAGCCTCCAGGGTTACCGTAGTAGTGCCTAGGGCAGCTTCGGTCAGGGTAACCAACGAACCATTCTGTGTGGCTTGTACACTGGTACCTTCGGTAGTCACCGAGTAGCTAAGTACATCGCCGTCTGCATCGGTGAAGATATCTGCTAGTTCATAAGCCAACGAGGCAAACCCTTCCCTCACGGTTGTATCCGCCGGAGCCTGGCTGGCCGTTATCATAGGCGCTTGGTTGAAAGCCAGCGATACGGTCTCCGTAGTAGCGGCA
>DMST01000296.1:6934-12164 GCA_003454975.1 Cytophagales bacterium | reverse complement strand
GTTGGCATCGGTTGCCGTGATGGAAAGCTCAGTGGTGCCCACCGCGGTTCCGGGTGTTACCATCAGCTGGACACCTACCAGCGACAGGTTCGCCACCGTACTTTCGGTTTGGCTTACGCTGTAGGTCAGGGAATCTCGTTCAGGATCAGTAAAGACCTCCGAAAGGTCAATTTCCCAACTTACAAAGCCGCTATTTAGAAGGGTATCGGCCAAAGATCCAGTCACCACCGGCGCACTATTTACCAAGAAGCTTCCCGTGGTGCTTACGGCATTACCGTCCGGATCGGTAGCCGTTAGGGTTATTTGTGCGGTACCGTAGTCTAGGCCAATGACTTCCAAGAAGTCATTCACCATCTCAGCACCCACCACAGTACCAGCACTGTTTTGTACCGAGTAGGCCAGCACATCGTTGTCGGGGTCGGAGAATAACTCCGTCACCAAAATACGCACCGTATCCTCACCCAGTCCATTGATGACCGTGGATTCATCCAAAGGAGTAACCACGGTAGGGCTCCCCCCGGGTGCTTGGTTGGTCACTACGGTCATGCCAAAGGCATCGGAAACGCTGGCTCCGTAGGGGTCAGTGGCGCTGAGGTTTACCGTAGTAGTGCCAACGGATACCATCTCCAAGGTTAAGGTGCTACCCGATACGCTAACCACCCTGACCACGGCGGTATCATCCACGGATGCGCTGTATGTGAGCGCATGCCCATCTGCATCACTGAAGTAGTCTTGGAGCGCCAAGGAAATGTCCGCCGCGTCTAAGGACTCCGTACGGTCAGAAATGCCCGAGGCAGTCGGTGCCCGGTTGGTTACCGTAAGGTCAAAGCTATCTTCAGCGGTTTCGCCTTCTGGGTTCTGGGCCATAAGGGTGATAGAAGTCGCTCCTTCTCCCACTTCGGTGAAGGTGACAGTATCTCCGCTGATGGAAGCAAGACTCACCACGGTGGTGTCAGAAATAATCACCGAATAGGAAAGAGCATCACCATCGGATTCTGAAAAGTACGAGTCGCCAGCCAAAGTCCACGTGGAGAAACCCCGTATCAAGGCTGTGTCGGGAATAACCTGACTAAGTGTGGGCGGCAGGGCTTCTACCGTCACCGTGAGGGTGTCAGTGGTGCTACCAAAATCATTGCTCGCCGACAAGACAACCTGGGTAGTACCTAAACCTACCTCGGTTACTTGTATCTCTGAGGAGTTCAATACCGTAGCATTCACCACCGTAGTATCCTGGGCGAATACGCTATAGGTAATCGAATAACCTGCAAGAGAAGAATAGTTGTTACTTACGTCCAAGGTATCTGCTCCAAAGCCCTGGGTGTAGGTTTCATCGGTGAGCGCTGACACCAAACTAGGAGCATCACCTACCAGCACCTGAAGGGTATCCGTGGCGGTAAGGCCTTCCCCGTCGGTGGCTACCACCACCACCTCAGCGGTTCCGTCCTCCTGAGCCACCAAGGAAATCTCGGTGCTAGTGGTTGTACCTGGGGTGACCACTGCAGTATCTAGTGAAACGACCGAGTAGGTAAGCGTATCTCCTGGATTAGGATCTGAAAAGCGATCACTAAGGTCTAGGGTGTAGGTGCCATCGGTGAGGGCGAATACCACGTCTGCAAAGGCAGAATCAAGCACGGGAGCCTGATTAATTACTTTAACCTCTACCTGATCGATAAGAACACCTTCGGCAGTTCCGGTATTGTTGGAAGAGAAGTGGAACCGGAGGAGTACATCTGACTCACCCATCAGCCCAGTAAGCGGATACTGATGCTGAAGGTAACCGTTGCTAATACCGTCCCAGCGGCCTTGATCGTCCCAATTCATGGCTTTGGTGGAATCAGCATCGGCATCTTCCGTACGAGCCCCCAAGCGCTCCCAAGTCCGGCCGCTGTCCAGACTTACCTGCACTTCTATATAGTCGGCACCAGTTTCTAACTCCCGATCCATCCGGAAGCTAATCACCGGATCTTCGGCCAACGCTGAGAAATCGAACAATGGTAAATTGAGACTGCTGATTGTGTTGTTAGGATAGTCTCCGGCCAAGTGGGTGCCCCAGGCCTTCGAGCCGTCATAGGCATTGCTTAGTTGGGCCCCAGAAGGTGAACCCCATTCCCAAACAGCGCCTGAGTAATACAATCCGGCATCCGACTCAAAGGACTCCAAATACGGGAAGGATGATATAAGTGGCTGGGTTACCCTGGAAGTTCTAAGGGTATCGTTGCTATTATCTACATCCGAGGGCAAGGAAGCAAAGACTTCAATCTTATAGTGGCCTACCGTAAAGAAATCCAAGCTATCAAAGGTAACGTCCCGGCTCTCTTGTGGATCCCAAGGCCCGGGATACACCCGGGTAGATGTGTAGTGCAGGGTATCATTGCGGATGATGTTGAGCGTGAGTGCTACCGAATCCGCAGTACCAGCCCCCTCGTTGGTCAATTTCACATCAATATCCCGTTGATCACCCAAGCCTATACCGGAACCAGGTGTTGCTAGATTGGACAACTGGATATCCGGACCCGAAACAGCTATTATTTCCAGATTATCCAGATACAAGAAGTCATTATTGGAGATACCTTCCCTACCGAAACGTACTTGGGTAGTGCTGCTGTAGCTTTGTCCAGCGGCCACCAACGCTTCCGTTAGGTTGAGCCAACCTGAGGAGAAAATAACGGAAAGGTTAGCTAAATCAAGATAGGTAACCACTGACACCCAATCGTCCTGGCTACTTCCACGAACAAACACCGCGTTGCCAGGGTCGGCAATCATCCCCAGCTGGAAGCCCGTAAAGGAAAGCAAGAAGGTATCCGTAGGAGCTTGGTCAGATAGATCAAAGGTGAAAATCACCGAAGTCTCGCCAGCCCCACGTACAAACATACCCGTTTGCAGACTGGGATTACCAAAGGAGGTAAGTACGTTCGCATTCTCTCCCGTAACGTAGGCATTTGGATAAACCTGAAAAGGCCCTTCTCCCAGGGAGAAACTTCGGGTATTGAAGTCTTCACTAAAGGGTAGCGGCAATGGAGACCGCTGGAAGGCTAGTATTTTCAAAGTATCCTGATCGGTTACTTCGTTATTCTGTGAGGAGTCCAGTACCACCTGGTAAGTAGCCAGTGAACTCGTAATGGGGAAAGTACCCACATTGAGCGATACAGAATCAAATACATCCAACGTATCCGAAAGGGTATAACTAGCTAGTGAGTCTCCCTCAGCATCGTACACCCCTACGCTTAAGCTGGGAATAGCTGCGAAACCATTATTAGTAACACCGACCAATATAGGCTCGGATACCGTATCGGCAGTGCCAAAAGAAATCGCATAAGGATCGCTTACGCGATACACCAATGCATTGCTAACCTCCCGGGCTTGTACTTGAAAGTCATCAATCAGGAAGCCTTCGTCGGTGCCAGCATCGGATTTGAATAACCATCGGAAACGAACATCAGAGGCTCCTTTTGCGGCCGGTACCTCGTGCTGCACCGTAACCACTCCACCACTAGATCCCGTCCATCCATTGGCACTGTTGTACCAGTTCTGCCCATACTGACTATCCGTGAGATAGTTCTCTGTACCCAGCGTTTGCCACGAAAGTCCTTGGTCAGTGCTTACCTGGAAGTTGAGGTAATCTCCCGCATCGCTGGTCTCGTATTGCAATTGAAAGGAAACAATGGGCGCCTCAGGATAACGAGAAAAGTCAAAGTAGGGTGTATATACGTAGTCTGTTACGAAGCTGTAATAATCCTCACTCAACCGGGTAACCAAGGCTTGGGTACCTTCTGGTGCCGCCGAGAGTTGACTATCATTGGGTTCGCCAACTTGCCAGAGGAAGTTGGTGTTTGTTCGGTAGTAATCGGTATCTGTAGTTTCAAATCCGTGCTGATAAGGATAATCGGAGATCCTTTCTACTACCTCGTAATTATAACTATTGAAATTATTGGTTTTGTTGATATCCAAAGAATCCAGGATTTCTACCGAAATAGAATAGAGTCCTTGTTCATCCATAGGTAGGTCGCCCTGCCCGAACTCTATGGTCTCATTGGGGGCGATGGAGATATCGTATACTCGTTCGAAGACCTGCCGACTCGATAGCCTAAAGTCATAAATGTCAAACAGAATGGTGATGGAATCCACCGCATCCGGACCATGGTTGGTCAGTTCCATCTCCAGCTCATCAAGTTCGGCTGCTGTGCGTACAAACCGGTTGGCATGGAAAGGGCCCCGATCAATACCTAAATCCACTGCATTCTTAGTCAGCACTATGTTATCCAGGAAGAGGCCCTCACTGATTTGTGTACGCCCCTTATGTACCCACTGAATTTCGGTACCGGCGCTAAACTCTTGCCCGTATTTAGCTAAAGTATCTGACAAAGACATTGCCGGAGAGGTTTGGTAAATTAGGTTAGTAGATTGACTGTAATAATCGAATAGGAGTATCCATTCGTCATCTCGACTTCCCCGCACATATACGCCTTCTACTGAATCAGGATCGTACAGTTGGAATTGGTAGTGGAAGGCAAAAAAGACCGTATCTGTGGCTACAGACTTATCAGATAAATCTGCCACCAGGGTAAGGGTATTCAGCCCTCTTGCCCTCATAAAACCGAGATAATCTTCCGTAGCAGCCACGGAACTGGTAGTGACAAAGAATTCCCCATCATCCACTTCTGAATTATAAATAAGCCCATTCCCTACAATCTCGCCCGGCTGGAAGATGGTAAGGCTGGCATCTTCCCAATCTTCCTTGTATGGAAAGGCGACCCCTTTAGCATTCAAGCTGGTGGTTTGTAGGGTATCGTTGAACGGAAAACCATCTCCGGCTACCGTTACCCAAGCATGGTGAGTGTAGGTCCCTTCAGCACTTAAGTCAATCCCGGAAACCGATATCAACAAAGAGTCACCAGGTACCAGCGTGTCTACGAATACCTGGGAATAGCTAGTTGTGTCATTGGCTTCACTGATGACCCTGCCGGCAAACTGACCTCCTGTAATGGTGTCCTCTCCCACGTTTTTGACGTACGCGGATAGGGTCTCGTTAGCGGTGAGGCCAATACTGCTTGGCACCTCTAAGCCAGCCAACGCGGCATTGGTAGTAGAATATTCGAATACCTGTATATCGTCTAGCACGATGCCGTCCCAACCAGCAAAGCCTACCGAATAGAAGAAGTAACGCAAGCGTACGTCCGAATGGCCGGATAAGCCCGATAGGGGGTGCTGGTGCGTTACAGGGTCAAAAACC
>DMST01000296.1:0-6868 GCA_003454975.1 Cytophagales bacterium | reverse complement strand
CGCCATTGGCCGCCGGTTTCCCAATTCTTAATAAGGCTAGCCGTAGCACTGCTATCCACCGCTCGACTGCCCAAGGCCTCCCAGGTCTGACCTCCATCTTCACTTACCTGCAGTTCTATGTATTCACAGCAAGAGGGCAGGTCGCGTCGCATCTGGAAACTGAATACCGGATCGGTAGTCAACGTAGACAAGTCCATCGGGGGCAGGTACAGGTAGCTCCGTTCATCATCAGCATAGTCCCCGTCCAAGTTGGTGGCCCAAGCCTTCAGCCCATCAAAGGCACCGTCCAGTACATCGCCAGAAGGAATTCCCCACTCCCAAGTAGGCCGCTCTCCGGTTGCATAAAACGTACCCTGATCTGCCTCAAAACTCTCACCATAGGGAAAATCTGTTATGAACGTTTGGCTGGTAAGTAAGGCTTTTACTGTGTCATTTGCGGGGTTTGCATCCGCTGGAGATGAACCCACCACCAGGATCTCATAAGTTCCCGCTAGGCTAAAATCTAGGCCATCGAAACTACTGGAACGGACCTCGCCGAATCCCCAAGGGCCTGCTAGTTGCTTCGAAATCGTGGAAACTGTACCACCAGGATTGGTTATTTGCAAACTCACAGTGGCAGAGTCAGTGGTGGCTTTACCATCGTTGGTCACCGTAACTACTACCGATTCGGTAGCGCTTAATCCTACACCTGAGCTAGGCACCTCCTCGAAAACAATTGCGTAGTCTGGAGCAGTCAATAGCTCCATGCTAATATTATCCAGATATAGTTTAAGGAAAGATAGGTCCACCTCTCGGCCAAATCGAACCTGTGTGGTACTGCTTAAGCTTTGCCCTCTCTGGTTCAGTACGGGTGACAAGTTGAGCTTACCCGATGATATCCAACGGCTTATACCAGGCTGCAAGTCACGGTATTGTACTACGGGTAGCCACTCCTCGGTACTACTACCACGGACGAAAACACCGTTTAGATCGGAATCACCTTCCTCTTCTAAGTACCAATCAAAAGACAGCGCTAGCGCAGCGTCGGTAGGTGTTCCATCCAGATCAAAGGTAAATACCAAACTCGTTTCTCCCTCTCCGGATACGCCTAGGGCATACCGGCGCTCGGTACCCCAATAGAGATCATCTACTATCACACCCTCCCCTACTACATAGGCATTTAGGTCCCCGGGTATGGGCCCCTGGCTACTCTGGTCAATCACCCAGCTGTTAAAGTCCTGGTAATAAGGTAAAGAGTCAGCAGTGCGCCGGAAGGTCTGGAAGGTTACTGTATCCTGGTCCGTTTGGGTATTGTACTGGGTAGAATCCAGAAAAGCTTCATACCATGTAGCAATGTCAGATACCGGAATGCTTTGCCACGTAATGGTGGTAGAATCCAGAACGGCTAGGGTATCTGAAATATCAGCGGAATCTAGCGTATTCCTTTGCTCGTCATTCAAGAACACCGCTAATTCGGGAATGGCCGAAAATCCATTATTGGTGATGCCTAGCTCTATGCTGCCCGTGGAACTGGAATCGAATACCACCAACGGACCTGAACTCATAGCAAACAATCGAGCATCTGATACTTCCTGAACCTGAATTTGGAAATCATCCACTAACACTCCCTCGTCTACACCAGAATCGTCGGTTCTCAGATACCACCGAAACTGCACATAGGGTTCTCCTATGGCCTGAGGCACTTCATGTTGTGCCCGCTGCACCCCACTACTGCTACCTGACCAACCATTGGGGGTATTGTACCAATGGGTACCAAATTCGCTATCCGAAGCGAAATTGGAGGTACCGACTATTTCCCAATTATCGCCGCCATCTATGGACACCTCAAAGACAACATAATCGTTGGCATCGGCCATTTGATATTGCAAATCGAAGGATACAATGGGAGCCGCACCGTAGCGGGTAAAATCAAAAGCTGGAGTAGATAGATAAGCTCCCGCGTAATTGAAATAGTTACCATCTACGTTGGTCACCGCTGCCTGGGTACCCTCTGGTGCTGCACTTAGGGTGGTGTTGGCCGGTTCCCCTATCTCCCAGGTGTAGTTAATGGGGAAATAATCCGGGTCTGAGGACTCAAAACCGTGCTGATACGGGTATTCTGACAAGAGATCAATTAGTGACCAGCTCCTGATTGCCCGATTGTTATTTACGTCCGTATCCAGTGGCTCCTCAATGAGCACATCCAGGAACCAAAGACCAGGAGCATCAATCGGCAGCTCACCTAGATCTATGGAAGTTTGTTCGTCAACCCCAAGCAACACCGGATACGTGCGCGTAATGTTCTCGATGGTTACATTATTGAGGTCATCAAATACGAGAATTTTTAACGTGACTGAATCCACGGTACCTGGTCCCAGGTTTCCGATGCCCAATTGCATCTCATCAAAACCTGTGGTATCGCGCAAGGGTCCATTCTTGATGGAAATTCCTCCGAAAGTATACAGATTGACAGGCCCATCGGCTACCACTATTTGATCAATCAAGATCAAATCGTTCCAATTAGAATTTCCCAAATGCACCCATTGGATCTGGGTACTCCCACTAAATTCCTGTCCGTATTTTACCAAGGTATCCCCCAAGGCTAAAAGGCCAGAGGGCTGGGTATTGTAATTGGCAGACTTACTGTAGTAGTCAAATATCAAGAGCCATTCGTCTTGAGAAGACCCTCGAACGTATACCCCTTCTAAAGAGTCCTGGACACCTGCCCAATATTCATAGTTGAAGGAGAGGAAGGTAGGATCTATAGCGGCCGTACGGCCCGATAGGTCCAAAGCCAAGGTGAGGGTATTCAAACCATCTCCCCGCATATAACCACTGAAATCGCCTAGAACCTTGGATCGTGATTGGGTATAGAACTCACCGTCCTGCGCATCACTTTCAAAAAACAGGCCTTGGGTTACCACATCTCCACTTACGGCAGCAAGTGACCCCAGCTGCTCAAAGTCTTCTGCATAAGGTAGCGTACCTTGTGGGTACGAAAACACTTCCTTCCTCAAGGAATCATTGAAGGAAACACTATCCCCAGCTACTGTAACCCAGGCCACTAAGGTGTATAACCCGTTCACGCTCAGGTCAATACTATCAACAGTAACCAGTAGCGAATCGCCCGGCAATAGGGGTTCAGAAAAGGTCGTACTATACAAGGTGGTATCCTGCATCTCACGGATCGCCCATAGGTCTACCGTACCCCCAGCCAGCGAATCTACTCCTTCGTTTACCACCCATATATTCACCATTTCAGCAGCAGAAAGCCCCACACGACTGGTTGCCTGTAGGTCTACCGTAGAAGCATCGGTAGTAGAAGGTGTAAAGACCAGGATATTGTCTATGGCAACCCCTTCCTCAGCATTACCGAATCCCGCACGATAGTACCAGCGTATGCGTACAGCCGATTGGCCAGCCGCCCCGGTAATTGGCCCACGGAACCGCCGCCAACCGTCCGAACTGGCGTCCCAGCTTTCGAATTCCTCGTACCAACCGTTGTCAAGTACCCACCAGGTATTTCCAGAATCCAGGCTGACGTCTATCCGCAGAGTCTGGCTCGTTGATTCGGGCAAATCATACTGCAGGGCAAAACTCACCTCAGGATCTACCGACAGCCCAGAAAAATCAAAATAAGGACTTAACAGAAATCCATTTTCACTGCCATTAAATGGCCCATCCAGGTTGGTCACCATCGCATTAGTACCGGAATAGGCTTCAGAAATCACGGTACCCGTTGGTTCCCCTACCTCCCAAGAGGCATTGGAAACGTCATCCACAAGGATGGAATAAGTGCCCTCAAAGCCTTCAAAATAAGGCAGAGTATCCAGTTGCAATACATTCAAAAAGGAAACTGGGGCCGTGAAATCATTGGTGCTTAGATCATCCGTACCGTTTACGTAGGCGCTTACCTCAAAACGATTGAAGCCGTTGAGGGGTACATTGAGAAAATCGAAGGACACGGTGTCATCAGCTAGCAATGGGCCGGTTAAGGTATCCGTTACCTGTAGTGTACCGGCAATACCCATTAGCTCCAAAGTAATGGGTACATTCGATAGCGTATTCACACCATTATTAGCAATCGTAACCGAAAAATCTTTTTCTGTAGCGTTCAACTCGTTAGCTACAGGTGCTATCGAAACCAAAGCGATATCCGTTTGTAGGTCAAGCACCCTAATATCATCAATAGCTACACCATCTGTGGGTGTAGGGAAGTTATCCGATTGACTAATTTTCAATTGTGTATTCGCTGAAAACTCTTGACCTACGGCCGCCAGAGTTTCGGATAAAGACATGCTAAATAGCTGCCATTCGGCGGATACCTCCGTGCTCCAATCGAACAGTTCCGCCCAGGCATCCTCAGAAGAACCGCGAACGAAAATTCTATCCTCGTCATCCGTTTCGTCTCCAAAATCACGCATGGCCAGGGTAAGGACAATTTTGTTGCTAGCCACTGTTTTTCCGGTCAGGTCCAGTCCTATCACCACCTCATTGTGAGACTCGGATACGTTGTCTAAGATCATGGCTTGGCTACCGCTGTAGGGAGCAAAAGCATCTGTAATCCGAAGCCTACCCGGTGTGCCGTTCGGAGTGAAGTATAAGGATTGGGTCCCATTAGGAATAGCGAGGTCGGTATAGGTAGCCTTGGGTACCGATTCGAAATCTTCAAAATAGGGCAAGGCAGCGGGAGCAGCCACAGGTAGGAAAGCGGGGGCCAACGTATCGTCCGAAGGAATTTCATCACCAGTCACCTGTACCCAACCACGGAAAGAATAAATGCCCGGATTGGAAAGATCCAAACCTGAAAAATAATAGGTAAACGTAGTATCCTGGAAACTACCAATCAGCGCCTCGCTTAGTACCGTGGTAGTATGGTCGGGCCAGGTTACCTCCAAAAAAGTAGTTACTGTATCTACCGCTTGCTTACCTTCCAGAGTCACCTGTAAAGCCACGGTATCCGTACTTGTGGTGCTATAGGTATCGGATAGGGAATACAGGGAATCAAGGCGGGCATTGGTTTGCAAGGCAAACAATTGGATGTTGTCCAAACAGAATTTGTCGGTACCCGAAATATTATTGGCCGTTTGCTTGAACTGAATTTGGGTTAGACCCGAATAGTTCTGCCCCTCTTTGGCAAGGTAATCCGATAGGTTCAACCGGATGCTGGTCCAGGCCTCATTGTCTCCGGCTAGCTGCCAGTCATATAGTGTTACAAAGGGGGTGGTATTCGCATTTCCCCGGATTGATACTACATCGTTACTGGAACTGAAATTATCGCCGTCCCATTGGTCTAGCGACAAAATGAGTTCGTCATCGCTCACATCATAGCCGCTCAGATCAAGCGTCAAAAGCAACTCATGGTACCCCACATTACCGGCCACCAGACACAGCGACCGGTTTCCTCCATTCACCGGATCATCCGTTAATTGGAGTTGACCGTTCGAATCAAAGGTATCATCATAATACCACCCGGATACGCCTGGTACTTCTTGTCCTTGAAGGAACTGAGCGGTGTCCAGACCTTCAAAATCGTAGTGTATAGGTAAAGCTTCGGTTTGGACACTCCGGTGGACAAACGTACCGTATAATGTGTCATTGTAGGGGTTCTGGTCACCGGTCAAGCTACTGTATACCTTTACTGAGTATCCCCCTTCTGCGGTAAGATCCATGGGAAGTAGCGCTACCGCATACTGAAGGTAAGCTACCGAATACGTAAAGGTGACAGAATCTAGGGTGGTACTACCAAGGGGACTGGTCAGCTCATACTTGAACACTACCTCGTCCAGCGAATCGGTTCCGAGGTTATAAAACCCGACCTGGAGGGATTCTGTAGATCCCAAACTGTACGGGTCAGTAGTCAGTAGAGAAACCGTATTGAGTCCTACCTCTACAGCCGGATTTTCCTTTACAGTTATTTGATCGATGATGGCTCCAGCATAGGTATCGCTACCGTTGGCACTCAACACGAAGCGGAATTGTGCCTGACTGGATCCGGCCAGGCCTGGAAGTGTATGCTGTGTAAAGGCATAGACATTAGCCCCGCCAAACCATCCGCTCGGTGAGTTATACCAGTTCTCGGACCAATCAGGCACACTGGAATACAAATTTCCGAGCCGGGTCCAGGAGATGCCGTTGTTGTTACTGACTTCCACGTACAAAAAGTCGCAGCAAGAGTCTACTTCATAGTTGAGGAAAAAGGAGAGAATGGGGTCATCTGTTAACCCTGAGAAATCGAATACCGGACTAGTAGCATAGCTGAGTTCAGCATCATTATGGTTACCAGAAAGGTGGGTACCCAACGCCCCTGTGCCACTGTAGGCTACATGGAAGCCAACCCCACTAGGGGTGCCTACTTCCCAGGAACTATTCGTTCCGCTGAAGGTAAAGCCATGGCTGCCTTCAAAGTCTTCTTGGTAAGGGAAAGTAGTTATTTGGGCAAAAGAATTTTGAGCACAGCAGATACTAAAAACTATGCCTGTGAGAAATAGAAAACGCATCTGTAGGGGTTGGTTTAATTACGTGGAGAATTGGTCTGGTGCAAAAGTGAGAAAAACGTAAATTAGTTTCCCAAATTAGGGACGGAAGGTAGGCTGTTGCTACAAAATCACTGTTTTCCGGGATACGAGAAAAAAGGTGAAATACCCGTATTTTTATACTATTGAACTGCAAGATAAGCTGAATATCCCTCAACTAGTAAAGCTAGCGGACGGAAACATCCGTCCGCTAGAAAAACCTTATGCGCGCGAGGCACCCCGCATTTCTATACGCGTGCTCTGTAGCGCTCTGCTCCCATCTTCATACTTCCTGGCGGTTACCGAATCACCACCCTAACGTGCTGTAAGGTCTCCCCTTGCTGTACGCGCAGCAGATAGATACCCGCTTTCAG
>DMST01000119.1:22489-29040 GCA_003454975.1 Cytophagales bacterium | reverse complement strand
TCGCCGAGGACAGCACCCAGGCCATGTCACGGTTACTCTACAGTATTTGCCTTCTAGAAACAGATAGTTTGCCCCAGGCAGAAGCGCTACTGAATATGTTATCGCGAGATACGGGGCATACCCTGCAAGGGCCTACCTGGTGGTACCTGGCCGTGGCGCAAGAGCGGCAAGCCAACCCTGAATCTGCCCAGCAGAGTCTGGAACATTTGAGTACCCTGAACGAGGGGATTTGGAGCACCCAGGCAATAGGACTAATAAAATAATCTTTACAGAGGGGGAAAGTCACAATACAGCTGCTTCCCCCTGCCTCATTTTCTCGCAGATATAAGACTCTTAGCTGCCTGGCTGCCAATGACCACGAGTTAATTTTCATCCACCAGTCTGCCCCAATAGACACATTCTATTGCTAGCCTCTTTCTTGAAAAATCTTAGATAGAAGAAAGTACGTAGAAATGAGAAGTAGAATTGGAGCATTTGTACTTAAAGGTAGATCCACAGGCTTTTGTATCTTTAATAAACAGATCAACTCTACAATCAAAATGAAGTACAATTGGATTTTATGGTTCGCCCTAAGCATTACGGGGTTAAGCTGTGGCTCGGGATCGGGTGGCGAAGGTAACGGCGATGGAAATACCGATGTGCCTGATGATCCGGTTACGGATGCCCCAGGAACGGTCCTTACACGCCAAAACGTATATGGCCTTACGGCCACGGACCCCATCATCATGGGTTACAAAACGGCCATTGAGGCCATGCAAGCTCTGCCGGCCTCTGATCAGCGCAGTTGGACTTACCAAGCGGCCATACACGGCACATACACTACCCCAGCACAAACCGCTTGGAACTCTTGCCAGCACGGCAGCTTCTTTTTCTTGAGCTGGCACCGGATGTACTTGTATTACTTTGAACGCATCGTGCGCCGATACTCCGGGGTTAATAATTGGACCCTACCCTATTGGAACTACAGCGACCCCACTATGCGGCCGCTACCCGTCACCTTTCGAGACCCTGCCAATGCTAGCAACCCCCTATTTGTGCAACAGCGTAACCCATCTATAAATAATGGAGCATCGCTGAGTCCTAGTACGGTAGTCCTCAATTGTCTTAATTTCATTCCCTTTACAGGCACTCGTTCTAGTTTTGAGAGCTTCGGAGGTGAGACTATTCCAGCTCCGCAGCATTTCTTCTCCGGTACCGGAGCTCTGGAAAGTGTACCGCATAACGTAGTACACAACGCCATCGGTGGCTGGATGCGCGACCCAAATACAGCCGCACAAGACCCTATATTCTGGGTGCACCACTGCAACATCGATCGGCTATGGGAAAGCTGGCTTGCCTTGGGTAACGGCCGGTCCAATCCTACGGATATGTCTGATCCGGCCGATTCGGTATGGCTAACCACCACATTCCAGTTCTACGATGAAAATGCCACCCTCGTGGAGCTCACCGGTCAGGAAATAGTGAACACAGCCACTCAACTGAACTACAACTATGCGGAGTTATCTCCTGCCCCCACCATTACCAACACGGTAGCTGCCCGCCCAGCACCCGCTACTATGGAACAAGATCCACCCATGCAACTACTAGCCGAAACCCCACCGGGCCAGGAAACCACCTTGACGCTGGAGCCGCTCACCGTATCGCTCAACATGGCGCCGGACAAAAACCTAATGATGCGCAATAGCATGGCTCCCGAAAACGACGAGGAGGAAGATACCGATGCATATCTGTCTATAGAGGGGCTTTCCTTCGATGAATTGCCCGACCAATCATTTGGAGTGTTTCTCAACGTACCGGCTGGCGAAACACCTGATTTCAACAGCGTGCACTACGTAAACGTGATTACCTTCTTTGGCATAGTGCACCATGCTCAGGAAGGCCACCCCATCAACCTGCTCTTCCCGCTGGAGGGCACTCTTCAGCGCCTGGAGGAAGCAGGCATTGACACTAGCAACCTATCCGTCACCTTCTACCCTACATCTGGAGTGGAGCCATTGGCCGGAGACCCACCACAGGCCCTTAGTGGCACTCCGGTAGGCAGTCCTAAGATCCAGAAGGTGAGTATCGTACTCAAGTAAAATTCCTTTTGGAGAACCCCATTGAGGCCGCACGAAATCGTGCGGCTTCTTGCTTTCATGAATTACATCCTCAATTTACTCTTCTAAACCTACTGGCCTACGCCAGCATAATCTAGCCAAAGAGCGATTGACCTAACCTTTAAAATTCCCCTTCCTAAATCCCTTCACTCTTGTAATTGCGTCAGTTACCGTATTCATTTGTGCTACTGATCAGGACGCATGAAAAACTACGTACTCTTTACCATCATTGGCTTTTTATTCTTTTGTACTTTACCAGTATGGGGGCAGGGCACCTTGGCTACCGACAACGAAGCATTAAGCCATCCGGATAATCCTTACCAAAATATGCGGATGTCGCAGTTGCGTCAGGAAATCCCGAACTTGTATCTGCAACTCATCCAAGCTGAGCCCTGTAGTCGAAGCTGGTTTGTAGCCAACCGCAAATTTGTACTAGCTGTAGAAACTGGTTTCCACAGAAAGTGGCTAACCACAGACGGTTTGCTGGCAGAAAACAGCGCACGAGCCGAAGCTGCCCGGGAACGCCGTCGTAACCGCTGGGTGCCTCGTTGGGACATCGACATTGACCTCTCCGATTCGGCACTGGCCGGCTGGAAAGCACAATTCGTAGCGTGCCAGACACTAAACCCCAACCAAACTCCGGTATTCAGTTCTGACAACCAAAACCTGAGCCTGGAAGAGGCCAGCTACCGCATAGACGTAGAGGAAGCTCGGTACAAGCAGGTGTATCTCTCTACGCTGGGCCTTTCGGCCCAGGATGTATACGTACGCCGCAAAGGCACGGACCTGATCGTAGATTTTTCATATCTGGTGAATGACAACCTCAACCTGGGGGTATATCACGGCAAAGACGCTTACTGGGACCTGCTGGAAACCACAGCCGATATCATCGCCGAGGAGATGGCCATCGGATTTCAAGGCCGCCCCATACCACCGCAGCGCCTCAACTTTGCCATCACGGGCTATGCGGATGCTACCCCATTCTCCAGCAATGCCACCCCCTTGGCCTTTGAGGGCATACAAAACCTAGCCCCACCTTACCGACACTACGGCAAGTTCTATCACATATTAGATGACCTACAAGATACCATCCCCCGTTCGCTACCCATCCCAGACTTGAATGCCGACTACGGCATCCGAAACAATACGGAGCTAGCCCTCATCCGCGGATACAACGTATACAAGAACCTGTCCCAATACCTGGAAGGCGCCCAATATGAGTTGTTCGTGCTGGTGCCCGAAGACCTGCGGGGTGGCGAATACCGCCGCGTAGAAATCCAGATGAACATACGCGGCTACTTCGAAGATTTCATTCGGTCGGTTTCTCCTAGCATCCAAAGTCGCCTGCTGGCTAGTGGGAGCAGCACCTCAGCAGACGTTCGTGTGAAACGCACCACCATCCTGTGGGATGTGATTACGGAGGAAGAGTAATTATTAGTGGTTAGTGAGGATAACAGGAGGATGAAATCAATCCTGTGATATGTTGGAAGAGCCTATTTCCTAGTATGAATTTCGGCCCGAGCACTAAAAGGCCAGCTACTAATTTCCCCGCGTGAATACCAGTTTCAAATAGGGCTGCCAAGTTGCGCCACGGTCCGTAGTTACTTCAACAAGGGATTCATTTTGCTGATCAGATAACTTGCGGTAGGTAAGCCGGTAGGAGAGTTTCTGACCCGATGCCGTTTCGAAGGGAGTATCTGAATGAAGGTTAGTAAAGACCAAAGCACCCTCCTGAATCTCCCCTTTGTAAAAATCCATGTTGCCATACTCCTCATCAATAGCCATCATGCGGATCTCCTGATGGCGTGAATCGATTCCAAAGGTGTTGTCCATGGTGAGCGAACTCTCCTCTCCAAAAGCAATGTGTAGCTCTTCCCGAAGAAAGGTATTTCCCAGGATAGGATAAACTGAAGCTACCCCTTCTCCCATCATCACCCAACCGTCTCCCTCGGGCTGCATACCTTGTACGGTGTACTCTCCTACCAGGAACTGGAACGCTTCCATCCGGTCTTGACCCAGAGCGGCTCCTGCCATTACAAAAGCCAGCAGTGTTATGAACATTCTCATAGCTTGTTTTTCTCCAAAACAAGGGATTCAGCAAAGAAAAGAAAGCCTAATTCACACCCGGAAAGGGTAAGAATACTAATAGTTAACTAATTCCTAACTGAGATAGGTAGGCCTTGGGGGTCTGGCCGGTCTCTTTCTTGAAAGCTTTGTAGAAACTCACCTTGTTCCCAAAACCGCTCCGCTCCGCTACTCCCTCATTGGAGAGATGCGGCCAGGTATTTTGTCGCTTACTCTTAAGAAAATAAGCAACCCGGTGCTCATTGATCAGATCTGAAAAGCTTTTGTTCAACACCCGATTAATGGCCTTGCTAGTTACAATGGGGTTGGCCTGAATGGCTTCTGCCAACTGATTGAGGGTATAGTGGCGTTCAAGAAAGGGCTCCTCACTTTGCATATAATGGGTCACCTTATCCGCCAATTCCTTGAGTAAAAAGGTCTCACTACTATCGTATACCTGAGTTAGAAAATGAAAGGAAGTAGGTTTTACCATAGCCAGCACGGCTAAGGAAAAAGTGAGGACTGCAAAACTGAGAAAGGCTGCCGTATAGAAATAATCCTGAACGGTGGTTCCAGTGGAGAGTAAGAGGTTAATACCAAAGGCCACTAGCCACAAACCAAAAATAGCCGTAAAGGCATAATGCCCTTGGCGAAGCAACTCCGGGAAGTGGATATCCTTGTGGGCTTGTATAATCCGCAATGCTTTCCAAAAGAAAAATAAATTCACCGCAATCACTGAAAAGCTATAGAGCAAGAAGAATACATCCATCCAGGGTTCGTCACCCGCATCTATCAGTTCTACATTGCTCATCAAGGAGATGCGAACCAACATAACCAATTGAACCAAAACGGGAGATACTCCCAAGATATCAGAACGGCTAATTTCTACTTTGGGCCGAATGCTTTTCAGGATGGTGAGGTACCACAGTGGCCCCAGTACATACGCCAGGGTATCGTAAGCAAACCAGATATGGGGTTGTCGGCCGTATAGCTCAGGGCTAAAGGCCCACTTGGCCAGCAGGACCAACGTAACGGAAGCGAGCAGCATCAAGAAATAATAGTTCCTATGCTTGTAGGAGCGTATTTTGATTAGAAAAGCTAGACAGACCGTAAGGCCCTGAACAAAGCCTATCAACAAGATAGCGGAGAAGATAGAAGACATAACGTTGCGTTGATCTGCAAATAAGCGGGTGTCTTGTCGAACATACACCTGTTTCGTGGGTAAATGGGTTAATCATTGCTAATCTTTACTGTTTTGTGGTAGTAGCGGAGCCTGGTTACTCCCCGGGGTCTTAACGAAAGCGAAAGTCAGCTTAATACCTTCCTATTTTCACATCGTCTCATTCTCTTATTTGTTCATTTTTTCCTCGTTCCTTGATCGTATCTTCGCCCCATGTCAGTTCCCGAATTCCGATCGGTGCACGTTACGCAGTACCTCAAACCCTTGCGGGAAGGTGGATCACTACCCGCTATTGTGCACGGCGACGACGACTTTCTTTACGTGCTTAAATTCCGCGGAGCGGGACAGGGTAAGCGCGCGCTAGTGGCCGAGGTGATCGGCGGGGAGCTAGCCCGAGCCATAGGCCTTCGCGTACCGGAGTTGGTGTTTATGCACCTAGACAATTCCTTTGCCCAAACCGAGCCGGACGAAGAGATTCAGGACTTGCTCAAGTTTAGTGTAGGACTCAATTTGGGGCTGCATTTCCTCTCCGGTGCCATTACCTATGATCCACTCGTGCCCGTAGGCGATGGCCTGACGGCCAGCAAAGTGGTACTGCTAGACAGTCTGATCACGAATATTGACCGGACGGCCAAGAATACGAACCTACTGAGCTGGCACCAGGAACTTTGGCTGATCGACCACGGGGCTAGTTTGTACTTTCACCACAACTGGCCCGCCTGGGAGAGCCACCTTACCCGCACCTTTCCCATGATCAAGGACCACGTGCTACTGGAGCGCGCCAATGCGCTGGAAGAGGCACAGGACCACATCCGGTCGTCTGTATCGAAGGAAACCCTGGAAGCGATCATTAGGCTGATTCCTGAGGAGTGGCTGGAGGAAGAGGGCGATGTACTATCGCCGGAGGAGAAACGGAAAGCATATGTTACCTTCTTGAGCAGCAAGCTCGCTATGTTGGACACTTTAACGCAGCAAGCCACCGATGCCCGAGGATAAGGTAACGTACGAATACGCCATCGTTCGGCTGGTGCCGAAGGTGGAGAGAGAGGAATTCCTGAACGTAGGGGTCTTGCTTTTCTCTAAGCGCAAGCGCTACCTAGGTATGCGCTATCACCTGGATTTGCAGAAGGTGGTAGCCTTCGCTCCTGACCTGGAAATAGAAGACATCCACAACTATCTACAGGCCTGGGAGGCCGTTGTACAAGGTGGTC
>DMST01000119.1:10601-22442 GCA_003454975.1 Cytophagales bacterium | reverse complement strand
CAAGGTGGTCGGCAAGGTGGCCGCATCGGTCAGCTCGACACGGCTGAGCGGTTCCGCTGGCTATCCGCTGCCCGCAGTACCCTGCTACAGTGCTCACCTACCCATCCTGGCCTTTGTCACGACCCCGAGGGGGTACTCGAAAGGCTTTTTCAGGAGTATGTGATGTAAGAGGCAGGGTAAAAGAGACTCAACCGTATTCTAGCGTTACCACCAGTCATATTCTGCTTCCACAAAAAAAGGGATACCTCACGGAGATATCCCTTCTATGCTTGATTTTGCTTTTATCACTTCATGGAAGCTACCAGCTCTTCCGGTTTCGTAAGCCAGCGCCGTACAGACTCTTCACCATTGAGGGTTACGATATAGTCGTTGCAAAAGCCACCCCACCACACGCTTTTCTTGTGATCCAGGTTTACTTCCTGCAACCGTATTTTACCTTCCTCCATCAGTACCAGCTTAGACGTATGGTCAAAGCTTGAAGATAATAAGCGGGTGCCTGCCTTATCAAATTCCAGATGGGTGATGCCGTCGCGATGAAGGGAATGACGATAAATGCTCAACCTCTCATTTCCACGCAACGTAATCTCGTCCTTAGGGATCAGGAAAACGTCGCCAGAGGTAGTACCGAGGGCAACCTCAGTGCTTGAAACGGCCAAGGCTTCCAGGAACATCTCTTCATTAGTACCTATCAGATCCCTCAGCACCACCTGTTTTCCTTTGCGCAGGTTGGTTTCGCTACCCCGCGTATTCCAGGAAAGCTCCATCATGGTAAAGTCCGTGATTAGCCAAATATCCCCTTCAGGCCCAAGTTGTAACTGGCGAATGTACTCGAAATCGGGGGTGGTAAATACCACAGCGGCATCCTCTTCATTGCCAAACTCCACCATGGGCACGATGCCCACATTGTAATCCGTGGCATACATGACATACTCAGTTCCTTCTACCTCTACCGGTTGCATGTAGAATACCCCGCGACGGCCCATACCACGAAGACGTAGGGTTCGGACTTCACCAATGGCTACCTCGATTCGGTACAAGTATTTGCGTCCTCCGGCAAAAAGGTACTTTCCGTCTTTGGACCAGGCCAGCCCTATCACCGGCTCCCCTAAAGAAATGGGGTCGCTGAAGGTTAGTGGGTCCAGGGAAGTGCTTACTCGAACCTGATCATAAGATGCGGATACAGCCAGCTTCTGCGAAGACTCATGGAAAGATGCTGAAGGCCACTCGGTCAGATAAAACTTAGCTTCATAAGTAGATGGACGCGAGGTGCTTACGTATGCCTCGGTCAACGCCTGGAAAATGGCGGCGTTGAATTCCGGTCCATCGTGTACCCGATTGGTATCATAGGCAGCCAGTACCAGATCCTTGCCTCGCTGCACTTGGTTTCGACGGAGCAGTTGGTAACCCTGGTTAGCGAGTATTTCGGCATCGGTCACCGCCTTCAAACGGCGGGCTTCCGCCAGGGCAACCGCGCGTTGCTCGGCACTTTCGGCCAGCTGTACGCCATACACTTGTGTCAGGGAATCAAGCACGGCCACTCTCGCCTGGGCGCTGGCAGCCAATTCCGCATTGTCATCGGCACGTTGGGTCTCCAGCTCTATTTGCTCTTGCAGAAGCGCAATCAACTCACCCAAGGAGTCGGCACGCATGGTGGCCAGTTCCACCGCTGCCTGATTGCCTTGTGCCTCAAAGCCCTGTGCAGCCGCCAAAGCCATTTGCCTGCGTACCTCTTCGGTCTCGGCCATGGCCTGCTGGCGTCCCGCTTCGGCTTCGTCACGTTCGGCCGCTGCCTGGGTATAAGCCTCTTCGGCTTCGCTCCTACCCTGAAGTGCATTCCAAGCCAACACCGCCGCTGAGATCAGCGCCAGCGCTAGTATGACTGCCGTTACGCGCACACGCTTGCCTCGGCGCACCATCACCTTCTGGGTCTTTTCCCCTTCCTTACTGGCTTGCAGATAGTCAATTACTTGCTGGAAATCACCACCATAACGAGCAGCCCAACCTTTGTGGAGCTGCTGATCTTTCATCCAGTACAGGGTGTCTTTCAGTTCTGGGTTAGATACCAGACTCCCACCCACCGGGCTCTGCCACATCTGTGCACGGGTAACCAAGTTACCGTATCGGTGCGCCACTTCACGTTCCTCTAAGCTCCACCGGACCAGCTTTTGCCAGATCCGCATTAGGCTCTCATGAGAAATATCAATTACCGTCTCTGGAGCCAGTGGCTCACTTACTGCAGGCATAAGCAGGTTGCGACCGGGAGCACGAAAGGCTTCTACTACCTCCGCTACCTGATCAAAATCTACCATTGAAATCTCTACCAGATCCGACATTTTGGTAGGACGCCGTACTCCTTCCTTATGCTCAGCATTCTTCTCCGTCAATGCCTTGAATACCAACTCACATACCTTGCGTGATTGGTCAGAAGGCAGGGAATCATAAATCTCATCGGCATGGTAGGACAAAGCCAGGTGTAGCGTACCCACATGCTGATAGTGCTCCAGTCCCAGTGGTGTATTGGGTTGGTCCAGGCTCTTCCAGTAATCCCAGGTACGCATCAGTGCGTGCTGGAGTAGAGGCAACTGGTCCGACTGTTCAACCAAATCATTGTGGATCAGATCCAGCAAGTAAGGGGACACCTCTGCACCAAAAGCATTAATGGGTCCGGTGATGGCCGCATTAAGTTCCTCAGTGTTCATCCGTGGAATGAGGTACTGGCCAGCGTTGATGGCCTCAGGCAATCCATCAAAGGTGGTGCACTCCTCCAGGAAATCTGAACGCATGGTAAGGCACACGTATATAGGAACGGTACGCTGCTGGCTAGCATGCATCAGCATATCGATGAAGTCTTGCGACTCCCGTTGCCCTGAATTGCGTGCTTTTTCTATCTCGGCAAAGCGGAAGATCTCTTCAAACTGGTCTACTACCACCAGCAATTGAGTATTGGAAGGTAGGGAGGATTTGGCTACCACATCTACCAAGCCATTAGGGCCTTGCCGCAAGGTATTTTCAATATCGTCGGCCCACATGAAATCCGCTTCCGAAGCCATACCAAGCTTGTGCATAGCCTCGGCCAGGTTCTTCATAGGATGTTCACCGGGTGTACTGGTCACTACCTTCCAGGAACCAGAAGCACTATCCATAACGCCACTTTGCAAAGCTGAAACTAAGCCAGACTTAACCAGGGAGGATTTTCCGCTTCCTGAAGCCCCCATTACGGCAACGAAATGGCCTTCTTGAAGCTTGGATAGTAATTCTTTTACTTTCTTTTCGCGGCCAAAGAACAAATGATCTTCATCTTCCTGAAAGGGCCGCAATCCCGGAAACGGGTTAGCCGTACGCGACGTTTGGGTGCTCATAGATAACGTATAAACTGCACCTTACAGAACGGTAATTCCCTACAAAAGACGGTCAGATTAAGTTTAGTTCTACGAATTCCTCCATGGAAATGCAATCCAAGGACGAACTTATATCCCAGTTTAAAGAGTAATTCCGTCAGCAAACCAAATACGGGGTTAGTGTAGGGCCCCACTGAAATCTATAAGAAAACAGTACAATTGGATGTTTTAATTGGAGTAAATATAAATGAATGCGGGCACCAAATCCTTGGGTGTATCACAATTTTATGCAATACACGGGTTTATTATTATCCACATGCCCGTAAACACCTGCATTCGCAAGTGTCTTACCCTCAAAAATGAATAAGGGCTAGCCAATAGCTGCAGGGCGGATCAGGCTAAGATTACTGGATTTGGGTGTTTTTATCAATATACTCCGACGGATTAACGCCAAACTGCTTCTTAAAGTATTCGCGAAAATGCTTCAGATCATTGAAGCCTACCTGGTAGGTTACTTCCGCTACGGTATACTCTCCGGTCTGTAGTAACTGTGCCGCCCTTTTGAGGCGGAAGGATCGGATAAACTCATTGGCCGAGATGCCAATAAGGGCTTTAAGTTTACGGTATAGCTGTGTTCTGCTCATGGCCAGCACCTCGCACAGGCGCTCAATACCAAAGGAGGAATCGGACAGGTGTTCTTCTATGCAGGCCACTACTTGTTCCAGGAAAGCCTGATCACGCGGAGCCACTTTTACCGGAGCAGGATTCAAGGAAACGCTTTTGCCCGATAGCCAATACTCCCGCACCTGTTCGCGTGTACGCATAAGGTTGGTAAGGTGTAAGGCCAGCATTTGTGGATCAAAGGGCTTGGTCAGGTAATGATCAGCACCTTGCTCCAGCCCCTGTTTGCGGTGGTCGGCCTCACTCTTGGCAGTCAATAATATCACCGGGATATGGGCTGTATCCGCATTGGATTTTATCTGGGCACAAAGCTCAAAACCATCCAGCTCGGGCATCATCACATCCGAAAGGATGGCATCCGGATTTTGCGATTGGGCCAGTAGCAAAGCTTGCTGGCCATTGGCTGCTTCCAGGATGTGGTACTGACTCTCCAATTGCTGCACCAAAAACGTACGCATATCGTCGTTGTCTTCGGCAATGAGGAGGGTAAGCGGCTTCCCTTCTGAAACGGGCAATGGGGTAGGCAAATCCGAGGAGGGCGCAGGGGTTTCGGCATGCAGCAAGGCCGACTCTTGGGTTTCGGCCGGTGCCATAGCAGTAGCTAGCTCATCTTGCGTGAAATGTTCTTTGCCCAGCGGTATAGATACACTGAAGCAGGTACCCTCCCCTACTCTACTGGCTACCTCAATGGTACCATGGTGGAGTTCCACCAGTTCTTTGGTGAGGGCCAACCCTATACCAGTGCCTTGCACTTTATTATTAACCTGGTAAAACCGATCAAAGATGTGGGCCACATTCTCTTCGGCTATTCCCACCCCAGTATCCTGAATGCGTATTTCGCAATAGTTATCTACCACTTCGATGGCGACGGATACCTGACCGTACTCGGGAGTGTACTTGAAGGCATTCGATAACAAATTTACCACCACCTTCTCCAGCTTATCAGGATCGGCCCACAGCACCACCTTATCTTGTGGAAAGGACACCGTGAACGTGAGGTATTTACGTTCGGCATATTCGTTGAAAGGGAATATGATGGGCTTTAGCGTGGGTATCAGGTCCAACTCCGAAACCTGAAGTTGCAGACTACCCGACTCCACCTTGGACAGCTCCAGAATCTGATTGATCAGGTTGAGTAACCGCTCGCCATTGCGCAGCATCACCCGGTATTGGTCCTTAGGATCGCCGTGGAACGTTCCTTTCAGCAAGGAGCGGAGCGGGCCCAGGATGAGAGTCAGCGGGGTGCGAAATTCGTGCGAAATATTGGCAAAGAAGCGGGATTTAACGTCTGATAGCTCCTGAGCCTTGGTCAACTCTAAGTGCTCGTATTTGAGCTCATTTTTCAGCCGTTCCCGGTTGATAATATTTTGACGGCTCCACCAAAGAAGGCCAATGATAAAGAGCGCATACACCGCATAGGCGTAATAAGAATTCCACCAGGGCCGGGCAATGTGTACGGTGAAGGTAGCTTCCTCCGGATTCCATTTCCCATCGTTATTGGCTCCCCGCACCCGAAAGGTATACGTACCCGGGGGCACATTGGTATAACGCAGGTCATAGCCAGTAGCACTTTGGTTCCAGTTCTCTTCCAATGGCTCTAACCGATAGCTGTAGCCATTTTTGGTGGGCTGAGAATAGTTGAGCACCGCCATTTGAAAGCTAAAGTCATTCTCGTTGTACTTAAGGTGTAGCCCTTCCGGATGTAATAAATCCAGGGGTGTTCCTTCCGTATACTGGTGAGTCTCAGAATTGGCCAGGGCAAACCCGGTAATGTGTACCGGTGGTGAGGCTTGGTTCTCTTGCACCGCTTCCGGATAGAAGCGGTTGAAACCGTTGATGCCCCCAAAGAACAACTCGCCCTGCCGGGATACCATTCCGGAATTTTTGATAAACTCCGTGCCTTGTAGTCCATCGCTGGCCTGGTAGGTAGTCACTTCAAATTCAGGGCTGATTGAGACCAGGCCTTGCCCGGTACTAGCCCAAACAGTACCGTTTTTATCCTCTGCCAAGGCAAACACAATGTCGCTGGGCATTCCGTTGCGGGTAGTTAGGCTCACCAACTCATCGGTATGGGATTTCAATACCGTAAGTCCCTTGTTGAAGCTAGAAACCCATACCCTACCTTGTTGGTCTTGGTGAATATCGGTGATGGTGATGTCCATACCTTGGGTAACCAAGCGGTCACTGATGTAATGCTTACTCCGTAAGATGTTGTACTCGTCATCCAACCAGATATGTTCCAACCCTACCATTTCCGTCCCAATCCAGACTGACCCCGGGGCATCTTCGTACAATACCCGAATTCGGCCGCTTTGAATTTTCCGGTCCTTCTCGAAGTTGGGGCCCAGGTGAAGAAACTGTTTTTGGTCTTGCAGGAAAATGCTCACACCTTGAAGGTGATCTCCCACCCAGATATTTCCTTGGTGGTCCTCCATTAGGGCAAATACATTGTGCCCATGCAAGCCATCTGGGTTATCCAGTTCCGAAGGAAAGGTGTAGAAAGATTCTTGATCGGGTTTCTTATAGCTCAGCCCTCCGTCGTAGGTTCCTACCCACAAGGTACCCAGGTGGTCTACCAGTGTGGCAAGTACAGCGTCGCTAGGCAAACTACTGGGGTCTCCGTTTTGGTGGCTATAATGGCGGAATTCGCCAGTTTCTTCGTCCAGAAAATTCAAACCACCACCGTCAGTCCCAATCCACAGATTGCCACCACTATCTTCGGCAAAGCTACTTACCGCATTGTAGCTAAGCGAATTAGGGTTTCCTGAGATACGCCGTACGTGCTGAAACTTCCGCTGGTGCGGATCTACCTTGAGCAAGCCTCCATTGAAGGTACCAATCCATACAATGCCAGTCTTATCCTGAAACAACGACCAGATGGAATAAACGGGCAGCCCATCGGCTCTTTTAGAATCCGGTGCGTAATGCACCAACGTGTTATTGTACGGATGGTAAAGAAAAAGCCCTTTGTTCTCGGTACCTATCCATAACGTGCCATCTCTAGCTTCCATCATGGTGAGGATAACTGCATTGGCTAATATATCGGCCGCGGGCGATTCCCACCGGGCATGTAGCGGCTCTATATTGGGTTCTCCTTGATCAGTATCCAGATGGAACACGCCCCGCTCGGTACCTACCCAAAGCGTATTGGAACCCTGCACCAAACAGCGGATGCGTGACAGGGCTTTCGGATGGTAGGGGTGTGAATAACTTTCGAAGAAGTCTTGCTCGGGCCGGTACCGGTACAGTCCATTGAACCAGGTACCCGCCCACAGATTACCACTCGGATCGGTGGTTACTCCCGTTACATGACCAAGATTAGAGGAGCTAGAAACACGGGGAGTAAGCGGATACCGCTTGATTTGCTTTGTCTCGGGGTGGTATCGATTCAAACCGTCTTCAGTACCTACCCACACTTGTTCCTCATCGTCCACAAAAATTCGTGTGGCCCGCGGATTGGTGAGCGAGTTGGCGTTATCAGGCTCATGGTAAAGGGTAGAGAATCCTCCAGTATGGGGATCGTAGTAGCTAGCACCATTGCGTGAGGCCACCCAAAAACCATCCGGAGTTACGGTAGAGCCCGCTAGTGTATTGTTGGGTAGGCTTGTAGAGTCTTCGGTAGCAAAGAAATGCTTGAAATTCTGTCCATCATATTGGTTGAGTCCGTAGCGGGTACCCACCCATAAAAAACCCAGAGAATCCTGGTGGATAAACACAATGGTGCTTTGGGAAATATTTCCCGGTACGGTATAAAATTTAAGGCTATCATTTTGTGCTTGGGATACGGTACTCCCCAGCCCAAAAAGCAGGACGATTAACAATAACCCTCTCATAGGTGACGACGTGCAAAAAACGGTTCTCGATTAACCTTGAAAGTAGCAAAAAAATATGACTCTAACAGGAAACAAGAGAGTTCAATCCCTTTCGAGTTGTAAAATAAAAAGAACCACACCCCGGCTAGGATGTGGTTCTTGTAGAGAAGCAGGTGGCGTGAGCCATCTCTCTTATTCTTTGAAAATCTTGTGGGTTTCTAGTCGCTCGTCGCGAATGACCTGCAAATAGTAGTATCCCCGAGGCAGTGTTTGGCAAGAAATCTCAACGGAGCCACGTTCATCGTCAGCTTGTAACACCTGGCCGTACGGAGAGACGATGCGGTACTCATAGGGCTCTGCACTACTTGGCCGCAACTGGAAGGTTTCTTGCACCCGGGTAGGATAAACCGCCATCCAGGAGGTGACGGGGGCTTCCAGTTCGGTCACAATCTCTTCCCAGGTAGCTATGTTTGAATATGAAAAGACTCCCCTATTGTCTAAGCTTTCGCAAAGGGTATCCACTGCAGGCACCATACCTATCACGTATTCGTAGGTGGTAATCCCATCCCAGGAAGCCTGATAGATATCATGGATTGGCGAGAGTTCAGCCATCAATTCAAAGGTGCTATCCACCTGTTGACGGGCTGCTTGGCTTGTCTGTTTACGCAATACCAAATACCGATCAACGGCTACGCCGGCGTAGGGGGTCCAGGTCAGCGAGATGGTAGAGTCATTCAGACTACCCATTAAGTGTATAGTTGAGTGGGCTGTGCTTAGCTCAGGTTCCGGCAGACAAGTGCTAGTTACTGATACGGCATAGGTCGCATCGCCAGTGGTTGCATCGTGTGTTTCGTCTAAATAAACCGTGGTACCCTTATCCGTAAGCCGTTCAAATTCATCCGAGCCCTCTACCTGACGATAAATGCTTAGTGGACCCTTAGGAACATAAGAGTCCGCAATCTGCAAAACGTTCCGTTGGGATTCAGGGTCTACACTTACCCGGCAAAGATCCGGGGTCTCTCCAAGACCACACCTCACATCAACGGCAACCTCTAACTCATGGTAACATACATCCCAAGTGATATATAAGGTATTGTCGTGTGTTCCGGGTTTGTCCCACTGAAGAACATAAGGACCTAATCCCCCCCCGGACACCACGGTAAAGGCATCATAATCTGGGAACAGGCCTAACACTTCCCCCTCCGAAACTTCCAGATATTCAGAAAAATGCCAAAAGTATTCACCATCGGGGATTGGCTGCCCCACAAAGGTAATTGTGGAGGTACCCCCCAATACTGCTTCAGGATCATCCACGATCAATTTTGCCGCCCGCAAGTCAATCTGCAGAAAGTCGGCCGTTTCCACATACAAATCTGAAGTAATTGCCACCACCCGTATTCTGTATTCCGCCCCTGGAGCCAAGGTATCCGGTAATGCAAAGGTTTTGCTAGTAGAATCAGGCGAAAGGTAACCTAGCACACCCGGTATTCGAAAATCATCCTCCTGCCGAGACAATTCTACCCGATAGGTCTCCTCAAAGTCTAACTCTGGAATGTCTATGGATACACTGGTAGTTACCTCATGACATTTCGAATGCGCGGCCCGACTAGTTTCGATGCTGCCAGTATAGGGCAGTATGGATGGTACAGAAAATTCACTTTCGAAGCCTTCATAAAGGTCAATATTTCCATCGGCCTCCTTTGTAATGGCGGTAACCACATATTGTTTATCTAAACTTAATGAAGCATGCCTAAAAAAGTGAGATGAATCCACGGTCCCTAATAACCTATATTCATTGCCATCCTTCTCATAAATATTGTACCCCATTACCATTGATTCACTATTTTCGTCCCAGACCAGAGTCTCTTTTCCCTCGCGAAATCCAATGAACAAATTTTGAGGAATAGAAGGAGGAATATTAAAAGGAAATTCATTCAATATTCCCTCCACGTAAACGGTGCCTAAATTTAAAAATCGGTTGTCCGAAATATCATAAATCACCTCCTGCAAAGAATCCTCCTCTGAAACACCCCAATAGGTATCTTGTACATAAACATCATATTTACTTCTATTTTGAACACCGAAATGACTATACCCCTTTAGGTAAGAATTTCTTACCACAAGTGAATCAATAGACGAAGTGAAAGAAGGAGGTCTCTTGGAATTAGTCACCGCACTGTGGTACCCAATGATAGTAGTAGAATCTATATATGAAGGTCCCTGATGTACATATACGCCGCTAGGATACGCATTCACAATCTCATAATTCATGTCAACACTAGAAACATAGCAATTGGACATATTACTTCTATATAATCGAAAAACGCTTCCTAGAAAAGAACAATTCTTAACAGCACCTTCGTGTATTTGGAATCCTGCGTTTTTTCCCCAACTATTTCTTATCTCACCTCCTTTCCCAAGCCAATAGACCCCTCCGTTAAATTCGCAAGAATCAAAGTCAAAGTGACCGGTATCATTTATATTAGGTATATAAGCAGCAAAGTTCGTAGTGAATTTCCGAAGAACACAATTCTCAATTAATCCATTCTTAGTGGATGATGTACCGATCCTGGTACCAATAAACTCTGAATTTCTGGCAACTAGCCGGCTACCACTTGGAGATAAAGACGTAAAAAAGCTAAAACCTGAAAACTTGCAATACTCCACCACTACTTCAGAATTCGAATACGTATTATCTTGTAGTATCCCCAACTTTGAATGTCGGATAGTTAACGTTCCTGATCCCTTGGTACGAGGATTATTGTCCTCCACTAATAATATTCTGGTTCTATTTTTTATAGACAAGTAATTTATGGAAGAGCTGTCAAGCACTCCATTCATAAACTCCAAATCGATATTATCAATAAAAACGCTGTCTTTTTCGACACCTTGAATAATGAGTCCTCCCTCCACAAATACCCTTCGCCCTCCAACACTACGAACCGTTACTCCAGGTTCTATATACACGTTAACGCCAACGGGAATAATGAAGGTACCTACTAGGTCATATGGGGAGCCTTCCTTGGTCAACACCAGATCCTCCGTTATTTCACCAGAAAGCTCTGTCTGGGCATATCCAAGTTGAATAGAGAATAAAAAAGCGAACAGTAAAACAACACGCTGGTTCATAAGTATAATGTTGAGATTTATTTATATCGTAAAAATATAAATAATTCTGTCCTATTCTATCACAACTAGCTTACACTCCACAAAAAAACCACACCCCGGCAAGGATGTGGTCTACTGGCATCTGAATCAGATTTGGTGCTATGCGATCATACTACAATTTCAGCTGGCTCGAGAACGACCAATTAATCACCTAAAATCAATTATATTCGGGATGGGCATCTGGGTGAGACCGAACAACAATAGACACTGCTAGTAAGTCTCAAACAGGAACCAATCCGGTCTTTTTATTGTGCTTCCCCCAGCTCAAAGGTGGTTTCCAATCCTTCGGTAGAATTGGGTCCTACCCACAGGTCGAAGGTACCGGGATCTATGTGGAAGGTGCCCGCGCCATCGTAGTAGCCCAACTCTGCTTCCGTAAGGGTAAAGCTGACACGCTGGGTCTCACCAGCGGCGAGGTTAATTTTCTGGAAGCCCTTTAGTTCTTTGATGGGACGCACCACCTTGGCTACCCGATCGTGTAAGTACAACTGTACTACTTCCTCTCCTGCTCTTTCTCCCGTATTTTTCACATTCACAGATACTTCAACCTGAGACTGGTTCTTCACACTCACGTTCAAATCTCCGTATTGAAACTCGGTATAGCTGAGCCCATAGCCGAACGGCCAAAGCGGTTCGTTCGCCTCGTCTGTGTAATGCGACCAGAACACATTGGCCGTAGGATCAGGCCGACCGGTGCTATATTGGTTGTAGTAGATGGGTACTTGCCCTACGGAGCGGGGGAACGTCATGGGCAGCTTTCCGCTAGGGTTGTAGTCGCCAAACAGCACCTGGGCAACGGCATGGCCCCCTTGCGTACCGGGCTGCCAGGCCTCTAATATGGC
>DMST01000119.1:9549-10507 GCA_003454975.1 Cytophagales bacterium | reverse complement strand
TCAGCTGCCCACGGCAGTGCCAATGGTCTCCCGTTCAGCAGTACCAGTACCACATTCTGGTTTACGGCGTACACGGCCTCCAGCAGCTCTTGCTGTAGTCCGGGTAACCCCAGGTCGGTCCGGCTGCGGCCTTCGCCGCTCTGGAACCCGTGCTCACCCAGTACCATCACTACCGTTTCCGCTTTGCGGGCCGCAGAAATGGCCTCGGCAAAGCCACTCCGGTTGGTCTCGTTCACCGTTACTTCCTGGATAAAGGAAGCATTGCCCCGAATCACATCCACACCCTTGGCATACGTTAAGTTGGGTGCGTATTGTGTGAGACCTTCCAAAATGCTAACTCCGCTGTGGTCATCGGAGCCTAAACGCCAACTACCCAGTAGGGAGTTGTTATCATTGGCCAGGGCTCCTATGACTGCAATACCCTCTTGCCCTCTGCGGAGGGGCAACAGATCACCTTCGTTTTTTAGAAGCACCATCGACTTTTTGGCTACGTCCAGTACGGCCGCCATGTGGTCCTGGTGGTAGATCATTTCCTTCTCGCGGTCCTCGTCACAGTAGCGGTACGGATCATCGAACAGACCCAGCTCAAACTTAACCCGCAGGATGCGGCGCACGGCATCGTCAATGAGCGCTTCCTCTACCTGGTCAGCCTCTACCAGGGCCGTGAGGTGCTTTACGTAGGCCCGCGACTCCATGTCCATGTCGCTACCGGCTACAATGGATTGCTCGGCCACCTCTTGAAGGTTTTTAGCATAGCCGTGCTCTATCATGTCCTTGCCTGAGGCCCAGTCGGACACTACAAAGCCCCGGAAACCCCAGGCTTCCTTCAGCACCTCGCGCTGCAGCCAGGCATTACCGGTGGCCGGTACCCCATTCACAATGTTGAAGGAGTTCATAAACGTGCGCACCCCGGCATCGGCCGCCGCCTGGAAGGGTGGAAACACGACGTTGTACAGGG
>DMST01000119.1:9359-9494 GCA_003454975.1 Cytophagales bacterium | reverse complement strand
CGGTATTGTATTCGCGGCCGGCCTCAGAGAAGCCGTACCCAGCAAAGTGCTTGGCACAGGCGATCAGCGTATTGGGTGCAGCAAGATCATCTCCTTGGAAGCCGTGAATGCGCGCCGCACCGATGCGGCTACCCC
>DMST01000119.1:8936-9269 GCA_003454975.1 Cytophagales bacterium | reverse complement strand
CATCACACGACCCCAGCGGGCATCGCGGGAAATGTCTACCATGGGTGCGAAGGTCCAGTTGATGCCCATGGCGGTAGCTTCTATAGCCGCTACCCGGGCCGAGGCTTCAATGGCCTCCAGGTCCCAGCTAGCAGCCTCCCCTAAGGGAATGGGTGCCAAGGTCTTGTGACCATGGATGACGACCATGGCGAAAATGAGTGGGATTCCAAGCCGGGTTTCTTCTACGGCTATCTTTTGCAGCGCGCGCACGTGCTCTACACTTTGTACATTGAGTACGGAGCCTACCCAGCCTTTGCGCAGGTGGTCGTACTTCGCTTTGGCATCTCCTTCGCG
>DMST01000119.1:716-8920 GCA_003454975.1 Cytophagales bacterium | reverse complement strand
CCTGTCAGGAGCGGGTCCGGTGGCGTCCCAAAACCCGTTGTATTGGTTCATCTGACCCACCTTCTCCTCCAGGGTCATTTGGCCCAGAAGTTCTTCTACTTTGTGGTCAATTTCATCTTGGCCTGTTTCGGCATCTCTATTGGTACTTACCAGCCACGCACCTCCCAACAGGCCACCTACTAGTATTAAAAAGAGGATACTATTTCGTTTCACGGTTCATCGGAGTTTTTTGATTTAGGGAAACACCCAGGTTTCTAAGAAACCCAGGCGCAAAAAGTGTGGTCGAAAACTTGGGATACGCTAATCATTCAATAAAAGGATTGTTTGCAGAGTACAGCGGCAAGGCTTGTAAAGAGCTTCCGCTACTTCTCAAACTTCCCCCAAATCAGGGGCATTCTTAGGGGCTTTTGATGCAAACCCAAGGGGGGAATCATACCTAAAATGGTGGCTAGCAACCATAAAAACACGCATAGGGCCAAATCCTACGCCTACAGGTGACAACAGGGCATCAAGACAAGAATAGGGGTATACATTAGGTAAATGAACACGAAACCCTGGCGGGTGAGGCGCATCGCAGGCTGGCGATATAAACGTTCTTTCGATACACTTTTATTTCCGCTACTTTTGATAATGACATTTCTCAATCTACTTCATCATCCAGAAAAAAAAGCCCAAATGTTTTACCAAGTGGTAAGGCCTCTGGATTGAGCTTACTCCAAACCAAAAAACAGATACGAAAGGGCGAAAAAATATGCCATGCTCACTTACCTAAGACACTTTTTCTCACAGCAATTCTCCTTTGGCATTTATCAATTTGAATACCCAAATGGCCAATATCAGCTCTCGTTGAGCAGTTGGTCCTTACCCACCCTAGTATCCATAATGGCCGTTGAAGTCACCATAATAGGAATCCATTTTCTTCTGGAGTCCATCCCCGTTTTCAAGGAATATACATTTGAATTCATTACGGCTACCATCCTCCTCAATTTCCTGATCGTATTAGGATTTCGGTACAACATCAAAATCAATCAGCAAACGATGAAAGCCCAGGCAACCTGGTGGGGAATACCCTACAAGAGCATCCGGGGAAACAGTCATGAAATCACTCTGATGTATCGGATTAAGCCCAAGGCCCCCACCCCCTTTCGACAGCCGGTGTATGTAGCAGAGGAAGAGGATATCTTTGATATGCCAGGCCAACCCTGGGTTGAGTTCCGGTATTATCCTGACCCAAAGGGCAAAACTTTGGAGGTGGGTAATTTAATTGGAAAGGCTAAGAAAGAGACAAAGGCAATTCTGGCCTTTGTTGAGAATACTCTATTGGCTCTTCACCCCAACGGATATGAAAGCTACTATTGAGTAATTACCAGGCTGGCTGAAGTGTCGCAAGCACACTGAACCCGGCAGAATACACGGCATAGAGGACCCTCTCTATTTCCCCAAGTGGACCAAACCCCTGGCCGAATTTCACAATTCCATGAATAAGCTGTCCGTTTTTATGTTCGAAACTGTACACTTTCGTACACATAAAAGCCTCTACGGCCAACAGTACAAAACACAATAACCTGTTATTCAAACAGTTACAGTTTTTGGCACGGCAATAGTATACCAAGGAGGCATAGGTCAAAAACACAAACACTACGACAAATGAAAAAGGTAATCGCTCTCTTCGCCCTGGTAGGATTTGCCACCACTTCTTTTGCTGCTGCCAACAGCAAAATCAACCACACCAAAGAAAACTTTGCACCGGTAAAAGTACAGCGCACCCTCACAGAGGTAGCCGAACTAATGGGCACAGAGGAAGCTGAACTAGAGTACTTCTTTGGATTGGAGGAAGAGGGCCAAACCGTAAAGGTATACAATGCTCAGGATGAGCTGATTGCCGAAGGAACGGTAGATTTTGCGGGGATGGCACAAGATCCCGAGCTGGCAGAGGCAATGCTGAATGCTAGCCGTTTGATGACCATCGGTAATACCGACATCTACCGCACCGACAACTAAAATACTCCCTCCTCTCGCCAAGGCAAGGGACTCAACCACCAGCACTCAGCCGCAACAACGCCAACGCCCGCACTAGCGGGCGTTTTTGTTTAACCATAGCGCGAACAGATGGGTATATCCATCATGCCGTTCCCTTAGGGTACCAACCATTGAATCAATTCACCAAAAGTGTTTGCATAGCGCGGGCAGGGATGGTGATCTCCGTTCCCTGATCGTCAAGGTAGTAGCGGTAGGTGATGGCTTCGTCCTGCGGATTCATAACCACGGTAGCCAGTGTGCCGTCGGTATTGAGCCAAGAGGTAGTGAGCAGGTGGCTGCGGCTGGCCATACCCGTCACGCGCTTGGCGCCGGGCCGGATGTACTTGCTAAAATGCCCCATATAATAGTAGGTAGGCGTGTATATGAGCTCACCCGCTTGGGTATCACCGTGGATGGGCGCAAAGCAGAAATTTTCCACGTGGTTAGGGCCGCCCCGCTCATCCAGCAGAATGTTCCAGTCCGTCCAGCCTACGGAGCCGTTATTGAAGTCATTGATCATGTTGCGACCGTACCGCTCGGCATTAGGCCAGTACTGGTATCGCGCTGGGTCAAACGCCTCCTGGCAGCCCTCGGTGAACAGAATCTGCTTGTCGGGGTAGGCCGCCTTGATCTCCCCCAAAGTAGTGTTCATTTCGGTACTACCCGTCCAGGTTTCGTACCAGTGGTTGCCGATGCCCCAGGCATACTTATTGGCCTCGGGGTCGTCAAAAATGGTGTGTGCACGGTGCCCCATCAGGTCGCGGTTATGGTCCCACACAATGATGTTTTTATCACCCAAACCGACCGCTGCCATGGTAGGCCCCAAGTGATTCTTAAGGAAATCGCGCTCTTCTTCTGCCGTGTAAATACAGCTTTCCCAGACTTGCGTAGCCATAGGTTCGTTCTGAATAGTGAGACCCCAAATGGGCATCCCCTCGGCCTCGTAGGCCTGGATAAACTTCACGTAATAGTTCGCCCAGCTTTCGTAGAATTCCGGTTTCAGCTTGCCCCCTTGCAGCATATGATTATTGGTCTTCATGAAGGCAGGCGGGCTCCAAGGGCTCGCATACAACAACAGCTCGCCACCGGCAGCTTCCGTGGCACGCTTGATCATGGGAATGCGGAACTCCTGATCATGGGCGATGCTGAAAGTACCTAGCTCCGGATCTTCATCGGAAACGTAGGTATAGCTGCCCGAGCTAAAGTCGCAGCTATGGATATGAGTACGGGCGAGTGTATAGCCAATGCCTTCTTCCGCGTCATAATACGCCTTCAACAGCTCCTCTTGCTTGTCCGCTGGTAGCTGAGCAAACACCTCGGCCGAGGCATCGGTAATGGCTCCGCCAATGCCCAGGAACGTTTGAAAGGCATGCCGGGGATTCACGAAAATGCCAACTTCGGTTTCTAGCGGTTGCTCTACTCGGCTCAAAGCCAGAGTCTCAGTAGCCGCAAGCCGTAGGTCGGTATCTTGTGCAGTAGTGATGATCTGGACAGACTTTCCTGAAGGATCAAAGTCAGTGGTTACCGGAGAAGGTGCAGACGCGTCCTCCACAATGCTCGTTTTACCTTCGTTGCAAGCCCAAAGAAGGCCAGGCAAAAGAATGAGTAGTAGAAGGTTTTTAGGTAGGTGTGAAACGTTCATGAAAAAAATGATGATTGACGATTTTAGGAATCTTTACATTACTAAATGTTGATTAGAGCATGGTTTAACGTACCATCTTAATCTTTTATCATTGAATAAGGAGTGGCGTTACCTGCCGCAACTGGTTACCCATCAGGGAAATGAAGTACAGGCCGGGTTGCAGTGGCGGCAGCCTGATCTTATCCAAAGGCTGACCCTGCAATTCCTCCTGGAGGTAAGACCTACCTGCAGCATCTACTAATTGGAGTTGTAGCGCCTCTCCGTTGTTCACCGCTCGCTCCAGATGCAATACTTGCCCATAGTTCACAGGGTTTGGATAGACCATCACGCCGTGGCCCTCCGCAGGCGGCAGGCCGGTAATCCGGTCCAGGATAATTTCAAACCAGTTGAGGTTGAAGCGTGGCTGTTCTACAACCAACCGTAGCTTGGTTATTCCGGCACTGAGCTCCATGGTTCGACCCTGAGTAACCCAGTTTTGCCAGCCTCCGGTACCCCCAAAGGTTTGGGTGTAGGTATGCAGTACCTCCCCTTCCAAGGATCGTTGTTCTACCCGAAACCGGCTGTCGGTATCTTCCGAGGACAATCGCCAGCGCACAATGTACTCGCCATTGTTTGGTACCGACAGGTCATATTCCAGGTAGTCCCATTCGTCAGTGTAGCCTACATTGACCCCTCCACCTTGGTCGGTAGTATTTTCAAAGCCAAATCCTTCGTTCACCGAGAAATCCTCTGCCTCAATCTGGGCCGGAGGCTGGTGAAAATAAGGCCGTAGGTTGGCTATTTCCAGCTCCGAAAAGGTTACTAATTCAGACCCATCTTCGGCCTTCAGCCCGGAACCTGTGTAGGCGACTTCAATCACCGCCCGGTTATCAAACAAGGTATCGAGGGTGAAGTAGAGTTTCTGAGTATTGGTCATATCAAGGCCTACCTCGTCAAATTCGAGGGGCTCACCATTGAGAGTAAGTGCGAAATCGGTCACCAGCGGTGTACCATCCGCCAAGCGTTTGTTTAGGTGAAGGTAAACCGTATCGCCATCCGCATTAGTGGCACCCCCTAGGGCCAAAAAGGGCGCGCTAGAAAGTTCTCCACGCTTAGTGAAGGCCAGGTAATTCAGATTGGCTCCCCCCTCTACCATGGATAATCGTAGGCTCTGTGATCCTGCGCTGAGCGGCACATCTTGCCAGGTGGCCGTTGCCCAGGCTTGGTAGTCTCCGGTAATTTCCAGGGCCAGCGGATCCGTGAGGGTGATACCTTCAGTAGCTAGCTGCACCGAAGAGGTGCTCTCCTTGAGTGCATAACGTACCTTCACGTCATACAAACCCGCCGACTCCACGGTAACGGTGTATTGCATCCATTCGCCGTCCTGGGTCCAACCTACATTGAAGCCGTTGCTGATGAAATCCGTGCAGGCCTCGATGTCCACCCCATCGTTTCGGTAGCCACCACCAAAGTTCCACCCTGCTCCGCCCGGTTGCCGGCTCTCGTTGGTGTAGTCTTCATCCTGATACGCATAGGTGTGCCGCCCCAAATCATAATCCGTAAAGAAAACACGTGTTTCTCCGGTCTGCTCAATCACATGATCTGCCCAGGGCAAGGTAGCTGTGCTGTGCGGTTGCCGGATCATCGCATCTACCACGTCCGGGTGGTACGTATTATTCTCCACCTTCAGGTTCTCGGCCATTTGCCGCAGCGTAGCCGTAGCCTCCTCAGCCGAAGGCTTGGGTCCACTATTGTTCCAGTAGTCCAGAATCTCTTGATAGCCCTGGGTAATTTCAATCTCGAAAGGGTTGTTACCCCCCATCTTCTTCAGCGGCCACATACTCCAGCCAATGCCATTGCTCTCCAGCAAGGTGATGGCGTCCGTGAACCACGTATTGGAATTCTCGCCCGTTTCGCCCAGCCAAATAGGGGCGTTAAACTTATTGCGGGTATCAAGGTACGGCTGAGCATCGCCTTGGGTGTTGGGGTTCCAATACTTGTGGTAGCTCACTATGATGTTATCATCCCAGAGGGTATTGAGGCCGTTGTAATTGTTACCCCAGCAGTTGCCCTCAATGACAATCATGTGGCGGGTGTCTACCTCACGAATAGCCTCGGTAATCCTGCGTTGGAGGTCCCACAGCGGGGCGTTGCTCGATTCGGCACATCCATTCAAATCACTAGAGTGGTTTTGAAAGCCCCAATTCGTCTCGTTGATCAGGTCATACGCCGCAATGGTAGGATCATCGGCGTAGCGCTCCGCCAACCGCTGCCACAAGGCCACCAGCTTATCCTGGTTTTCCTCACTTTCCCAAAGCGAAGGCAAATCCGGATCGTAATCACTGATATCAGCGTTCTCACCCTGCCCTCCGGGTGCGGCGTGCATGTCCAAAATCACCCACAAGCGGTTATCATGGGCCCATTGCACCAAGCTGTCCAGCCGGGCAAAACCGTCCTCCAGCCAAGTGATTTCGCCCGGCACGGGCTCCTCCTGAATGGGCGGTGTAAATAGATTGTAGTGTAAGGCCGGGCGAATGGAATTATACCCCCAGGCGGCCAGTGAATCAATATCTTCCCGGCGGCAATGATTATCTAACCAAGTCGTGTAAAATTCCTCAGTCACCTCCGAACCCACCAAGGCCTCGATACGCTCACGTATCTCGTGCTGTGCCCCTCCGGTACGTAGCATGTAACCCTCTTGAAGCATCCAACCTCCCAAGCCCATTCCGCGCAGAATGACCGGTTCACCAGCCTCATCTACTATATCGTGCCCTTCCGTCTTGAGCCATTGGCCCTGGGCAGTACCCACCACCCCCAAGAAGAGGAGGACAGGAAGAACCCCCTCCCGAAACCGGGAGGGACTTATTCTGCGTAATAACATGAAGATTGGTTTTCGTATTGTCCCGATGTGCGTGCCTCGGGGATGCAATCAAATATGCTCCTAAAGTAAAGGATGGACCCATAGCATGCCGGGGGTATTTAGTGCACCCCCTAGGGGTATTTAGTTAAAAGCAGGTAGGGCTTCAAAAATCCAGACTGTTATGCGAAAACAGGGCCCTTTCATTGGTATCGACGGTATTCGATTCTTTTTACCAATAAGCCCAATACCCTTCTCTACCCCATAAAAAATTCAACTTCAGTCGTATTAAGTATCCCTTTATCAAAACAATCTACCTAACTTAATAGGCAATAATCTAACCCTAGTAAAACCGACTATGAGTCAACATCCCATTGATGGGGATCAGGTAGCGCGTGTTGCTATCTATCCTCCAGTAGGCGTTGCCCGTGTGGGCAATTCGCACGAGTATTTTCTTGCCTCAGAACGGCCCGGTATCGCCCCTACCCCCGAAGGGGGCTTTAAGGATGCCGAAGGCAAAGTGAAAAAGCAAGCCGTGCGCTTTCGTGTATATGCTTTTGACAAGAACAACAAGGTACTTGGAGAAATCATCGACACCGACCATTCTTCCATCACCTGGCGGGTACACGTTGCCAACATCAAAGCGGCTTGGTACCAGTTCAACAATGCCATGGACCTGGGCGACTTTGCCCTACCGGCTGAGCCGCGTAACCCTAACGCCCCCGACCGTTCGCAGCTAGTCGTTGATCCGGGTAGCCGCACCATTAGCGGGAAGGGCGAGGAGGGTACCGACTATCAGTTTGATACGGGCCGCTGGAACGGAAAGGAAGTATGGCTAGGCGAGTTAAAAACTGACAAAAAAGGCCGCCTGATCTTCATTGGCGGCGACGGCCACTCAGCATCCGTAAACAATGAGCCGGCCATCACCTTTGCCAACAACAACGACTGGCACGACGATACCAGCGACGGCGTAGTTCGGGCCAAAGTAACCATAGACGGCAAGCACTTTGAAGCCGAGCCCGCCATGGTAGCCGTAACCCCGCCTGACTTTGGACCCGGACTGTACGGTGTAGTCACCATGAACGACGTGGTTGAGGACCTCTTCATCCGCAACGATAAGTTTGACTACGAGGACCCAGCTAAGGACGGCGTAAACTTCTGGCGAGACATAGCCCCCATGCTGGTACGCATGACTACCACGGGCTGGGTAAACGAGGGTTTCTATATGCTGTTCGGGCACAATAGCCCATCCGATTTCACCAGTTCTGAACTGATGGACAAGCTGTCTGACCCGAGCGATGAGCACAAAGCTCTGCGCAAGAAGGTATTCCGTTGGTTCCGCGATCCGGCCTCCATCGAGTGGAAACCTGCGAAGGTGCCGCCCCTCTACGGTGACGGATTTGGTGAGTACGAGCAGATCTTTCTGGACGACCTGCCCATCACGCATACCATGTACGATCGCTTGCGTAAGTGGGCGAAAGGCAAGTTCTCTAACCAGCCTATTCTGGAGCCCCGTTCCTTTGAGGAGCTGTCCTTGGAAGAGCAGCTAACGGCCCTGAACCAAGCCCCCCTCGAAGAATGCCTGGGTGGCCCCTTCCACCCCGGGATAGAGCTCACCTGGCCCATGCGCGTACCGCTGATGTGGAAAGAGGCCTACCGCCTAAACGTATTGCCCGAGGGCGAAATGCCCAGCCTGGAGTGGGGCCC
>DMST01000119.1:0-615 GCA_003454975.1 Cytophagales bacterium | reverse complement strand
GGCTGGGTGTGCCCTGGCAAACGGACGAGGCCTCCTGCCTCTCGGGCGGTGAGTACGATCCTTCTATCTACCTGCCCCTCCCCTCCTTTTGGGCTGCCCGCGTACCCAACCAGGTGATGAGCGAGGACAGCTTCCGGTTTCTGAAGCAAACGGGCAAAAAGGAAATCAACATCGGCCAACGGCTGAAGTTCCTGGACCGCCGGCAAGACTGGCTACGTGATTTCTCCAATACCTACCAGGCCCGGATCAATGACATGGTGCACGACTGGTACCAGCTAGGCATCATTGCGCCCAAGGAGGTAAACTGGGACAACGAGATGTTGCCTGATAACATGTGGTTTGAGCATGGCAGGTACTTCACGCAGGCCGACCAAACGGTGCGCCAGCAGCGCTACGCGAACAACCTGCAGAGCGAGCCTAAGGAGGAAAGCCCCGAGGACGTGAAGCTCAACTTCCCCGATGTGTCGCTGGCAGCGGCCGAGCCTGAAGAGGTGAACATCAAAGGTTCTGCGGCCTATAAAGGAGTAGCGGAAGACGACTTGAAGGAGAAAAAACCCAAGGCAGCAGAGGAAACCAAAACGGTACTGCCCGGACGGCCACGTCGTAGATTTAGCC
>DMST01000331.1:7150-9068 GCA_003454975.1 Cytophagales bacterium | reverse complement strand
CCAGTGGGAAGTAGCTGGGGTGCTCTCCGGTGGGGCCAGCGATCCTGTGCCCAACTGGCGCGACGGCGACTACGGTGATATCAGCATCTACACCCGTGTTTCCACGGCCATCGACTGGATCAACTCGGTGATCCAATAAACGGGGAGTCCACCTAGGATATTAAGATTCTTCTTAGGTATCTGTCACGAGGCGAATTGAGAAATTGATACCTTCGCCTTGCCCCTACTTGACCTAAAAAGATTCTCCCATGAAATGGTTTAAAAGAAAACCCAAGTCCCAAACAGCCAACATCCAAACGCCTACTGATTTTTGGGCTTGGTTTCAAGAGAATGAGGTCCGGTTTTTTGAAGCCATACAAGCACACAAAAAGGTAGAGGCGGACTTTGTGATGGTCATTACGCCGGTGCTAAAACAGCTAAATAGCACCTTCAATGTGCTGGTAGGGATGTTAGATGACCATACGGTGGACCTCATCATCACGGCCGACGGCCACTTGCAAGGCATCCCCTATGTAGAGCAATTGGTAGCCGAAGCCCCTACCCTGCCCAACTGGAAATTTACCGCTCATAAACCGCCTATGGGCGAAGACCCCATCACCATTAGCATGGGAGAGCACAAATTTGGGGCCGAAACCCTCAGTTTTGTTGTCCACGAGAACCCACCCTATCCTGACGAGATTCAGATCTCCGTCGTATACCAACCCTACCAAGCCGCCGAAGCGCCTCTTATCCAAAACGGGGTTTTGATCTTTCTAGACAATTACCTGGGTGAAATCAGGTCGGTGTCCTCGCTGGACCAGCTAGACATAGTGGGGCCGGATCAGGTAGAAGGCGAACGGATTCCCATCGAGAAGCTACCGGACTACCTGATATGGCGCGAAAAGGAGTTTGTAGAAAAATACGACGGCGTCCGCTACGATACCGAACAAGACAATTATATAAGCATGGAGGCACAAACCCAGGAGGGTTTGCCCATCCTGGCCATCATGAATCAAGCCTTGCTTACCTGGGATGCCAAGGCCTCGCACCCTTGGATGGTATGCCTAGACATCCCCTACGATGGGTCAAAACAAAACGGCATGCCCCATGAGAACCGACTGGAAGAGATGAACCGGTTCGAAGATCAGCTAACGGAAGAGCTGAAGGACTTTGCCGGTTACCTAAATATCGGCCGGACCACCGGAAACAACAGCCGCACCATCTATTTCGCCGTCAAAGATTTTCGCACCCCCGTACTGGTCATCGATCAGACGAAAGCAGCTTTCCCCAACCTGCAGGTACAAATGGAGATGTTCAAGGACAAATATTGGCGCTCGCTAGAATACTATACTCAGGCAGTGATAGATGGGTAGTGGTGACCAAGAGTGGGCCTCCTCAAAACATGGAGCTTTCCCAAGCCTAGAAATAGGCAGGAAAGAGATGGAAATACAAGCTTCCACTGGGAGCGGAATACAGATGTATAGGCTCAATCCAGGGATACTTTCTGCCTTAGAACAAAGTCGATGGCAAGGATGATAAAGACTTACCGGATTCATGGAAAAAGGCTGCCCAATCGAATTAGGCAGCCTTTTATTATAGCAAGTGAACGTAAATTACTCTTTCACTACCATTTGGCTTAGTGTCTGCTTGCCCGAGGTCACATTTATAAAATACAGACCTGGCGACAGCGCTTGCAGCGAGATGCTTTGCTGTACGCGGGCTGAGCCCTCCGAGGCATTGACCACCACAGTTTCTATGGTGCGGCCATCCATACCCATGATCGTAAGGGTATAGGCTGCAGAGGTAGGATTGGCAATTTCCAGACTGACGAGGTCATGGGCCGGGTTGGGAAAGAGGGTAAACTGCAAATCTTCCGCAAACTCTTCAAAATGGATGCCCCGGGCACTGCCGTTGCTACCACAAGGCCCCAGATCTGCCC
>DMST01000331.1:5658-7106 GCA_003454975.1 Cytophagales bacterium | reverse complement strand
GAGCAGCCGTACCGGGTGTTACATTGAAGAGATTATTTACCTGACATTCGTAGTTGTGGCCATTGTAGCCTACCACATCGCCTGCCATGTACACATTAGGGTACGGGCCATAGGCCGTGGCACAGCCACCCGTGGTATCGGCACTGCAATTGCCAGCAGCGTTGTAGTTAGACTGCCCACAGGCAATGGTATAACTATCCACAGCGGCTCCGGAAGTCTCGCGGGCCTCCCACAAGCTACCCACTGTCGTGCTCGTCATGAAGGAGCCTCCAGCATTGGCGGCGCCTTGCAGGGCATTGTTTTGGTAGTACTCCAAGACACAATCGGTGTTGTTGTTAAACATGACACTTACCGCATCGCCGGTGGTACATCCGCCGCCAGAGCATGAACCCAGGCTCTCCCATACCTGATACTCACCAGAATTTTGCTCTGGATTAGCCCCTTGATTCCACCACTTGGCCTGGTATTCCACACCGTTGTAGGCCACTTTATCTCCTCCTACATACACAGCACCAGCAGACCAGGTTTGTAAACCTGCACAAGAGTCACCACCTCCGCAGCTTCCTTCAGAGGTATAGGTAGTAACCTCACACACAATATGGAAATGGCTCACCTCCACACCAGTGGTCTCGCGTACGTCCCAGTGGCTACCCACCGTAGTACTCACCGAGAACGAACCGCCTGCATCGGCTGAGCCCTGCAAGGCATCCATTCGGTAATACTCCACCGTGCAATCGGTGTTATTCACAAAGGTGATGGTGACAGGATCGCCGTCCGTACAACCCGTTCCTACACACTGGGTAGAGGCATAGATGGACTGGCCACAGGCAATGGTAAAGCTATCCACGGCGGCTCCAGACGTTTCGCGCGCTTCCCATTGGGCACCTACCGAAGTATTGGCAGCAAAGGAGGCGCCGGAATTAGCCGAACCCTGTAAGGTATTGTTCTGGTAGTACTCCAGCGTACAGTTGGTATTGTTAGCAAACGTGACGTTGGCAGCATCGCCGGGATTACAGGTACCATCACCCGCCACCTGGATGTCACTTACCGAGTAAAAGGCCTCGTGGCTATCGTTGTAGTCACGTTGCCATACACTCACCAAGGCAGCACGCTTGCCAGCATAAGCGGCCGGTATCACGGAGGCAATGGTAGTAAACGGCTCGGCCGGACCTTGGCCTACGCTGCCAATCTCAATTAAGTCACCCCAGCGCAGCGGTTGTGTAGGGTCCCAAGTATTGGGTGTGATGTACACCTTGTAGTACTGGGTTTTGTGCGGGGCGGTATTCTCCCAGAGCACATCAATAGCCCCTACATTTACCGTAGTGGTGGGCCAGTCTGTAGTCAGTGCATCCAGACAGCTGAAGTCTCCCCCACCGTTGCCTCCGCTGGCTATCTGCCCATCAGGGACGAAAGCCGGGTGGTTTCCGAAGTCGGTATCGGGCTGCAAT
>DMST01000331.1:0-5627 GCA_003454975.1 Cytophagales bacterium | reverse complement strand
CTGCAATACCGACATCCAGTCGTAGATTCTGGCGCCACAGGCGTCGCAGACAGAATTGGAAGGGTTCTGGTAGCACATGTAGATTCTACTGGCCGGATATATAACCGTACCGTGTGCGAATACCCGCTGAGCCGTGCTCAACAAAAGGAGCATGCCTATGAGGGTCCATGTTGTTTTGGTAATGGGTGGTCTCATAATCGTGAATGTTAGATGGGTAAAAGGTGAATTTTAGGTTTACGCTTTGTATTCAGCACCCAGCAGGACACCGATCCTCCAACCGGTATTCCCCAACTCTTGATATTCCCAGGTCATGTTTGCCTCTAGGAAAGCATTGCCGTGAAATGCCTGTATTGACAAAATCATATTTTGCAATACCCCAATTAGAGTTGATTATATTCTGCTTTGGGAGCGATATAAACGTAGCGTGCTGAGAAATTGCGTCGCAATTTTTACGCTCAATGGAGCCGGTTTGTAGCTAAACCGCAAGCTTTCGCAATCGAATGCGTAAGCGTTTGATTTCCAGTGTTTTAAAGCGATAAACCAATCTTGACAAGAATCTTCTGTTTATTCTTGAAAAAGTCTTGTTTGCAGTTGCTTCTTTGTGCGTCTTAGTACCTCACTTTTCAAGAGTATGCACCGCATTCGCGAATGGTTCCATCCCTACCAGCCCAGCATTGAGCATCTGGGTCGGACCACGGTACAGTACGAGGAGGTGGAGCCAGTAGCAGACCTCCTTCCTTACGTTTTTTGCTATTGGGAGCTTAAGACTTCTGTTTCCCTAACTGAACCTTTCATGTATCGGGTGGTGTCGGACGGGTGCATTGATGTGTTGGTAGAACAATCCCGACCCAAAGACGTCTTCGCCACCGGTTTCTCTACCCGGTACTTGGAATACGACCTGGGCACCTCCTTTCATTACCTGGGTATTCGCTTTTTACCCGCCGGTTTTCCGGCTCTATTTGAGGTGGCTGCGGAGGCACTTACCAACCAATTTATTCCCTTGCGGGAAGTGGCTCCTGAACTATATCGGACCCTTCACCCAGGACTTACGGCTCCGCTCTCTCTTGCAGAGGCTCAATCCTATTGGGATACAAAATTGATGGCTTGGCTCAGGCACCGGGATACCCCACCACAGATTGACGGACGGCTGCTGGAAGCCATGCACCAGATTCTGGAAGCGCGCGGAGGTCTCCACCTTGCAGGGTTAGACGTGGGAGTAAGCGAACGGCAGCTGCGTCGCCTGTTTGGCTACTACTTTGGCGAATCACCAAAGACCTTTGCCAAGATTGTCCGCTTCCAGAACATCCTGGCGGCCAAGCCCTCCACCCCTAGCCTACGGCAGGACAAGCTTTTCTACGACGAAGGCTACTACGACCAAGCCCACTTTATCAAGGAGTTCAAGGCCTTCTATGGCGTAACCCCCACCCGCGCCTTCGGGCGCATCAAGGAGTAATGCCATGCCCAGATTCGTATTGGTCTCTTTCTCCAATAGGTCTTCATTTTTCTGTATTCTGGCCCAAAGGGCTGCAATGGCCTATCCTTTTTTACTTTTTCATGAACGCATTTCCCAAGGCCGTGTACTGATGAATGAAAGGGCCCTTCAAACAATATATTGACAACCCTTTAACTCAAGTACACGATGAATAAACTTGCCTTGGCATGCGGTATTCTGCTATGCCTGCCCATCGCCTTAGCCTTTCGCAATTCCGATGACCTTACGCTAAATGCCTTGATTTGGGAACCAGAACTGCTAGCTACTTATGAGCTGCCAGAGGATTTCGAGAAGAATTGGACCATCGTGGGCGACCAAATGGCGGCCTACAGCTACGAAGTTACCAACCGCGACTACCACGCATTTTTGCAGTATTTGGAGACGAGTGGTCAAACTGGTGCTCTGCAAAAATTCACCCCTCGTATCCCCAACGATCAGTCGGTGCCTACTCCCGTGAAACTACCCACGGCCAGCTACCTGGATGAAGCCACCGCTAACCATCCCGTGGTGGGTATTACCCACGATGCCGCCCAGGCCTTTTGCCAGTTTTGGCAAGCGGTGTATGAGCAAACCTGGCCCGAAAAGGGACGTGAGTTGAGCGAAGCCTTTTTTCGGTTACCTACGCAAGTCGAGTGGCAAAGTGCAGCCATCGGTCAGGACGAATTCGAAGGCAGCATTTGGAAAGTGAAATCGCACAAACCACGGGGTATGTTCAAAGCGAAGTACGAAATCGATCCTACCTCCTTTGAGTTTCGGTACCCCTGGTGGGAATATGCCATGCCCACTCCTGCCCAGCCATACAACGAAAACGGTTGCTACTTAGGCAATTTTGATAGCCCCAATATGCCTACGGGCCCTTGTGCCGCCCGTGGCGATGGGTATACCTTTACCGGACCGGTAGATACGTATTTCCCAATGTACGGGCTGTACAATATGGCGGGCAACGTGGCCGAAATGCTGGCCCAACCGGGCCTGGCTGAAGGTGGTTCTTGGGGGCACTCGCCAGAAGAAAGCACCATCGAAAGCCAACAAACCTATTCGGGTGCGGATGCTCGTGTAGGTTTCCGCGTCTTTGCCGAAATTCGCCTTAATAAGTAAACGCCAGCTACATCCAAGTGGAGCGGGTATCCCGCTCCATACCCAAACCAACGTTATGAAACCGATTGCTTTTCCCATACTAATTTTGCTCCTGACCCTGCCCGCCTTTGGGTGGAGTCAGGAAAAACCAGATCCTGTTCCGTATCATCCTAAAGGAATTCTCACTATTAATCTGGATAGTCTGGAACAAGCCTGTAGCCAATATGTCGAACTCCACCCAACAGATGAGGAAGGTTGGCTCAATTTACACCGTGTATTGGGTTTGAATAACCACTTACCCAATACCCGATTTGAACGGCGAGACTACCTGAATGAGGAGAGGATTTCTGCCTACATCCCTAACTCATTTACCACTCATTTGATAACCTATCAGGTGAATGATGAGGGAGATCCACGCAGGGCGGCCTCACTTTTGGAGGCTCACCGACTACGGCCATTCCATTCATCTATTTTGGGTGAACTAGTTACCTATGCCAATTATGTGGGAGACGAGGCTTTAAAAGCAGAGGCCCTGTTAAGACTCCACCAGCTAGGCTATTTTCCTAACCGACTGTTACGATTCTATGCCAATGTATTGCAGTCAGTAGAAGAATACGGAGTCTTGTTTTCGCATAGTAAAGAGGCTACTTGGGCCTACTGGATATTGCAACAGATAGAGGACGTACGGCCCGATATAGAAGTAGTAGATCCTTACATGCATTCTAATGCCGCCTATGCCGAGAAATTGTGTAAGGATAATGGCTGGGCGGTTCCCACTAATCCCGCAGATAATGATCAAGAGGAAGGTTGGGACTACGCCATTTGGATTTTCAGTTTACAGCAAGCTAATCCCGGAGCCAAGATCTACCTTAGTGGAGGTGCCTATGGAGGTTTTATCCTTCAAGGAAAAAATCAATATCTGGTTGGGTTGGCGGTGTTACAAACTCATTTGCCACAAGACAACATTGCCCTCATCCAGAAAAACCTGGAAGAAAACTTCTTTTTGGACTACCTAAGTTGGGATACCGACAGTGTAGATGATGGGTTATCCTTCTTGAAATACGAAATCAACTATTTGGCCCCTATTACCTTACTCTACCGATATTATGGAGAGAAGGGTGATTTCGAGCGGGCTTCCTACTGGATGGACGTTATTAGGAAAATATCAGATAATGATTCCATTCAGAAAAAGCTTACTGAAACGGTCACTCAAAGCATAGCTCAGATTAGTACTAATGCAGAAGAATACCTTCAGTTTTTCAAGCCAGGAAGGATAGAAGATGCGCAAGGTCGATCAAATATTGCTATCAACGGTGAAATAATCACGTCCAAGATATTTGAAGAGCTAGACTTAGACATGAAAAAAGTGGGCGAAGGATTGTATGCCCAAACGGTGGAAACTTCCAATCAGGACTATTTTGCTTTCCTTCGGTTTCTGCAGGCAAACTACCCTGATCGTCCCTTTTATGAGAATAGCCGACCCGCTTATGAACCATCCTTTCTGCGCGCCTTTGGGATCGAAGACCTGGATGAATTCATTGCCAGCGGGGCTCCCTTGCAAGAAACGTTTGCCAGGCTACCTGTAGTGGGTGTGACCTGGGAAGCAGCACTCTCCTATTGCAAATGGATTACGGCCGTGATCAACGCCACCAATGAGGATACCACCCGCGTGATGCAATACCGCCTGCCTACCGTAAAAGAATGGGAACTGGCGGCCATTGGCTACGAAGGTTTTCGGCACGGTGAAGAAGGAGATGAATTAACCATCATCACCAAAAACTCCATGCCCAGGAACAGGGGTTCCGGACTTGAGTGGATTTTACGTCTGGAGGAATATCCCTTCAAGTACCCATGGTGGCAATACTACGTTCCTAATCCCCCTACGGCCATGAACGAGAAGGGATGTTATCTGGGCAACTATTTGATTGATCCTAGTGTACCGGGAGGTTGCACCCCAGGCTATGGGGATGGGCATGATATGCTGACCCAAATTGACGCCTTTTTTCCTAACGAGGTGGGGATGTACAATATATCGGGCAATGCCGCCGAAATGACGGCCATCAAGGGTTGGGCCAAGGGAGGCTCGTGGGGTCATACGCCGGAAGAGAGTGAAATTGGCAAGGCACAATACTATGTTGATCGTGATTTGCGGGTTGGTTTCCGGGTGTTTATGCAAACTACCGGTAGGGCGTCTGAACCGAAACGTGGCAGAAGGGTGCGTCGATGAAACGGAGCCAAACACCCCACGAACAGGCCACCGACGAAGTGCTGATGACCCGCATAGCTAAGCGGGACAAACAGGCCTTCGATGTGCTCTACAACCGCTACCATAAGCGACTGTATGGATACTTGTACCGCATGTGCTGGCAAAACCAGGTGATTGCCGAGGACCTGCTTCAGGAGACCTTCATCCGGGTATTCAAGGCTGCCAAGGACTTCGACCCGAGCCGTAAGTTTGTCACCTGGCTGTTTTCCATAGGGAGCAATCTGGTGAAGAATGAATACCGCCGCCAGTCGGTACTTGGGGAGGCCCTGACCCTGGATGAAAATCAGGCTTGGGAAGACCCCAATCCTACCCGGGCCCACGACCAGGGGCAATGGCAGGTGGCCTTGCAAAAGGCCTTAGCCCTACTGCCTGAAAGCCATACAGGGGTATTCTGGCTACGCCACGAACAACAGATGGATATAAAGGCCATCGCCGATATATTGCAAATACCCGAAGGAACGGTGAAATCCCGTTTGTTCCACACGCACCGCCATTTGGGTAAGCATTTAGTATCTTACAAACACATATTACACGCCTCATGAAACCAATCGACATCAACGAATGGGAAGCCTGGCTGCCTTCGCTAGCGGCCTTTGAGTTTAGCGACTTGTCGGAAGCCCAGCAGGTGGAAGCGTTGCGGGTATTTGGCGACGAGGCTACTTATCAGGAATACCGCGAAGCCCAGCAATGGGGAGTAAAGGCCACTCAAATGCCGGTGCCGGAACCTAGTGGCCAAGTGAAGAGTGCCCTTGATCTGGCTTGGGCCGAAGAGGAAGCAGAGGACGAGCCCAC
>DMST01000484.1:31913-33279 GCA_003454975.1 Cytophagales bacterium | reverse complement strand
CCCAAGCACGGTGGCCGCCTGCATCATGGGCTCATCAATCCGGAGGGTAGCGCCTATGCAGGCGAAAATTTGCTCCACCTCCGCCCACTGCTCATCCGTAAGTCCCTGCCCACTCAAACAGGTGATACTTTCCTGAATGGCGGAGGCCGTATTGGGCATAGCCCGAACCCAAGCCATTCCTTCTGGAGTATGTGATCGTAAAGCTTCCAGTGAGACCCCAGTAGCGGTAGAGATCAGATGCTGCTGTCCGGGCTTCAGTACCGAAGCCATCTCTCTCAAGACTCCAGCTACTTGGCCAGGCTGCACACACAAAATCACCCAATCTGCATCTCGTACGGCATCTTCATTATCCGTGGTAGTATCAAGGCCGGCTTCTGATAAAGGAGCTAAGCGAGCTGCCTTCCTACCGGTTACCGTCACCTGCCAATTCCCATTTTTTGGCATTCCCAGGGCTAGGGCTGCACCCAGATTCCCTCCCCCAACGATGGTTATCTTTTTCATAAAAAGCGATCTAATAGAATTAAAAAATGAGGCTAGAAAGCCGATCCTTTGAGGTGTAAGCCCACAGTTTCATCCAAACCGAAACGGCGATTCATGTTCTGCACAGCTTGCCCACTGGCACCTTTGAGAAGGTTATCGATCGCAACGGTGATGAAAGCCATGCCATCATGTTTCTCTACCTGTACCAAACCTTTATTGGAGTTCACCACTTGCTTCAGGTGTACCGTCCCCTCATACACGTGTGTGAAAGCTGCCTCGGCATAGTAGTCCGCATACATCTTTTTCAGGGAGGCATCGTCTTCATGGATGGCGGTATATGCGGTGGCGAGTATTCCGCGAGTAAAGTTGCCTCGAACCGGTACAAAATGGAGTGACTGATCAAAACCAGGTTGCAACGCAGTTAGCGTTCTGCGAATCTCATGCAAGTGTTGGTGCTTGAATGCTTTATATACACTGACGTTGTTATTCCTCCAGGAAAAATGACCGGTGGCACTCAGTCCGGCTCCAGCGCCAGTGCTTCCCGTAATCCCGTTGATGTGCACCGCATCCTTTATGAGCCCTGCCTTCGCAAGAGGCAACAAGGCTAGCTGAATGGCAGTAGCAAAGCAGCCTGGGTTGGCTACAGCATCGGTTGGCTGCTCAGGAAAAGCCTCAGGCAATCCGTAGGCCCAATCATGGCCAGAATCAGTACTGGTTAGTCGATAATCGGAGCTGAGATCCACAATAGCTGTGCCCGCAGGCAAGTTGTTCGCCTCTACCCATCCCTTACTCTTGCCGTGCCCTTGACACAAAAACACGACATCCACCTCAGTATCTGGCTGCTCGGCAAAGGTCAAATCCGTATCACCCAATACATCCGAGTGGG
>DMST01000484.1:26154-31873 GCA_003454975.1 Cytophagales bacterium | reverse complement strand
TACATCCGAGTGGGCCTTCCAAAGCGACTCGCCAGCATGGCTCTTACTTCCTACGGAAACTAATTCTACCTCCGGATGGTGCAAAAGGATTCGGATGAGTTCTCCAGCAGTGTAACCTGCGCCGCCCACTATGCTTGCCTTAATCATGACTTGTTCCCGTTTACGGATTCAAAAATCTTTCCGGCATTCGCCAATATCTTCGTAAAGCCTTGTACATCTTCGCCCGTCCAGGCACGGTTCATCTCACCGTAGTCTCCGAAATCAGAGCCCATTAAATCGTGGGCCGAGGTAATACCATCCACCGTAAAAAAGTGCGGCTGCAAGGTAATGTGTACTTCACCGGTTACTTTCTCCTGTGTGCTCTCCAGGAACGTCTCAATATTGCGCATTACCGGTTCTAAAAACTGACCTTCGTGCAGTAACATGCCGTACCAGCTTGCCAATTGCTCCTTCCAGTACATCTGCCACTTAGTCAAAGTATGCTTTTCAAGGACCTGATGTCCTTTAATAATAAGGACCGGAGCCGCGGCAGCAAAACCAACTCGGCCCTTCAGGCCAATGATGGTGTCCCCCACATGGATGTCACGCCCCACCCCGTATGGGGCAGCAATTTTTTCCAAGGTGCGAATGGCCTTTACAGGTTCCATCATTTCTCCATTCAACCCGGTGAGCTGGCCACCTTCAAAATGCAGCGTAATCTGGCTACTCCCCTTGGCAGTTACCTGTACCGGCCAGGCATCCTCTGGTAGTGGCTGATTCGAAGTCAAGGTCTCCGCACCACCTACGCTAGTGCCCCACAACCCTTGATTGATGCTGTACTTCCCTTTGCTCCAATCCCAATCTACCCCCTGCTTTTGCAAATAATCAATTTCCTCTTGACGGCTTAGTTGCTGCTCTCTAATTGGGGTGATGACTTCTACCCCGGGGGCTAGTAGTTGGAAGGCCAAATCAAAGCGTACTTGGTCATTTCCGGCCCCTGTACTTCCGTGTGCTACGTAGGAGGCCCCTACTTCCTTAGCGTAGCTTGCAATAGCCATGGCTTGAAACATACGCTCAGCTGAAACCGAAAGTGGGTAATTCCCATTGCGCAGCACATTGCCGTATACCAAGTAGCGAACTGCCTGATCATAAAAGGCCTGGGTTTGCTCCAAGGTTATATGCTTCTTAGAACCTAGGGAAATGGCCTTTTCTTCTAGCATTTTCAACTCACTTTCAGAAAAGCCGCCTGTGTTCACCAAAGCGGTATATACCTCAAGACCGCGTTCATTTTGCAAATATTTCACACAGTAGGACGTGTCCAGGCCTCCGCTAAAGGCAAGCACTACCTTATTATTTTTCATGATGATATGTCCTGTTTTAAGAATGTAGGATGATGAATAAAAGAGGTATTAAGCAGATTGCTTTACCCTGCGAGTAAACGAAAAACGAAGCTTGCTACTAGGCTCGCGTTTTCCCCTGTCTTCCCGCCGTCGCCGTGCCTTGGCTATGAAGTTTTTGAACCGCTCCCAACGGCGTTCTTTTTGTTTCTCGGGAGTAGCTTCTGCTTTGGAGCTGGAGGGATCGTATAGCATCCCGGTACACAAACAGTGACTGCGATTGGTGCGGGTAAGGATATCGAAGTTTTTACAACTCTCGCACCCTTTCCAAAAAGCCTCATCTGTGGTCAATTCGGAAAAAGTAACGGGTTCATATCCCAAATCAGAATTGATCTTCATGACCGCCAAACTAGTGGTGATCCCGAATATTTTGGAATCAGGGAACTTCTCTCGCGAAAGTTGAAATATTCTGGCTTTTATTTTCTTTGCCAGTCCCAGCTTTCTAAAGTCAGGATGAACAATCAGTCCTGAGTTTGCCACGTACTGCCCATGACTCCAGGTCTCGATGTAGCAAAAACCCGCCGGTTTGTCTCCATCTAGAGCAATCACAGCTTTGCCTTCATTCATTTTCTGGCGGACGTATTCAGGGGTACGTTTTGCGATACCAGTTCCACGCTGTTGGGCCGCAAGGGCCATCATTTCACAAATTGCTTCTGCGTGCATACCATGCTCCGCATTAGCTACCAATAGCTCTACTGCCATGGCGCTTAGGGTTTGGGGTAAGAATTGGGATATGTATAGTACTAAGAGGGGAGGAATTGGGTCTGCGAGCGTACCGCGACCATAAAGATATGCCGGGCTACGCCCGGGGAGTCCGCCGCACAGCAATAGCCATCCGCCGCGGAGAAGCGGGGCGCAAAGAAGGAGCGATGGCTTTTGTGCTTATCATTTAAACCAAAGGTAAGGTAATCTTGTCGAAAATGACCAAATCCTATGCCACATTTTCAGTCATAATCAATCATTCAAATTCTGAAAACGATTGAAACCGACATTATTTCAATTTGAGAGGCTTACAAACTAGGCGCGGCTCATGGGTGAAATCAACTGGATATCGTAGCTACTGCCTTTGAGAATGCACCGAAATTATTTTTGCATGCCGGTAACAACATAGATGTTTTTCGCTGACGCCCATAAGGCCACACACTCGCCCACAGACACCTCATAGTCAAGCATTTAACAAAATTTAACCACTTAAACTTACCAACCTTTAGAAAGTAAACGCATCCTTTACCTGGCTTGTCATTCCTCTCCTTAAAAATTACTTTCTGGTAAAGCGGAATAGGAGAAACAGGCAATAGATTTTCTGAATCCATAAAAACAGAAAAGCCCGTCAGGCGAACCTAACGGGCTTTCATATCTAGTCTAAAGGCTGATCAAATTTTGATGCCTATAAAGCTTAGGAAGCCTAAGCCCATCAATCCAGTAATGAGCATAGTGATACCCAGACCCCGAAGTCCTTTCGGCACATGAGAATACTTCAAGCGTTCGCGAATGGCAGCAAGAGCGATGATCGCCAACCACCAACCAATACCTGAGCCAAATCCGTAAACTACAGATTCAGCAAAATTGTGCTCACGTTGCACCATGAATAAGGAAGCTCCCAGGATGGCACAGTTTACTGCTATCAAGGGGAGGAAGATACCCAGCGATCCGTAGAGTGAAGGAGAGAATTTCTCGATCACCATCTCTACCAACTGTACCATGGCCGCGATTACCGCGATAAACATGATAAACTGTAAAAAGCTGAGGTCTACTTTAGCAAAGTCAGCGCTTAACCAAGTTAATGCCCCTTCTTTCAATACATATTCACGGATAGCCCAGTTAACGGGTACCGTAATGGTCAACACGAAAACTACGGCCAACCCGAGGCCCATAGCCGTACTTACTTTCTTAGACACCGCCAAGTAAGAGCACATCCCCAGGAACAGGGAAAATACCATGTTATCGATGAAGATCGACTTGATTCCGAGTGATAAGAGTTCCATGAGTAGTGCGTTTAATTTTCTTCAGTATAACCGTTGAGCGTTCGTTGGACCCAGATTATTATTCCAAGTACCATAAAGGCTCCGATAGAGGACACCATCAATCCGTTGTTGGCTAACTCAACCCCCATAGCCCCGCCAATCTTTTCATAGAGAGGGTAGCCAAAGATGGAGCCCGAGCCGAATAATTCGCGGAAGAACGCAACCGCAAGGATAATCCAAGCATAGCCAAAACCACTACCCAAACCATCCAATACAGAGTCCCAAGGCTTATTACCCAAGGCAAAGGCTTCCAGGCGTCCCATGATAATACAGTTGGTAATGATAAGCCCGATGAAAACCGAAAGCTGCTTGTACATATCGAACAAGTAGGCTTTGAGCACCTCATTAACCAAGGTTACCAGCGTTGCGATAACGGCTAGCTGTACAATGATCCGTACCCGATTTGGCACCAGCTTACGAATCAGGGAAATAATCAGGTTGGAGAAAACGATTACAAAAACCACGGCGATCGACATTACCAGGGTAGGTTTGATCTGGGTGGTTACTGCCAACGCTGAACAAATACCCAATACCTGCACGGTGATTGGGTTATCGTCATTGAGGGGATCGCTAACAAACTTTCGGCGACGCTTACTAAACAGCGCTTCCCGCTCCTGTTTTACTACTTCTTGAGTTTCTACTGCTTCCACGCTCATGGCTGTAGTATTTATAGTAATGGCTTTCGCCGATTATTCTTGAATAAGAGATGCGTTCTGACCACCCTGCTGGTTAAAGAAGCCTTGGTAGTGGCCCATATATGCTTTGAACATAGCACTTACCCCATTGGCAGTGATAGTAGCACCTGACATACCATTCACATGGTGATCGTCCAACAGGTTAGCCGGATTACTTTCTGCTTTCAGCATAGTAACCGCAACCAACTCCCCATTAGCAGAAAAGATTTTCTTACCCTGGAAGCGCTCTTGCACCTTGCTAGTGGTGATTCTTGCTCCCAAACCAGGGGTTTCACCCGCGTGGTCTAAACTTACACCTTTGATGGTATTGAAATCGGTGTCCAAAGCGACAAACCCCCAGATGTTATCCCAAAGTCCATTACCAAATACAGGGAGAATATAAGCTTCGGTAGCTCCTGACTCTCCTTTGAATTCAAAAACAGGGTAGAACCGATCATTAGGGTCCTTTTTGTTTTTATACTCCTTGCTGATGTCCACATCCTCTGCATCCACCCCGGCATCCACTTGGTTACCGTTGATGTCCACTACATAAGAGGAAATGCGGCTTGCGTACAAGGCTTGGATATCTTCTTCACCTTCGATATCCATTACTGACTTCAGAATCTGCTTCTGTTTGTCCAGAGCAACTTGTTCGTTCTGACGCTCCTTGAGCGCAGAAGATACACCAGCCAACAGACCTCCTACAATGAGGGTCATGATGACCGAGAACAAAATCACATATGAGTTAGACTGCCGCGACACGTTGTAATCTAGTTTTCTTGTTTGCAGAAATCACATAGAAGTCGATCAAAGGAGCAATCACGTTCATCAGCAAAACTGCCAACATGATTCCCTCAGGATAAGCCGGATTGAATACCCGGATGATTACGGTGATGGTTCCAATAAGAATACCGTAAAGCCACTTGCCAGCCTCAGTATGGGCAGCAGAAACAGGATCGGTAGCCATAAATACGGCTCCAAATGCCAAACCACCGATGATTAAGTGGTAGTGAGGAGGCATTCCCATATACTGGTTGCCTGCCTGTCCTAAAATAAGCGCAGCAAAGAGGATGACACTCACACCTACACCGATGCCAGCATATTTTAGTTCTTTGTTCTTGATCAGGAAGCCAGCACCTACCGTGAGGGCGATGGACAAGATGAACAGGATAACCCGAACCGCGATACCAGGGTAAGCGCCAAACAAAGATTCAAAGTTAGCAGCAGCGTAAAGGGCAGCAGCGGTGAGATAGGCACCACCAAAAGTGGCCACAATGATCTTCCAGCTACCCACACCTGTGGCTACCAGAATGAAAGCACCAAGCAGTGCCATCAAAGTAGAAGTCTCCCCAATAGAACCCGGCACAGTACCAATGAACAGATTCATAGAACTGAACATATCAGTGTACCAGCTACTAGCAAAGGCTGCCGTGGCCTGCACTCCTGAGTCAACCGTTCCAGCTGCCAAAGCCAAGGCTGTTGCTCCACTGTATCCATTAACGGTGGTAGCGTCTCCCAGGTAAGTCCAAACCTCACCAGAAATCTGCTGAGGGTACGCAAAGTACAGGAATGCGCGGGCTGTAAGAGCAACATTCAAAACGTTGAACCCGGTACCACCAAAAGCTTCCTTACCAATGATTACCGC
>DMST01000484.1:0-26102 GCA_003454975.1 Cytophagales bacterium | reverse complement strand
CCAATGATTACCGCAAAAGCAGTAGCCAAGGCCACTTGCCACAAGGGGATGGTAGGAGGCATAACCAACGGAATCAGCATTCCTGTAACCAGGAATCCTTCGTTGATGGGTTCTTTCTTTAGTGTAGTGAATAAAAACTCAATCCCAAGCCCTACACCATAACTCACGATGATAACCGGTAGGGTAGCTTTCAATCCTATTAGTACCTTACCTAACAGGTCTATTTCGGTTCCGGTAGCCAATGCATGCTGATGGCCTACATTCCAAATACCAAAAAGCAAACAGGGGATCATGGCAATTACAACCGTGATCATCATTCGCTTCAAATCTACTGCGTCCTTAATCTGAACACCTTTGGCCTTGGTAGTCTCATTGGGTACGAACAAGAACGTATCGAATCCATCGAATACGTAGTGCAATTTCTCCAACTTACCGCCAGGCAAGAAAGGCTGTTTTGCCTTATCTACTAACTGCCGTAATTGTGATGCCATAGTATCAGCTATTTCTCAGTAGTTCTAATCCCTGTCTTACAATATCCTGCACGTCATGCTTTGACACATCTATGTACTCACACAACGCTAAATCTTCCTCAAGAACCTCGTACATACCCAAGGCTTCCATATCGTCATAGTCTTCTGCCAATACCGCCTTTAGCAAGTGCATGGGGTGAATATCCATGGGCGTTACTTCCTCAAATACCCCAGTCTGAACAAAAGCCCGTTTCTCACCGTGAGTATTGGTGTCAATTACATACTCCTTCTTTGGATTGAGGAAGGAAAGCAGACCCAATGCCCTGTGGAAACTATGCTTCTTGGTGGTGGGCAATATCCACCCAAACAGTTCGTAATCATTGCCCTCGGGCAATACTGTTACCAACTGGCTACCGAAACCAACATATCCATCACTAGGAATGGCTTCTCCGGTAAGTGCGTTGCCCGATACTACGCGTACATTTTCCTGATTAAGGTTATTAGCAAGCATCTTTTTTACGGAAGCTCCCTTATAGGCACGGAAGTATTTAGGATCTTTCACTTCAGATCCGGCTACAGCAATTAGAGTACGCGTGTCATATTTCCCTTCCAGGAACAAACGTCCAATCTCGGCCACTCCTACCGGGGTAAGAGTCCAAACCACATCTCCCTTGTTGATAGCATCAAGGTGATGAATTTGTACGCCTACGTTGCCAGCAGGGTGAGGCCCCGTGAATTTATTGATTTGAACCCCTTCTGCCCGCTCAAAGATGGGAGACACTTCAGCCTTGGCATCCACATTGAGGTGGACAGCTCCGGAAGTAAGTTTGGATAAGGCAGTTAACCCAGCCTGGAAGTTCGCCTCTTCGCCTTTCAGAATGAAAGCGTAGTCAGGAGACAAAGGGTGGGTATCGAAAGAAGAAATGTGAATGGCTTTCGGGTCAACGTCAGGTTGTGCTACCACGCCATAAGGACGTTGAGTAATGTTGGGCCAAACACCACCCGCCAGCATCTGATCAACGATGGCCTGGCGGCTGAGGCTCTGCAAGTCCGAAGGGCTATGACTAGGGAAGCTCTCAAACTCCACTTCAGTATCCGCGAGAATGCGGATTTCCAACAACTTTCTCTTTTCTCCCCGAACGATCTCAGCAATCTCTCCACTTACAGGAGAGCAGAAGATTGCCTTCTCATTCCACTTATCAAGCAAGATAGGGGTACCAGCTTTCACTTTGCTCCCCTCCTCTACCAATACTTTGGGACGGGCAATCCCATGAAAGTCAGTGGGTTTCAACGCGTAGGTCTCAGACTGTAAGTCCGAAACCTCCTGACGGGCTTTTCCCGCTAAGTTGATATCCAGGCCCTTTTTTATTTTGATGACTTTGGACATTACAGATTTTGGATCAGAGTGTTCCGTTAAAATCGGGGCAAAATTAACAATTTTTCCCACATACGGAACCGTAACCACAAAAGGTTATAAGGGCCTTTAAAGCAAGAAAATAATAGATTTTTTATGCTTCAGGAGCTACCAGATCCAGATCTAATTCACGGATGGCATTCCCCACTTGCTCCATCAGCCACATAGGGGTTGAAGTAGCACCACAAATCCCAACGGTTTCTACACCGCGGAACCATTCACCGTCCAACTCTTCTTCGTTTTCTACAAAATAACTGTGCTCGTTTTCTTCCTTACAAACTCCATACAGAGCGCGGCCATTGCTACTCTTCCGGCCAGCTACAAATACGATCACGTCATGTTCTTGGGAAAACTTACGAAGCTGTGGCTCCCGATTACTCACCTGCCGGCAAATACTATCATTGGCATTGAAGTCTACCACATCCATAGAGCCGCTGGCTGCTTCAATACGCTCTTCTATCATCCGCTTGATGCGGTAGAAGCCAGATGTACTTTTGGTTGTTTGGCTAAACAAGGTAATGGGGCGTGTGTAATCAATCTGCTCCAGATCCTCGTCCTCCATCACGATGATGGCTTTCTCCTGGGTCTGTCCGGTAAGCCCAATGACTTCAGCATGCCCTTTCTTACCGTAGATTACAATCTGCCCTTCCACATGTTCCATCTTATCGAAAGCGCTCTTTACTCGATTTTGCAGTTTGAGCACTACAGGGCAACTGGCATCAATCAATTCCAGATTGTTTTCCAGGGCCAGTGCATAAGTCTCGGGGGGTTCTCCGTGTGCACGAATGAGCACTTTGCTATCATGAAGGTTCCGCAACTGTTCGCGGTCGATCACGCGCAGGCCTTTGTCATGCAGCCGTTGTACCTCCATAGCGTTGTGCACTATATCCCCCAAGCAATAGAGGGTGGAGGCTTGTTTCATTTCATCCTCGGCCATTTGGATGGCAAATTCCACTCCAAAACAATAGCCAGAATTCTTATCAATCTCTACTGTCATAATCCGATATCTTCCCCGTGATGATGTTCTATCATTTTATCATTTGCCAGGTTGAGTATTTGCTCTACTTGTTGGTCAAAGATAATATTGGTGGTATCGATAACAAAGGCATCATCGGCCTTTCTAAGTGGACTCTCTTCCCTGGTCGTGTCTATTAAATCACGTTTTTCCAGGTTTTCGCGCACTTCCTCTAAAGAAACCATCTGGCCCTTCTCCAAGAGTTCTTTTTGCCTGCGGCCTACCCGCACCTCCATATCAGCCGTCATGAAGACCTTCAACTCGGCATCAGGAAAAACTACGGTTCCAATATCCCGCCCGTCCATGACGATACCTTTCTTCTTCCCCATCTTTCGCTGTTGCGCTACCATGGCCTCACGCACTACCTTGAGGGTACTGACTTCACTTACCTGTCCACTCACTTTCGGAGAGCGAATGACATCTTCTACCCGAAGCCCATTAAGAAAGGTTTCGTTGTCCCCGGTCTGAGGATGGCAAATGAAAGTAATCTCAATGTTTAGCAAAGCCTTTTCTACTTCCTTAGGATTTGAAAGAGAAACATTGTGCTCTTGAAAATAGTGCGTAACCGCGCGGTACATAGCACCGGTATCAATGTAACCGTACTCCAGCCGACGGGCTAACTCTTTTGCGGTACTACTTTTACCACAAGCGGAATAGCCATCTAAGGCAATCACGATTTTGCGCATATGCGATTAGCAATCTTTTACTGGGCACGGAATTGCCCGACGGGGATTCAGTGGCTTGTGGCGTTGGCTACTTTTGCAGCTACTCAGTAGCATGATAAATAGTAAAGCCGACACAACGGCCACTCTGGTGGTTCTCCCGGGGTGAACTAATTTCATAAACGATGCAAATATAGGGTACGCATTTGTGTTTCCACGGGGCATTTACGATTCTTGGCGAAAACCACCCTGCCATGCCCCAACGATCAGGACAAATCGTCGACATTCGCGGCCGCCACACCTACCCAGGCACCATTACTTGGGAGGATGGGCGCATCGTCGCCATAGAAGAAACGGACCATGCGCCCAATTCTTTCATTATGCCCGGCTTTATCGATGCGCATGTGCATATTGAGAGTAGCATGCTGGTACCAGCAGAGTTTGCTCGTTTAGCCGTGGTGCACGGCACCGTAGCCACGGTAAGCGACCCACATGAAATTGCCAACGTCTTAGGTATGGAAGGCGTGCGGTATATGATCGATAATGCTAGGCAGGTGCCCTTCAAGTTTTTCTTTGGGGCGCCTAGCTGCGTACCTGCTACCGCCTTCGAAACTGCCGGAGCCACTATCTCAGCTGAAGACATCGAAGAACTCTTCGAAAAAGACGGCCTCCTCTACTTGGCCGAGATGATGAACTGGCCAGGAGTAATTTTTGAGGATGAAGGAGTATATAAAAAACTGGAGGTGGCGAAGCGATGGGGAAAACCCATCGACGGGCATGCCCCCGGCTTGCTAGGTGAACAAGCTAAAAAGTATGCCTCAGCAGGTATTAGCACGGATCATGAATGCTTTACCCTGAATGAGGCAGCAGGCAAACTGGCCTTGGGCATGAAAGTACTCATCCGGGAGGGGAGTGCGGCTAAGAACTTTGAGGCCCTGATTGATCTGCTGCCAGCGCACTTTGAAAACCTGATGTTTTGCTCGGATGATAAGCATCCGGACAACCTGATCGTTGGACATATTAATGAGTTGTGCTCCCGTGCCATTGCTAAGGGTATGGATGTATATAAGGTATTGCAAGTGGCCTGTCTTAATCCCACCACTCACTACGGCCTACCGGTAGGTCAGCTTCGCGTGGGTGATCCTGCCGATTTCATTGTGGTCAACTCATTGTCAGAGTTCAAAGTGGAAGCTACCTATCTAGAAGGTCAGCAAGTTTCTGAAGGCACCACCACCCTCCTACCCCGCGGCTCTCATGAATCCATCAACCAGTTCGTAGCCACTCAGCACCCAGAAGAAGCTTTCCAGGTGCCGGCCACAGGAACCACCCTGCGTATCATGCAGGCGCTAGATGGCCAGCTGATCACCAAAGAGCTTCACGAGCCACCAACCGTGGTAAATGGGCTGGCTGTTGCGGATCCTAATAGAGACCTCCTAAAGCTAGCAGTGGTAAATCGCTACCAAAGCGCTTCTCCTAGCCTGGCTTTCATCCGAAATTTTCAGTTGAAACGGGGTGCCTTGGCCTCCTCCGTAGGGCATGACTCCCACAACATACTAGCAGTGGGCTGCACTGACAAAGAACTCGCGAGAGCCGTACAAGCGCTCATGGATAGTAAGGGAGGCTTAGCCGTAGTGGAAGGCGAGAAGGTAGAAGTACTCCCCTTGCCCGTGGCTGGTCTCATGTCTACAGAAGATGGATACACCGTCGCCAAACAGTACGAAGACTTGGATGCAAAAGTAAAGGCGCTAGGCTGTACCCTAGGGGCTCCTTTCATGACGCTTTCTTTTATGGCCTTACTGGTAATACCTCAGTTAAAATTGAGCGACAAGGGTTTATTTGATGGAGAAACCTTCCAATTTTCTAATCTTTGGGTAGACTAACAGGGCCATTTCCTTACCAAGAAAAAACATCTAGTATGCACCGCTTTATACTACTTTTTGTGATGGTTTCTACCGTTGGTGTGTGCCAAGCCCAGATGGCTCAAGAATTGACAGAGGAACCTATATCTAAAGAAGCCAAACACGCAGTAGGACTATCCGCAGGAATTACCACGGGCGTGGGGATTTCTTATCGATACTGGCCCAAGAAGCTAGGGATTCAACTAACCGCAGCCCCGATATTCACTTCAGAAAGTACTTTCGCAAGCGGTGGAGCCACCTTTCTATTAAAACTAAAGGAGAATGATTGGTCTAATTTCTTTGGTTACTGGGGGAATCACTTTCTCTTCACACAAGATCAGAACTTCGACTTTTACGGCAATCCCTATTTATACCGTACTTCCGATTACTATTTGGGATTAGGTGGAGGACTGGAGTTCCTTCTAGATGAAAATCTCAGTTTTAGCTTTATGGCAGGTTTTGCAGGGGTTAATTTGCTTACAACCCCTGGATTTAGCCTGACTGCCGAAGCCTCCTTCTTCTATCGATTTTGAGTAGGATGGTTAATACCCACCGGTTGCTTCTCAAAATGAAATCTCATTCTGAAAACCCTCTCAACCTGATTCAATATCACGGCCTCCCATTCCTCTCCAAGCCCTTGCTTAAAAATTAAAACACTGATAATGAGAGAATTACACCAACTTAACCAAGTTTGGCACGTGCGTTGTAAATAAGAGAGCAGGCTAAACAACTGAAAGGGAGTCTTTGGAATTACACAGTTTCATTAAGGCTTAATTAAGGTTAAGGTTTGTATAGTGGTTTAGATTTTCGGACTCCCTTTCTTTCTTTCATTGGTCAAACAGGGTGTTAGCCCTTGGAAATATATTTTGTGTTAAACAGGTGTATGTATAATGTTTACCGGGGATGATTTTATGGTTTTGAGTGACAATTCGCCATTAGCAGGATTGCACACTAATACTCCGGATAAGTCTGTGTTTTCAGGGTCGGGCCAAACGGGCACGGTTATATCCAGGATTGAGGAGCTATATGCTCGCCTGGAAATGATCCGTGAAGATTCCAATGCTATGTCTGCCGATGAAAAGCGGAATTATTATGAGCATTTGAATGCTATCACCAATAAGCAAACAGAATTAAACGAACACTTAGATTCCCTTAAAACGGCTAGTGTGAGTTCATACGATACGATCAAACGGAAAATTGAGGAAGGAATACTAGACATAGAATTGCTCCTCGTCCGGATGAGAAGAGTATAGAAGATTATTTTAACCCAGGTAGTTATAGGTGGAAAAAAGAGGTACTCATTTTGGGTACCTTTTTTTATGCTTCTTTTCGCTGAGCAAATCCAATTTTACGGTACTGAGCCTTTGTATAAGCTGAATCATACTGATCGCTGATACCAGGAACCTCTATATCTTTTTGAGGTTCAGCAAGAATTTTTTCAGTTGGGATTTTGAACCACCCTACATTCTGCCAAACATCTTTTACCTGTTCTACCTTTGTCCCTTCGGTATACCATTCGTTATCGTCTCGGTGGATGCCCAATACATGTGGATGGAAGAGAAATACCTGTCCCTCATAGGTAACCTTAAGTAGCGTAGGTTCTTTGATGTAGTCTTCCAAATATTGCCTTACGGTGCAGTGGCCCATAATGGTAGATGGTTATGTGATATACCCTGAAAGGTATTGAAAGCGCGAGAAAGTTTCCAACAGCACACCTTCTCCCTAAGAAAGGCCTACTTTTGTCGTAAACTATCCACCAAACACGCGGTTAGTACGTAACTATGAGTGTACCAATGAATCGTGGGAAGAAAATCTTCCTACTCATCGCTGTTCTCTTTTTGGTAGCTGTGGGCGTGGTAAGCTATGACATCAGCAGCCGAACGTCGGCTCCTTGGGAAAAGGGGAATCTAAAAAGCAGGATTAGCGAAGAATATGGCAGTGAAAATGAGGAGAACGAAGTAACCTCAGATAGTACCAAACTTTCGAACGAGTAAGCAGTGGCAGACGAGCAGAAAAAAGATATCGGAAAGAAGATTGATGTAGATCAGGTAGACCTGGAAAAGATGCGGGAGAAAACCACGGAGCAGCCGGGGTTAATTCCTATGCCTCATACGCTAAGCGGAGCCGTGATAAAGCCTGACGATCTAGGCAAGATAAAAGGGCAGGCTATGATGGCCATGCAGCAGCAAACCGAATCACAGATGGGCCAGCTGTATGATCAGATGGAAACTTTGGTAAAGCAAGCAGAGGCCATTAAAAAACGGGTGGAGATTTCAGAGCGGATTTACCAGGTAAAGGTGAATTTTGAGCCTCGCATTTTGAAGGAATATTATGTGTATCAGCGGCAGGACGGGTCGGATTTTATCTCGCTAGTGGCTCCACACGAATGGGGGAAAAGCAGCACGCTCATCTATGTAGCACAAGTACGTCTGCTGGCTGATCATACCTGGGAAGTAATTGATATGCCTGATGAAGCGACCCCTCTTTAGTTTAGAGGAGTCACTTCACTATCAGTCGGTACGGTCCCACTTAAACACCCCTTCTGTTACTTGGTGCATCGGTGAATTCATATTTCCTGGCTCTATTAATTGAAAAGAAAAAGAGCCTCTAATTATCCTTTCATTGCTCTTTTCAATATCCAATACTCCAGACTCAGCAAAGTAAATTAGATTACTGCCGCCAGGATTCTCTACATTCTCAATCTCATATTGCACCATGGCATCACCTTGGGTCATGCTAAAATCATAAGTTCCCTGATCCATATTAGGAATGTAGATGCGTATCTCACGCCCAGCAATATCCTGTGTGGTAAGTGTAAGAGGAACCATGGCCATCTCACCAACAAAGGAGACGTCCATAGAACTCATTTCCCATTCACCACCGTCGAAAGAAAAATCCAGATAATCGCCCTGAAGAGGCACACCTGGGGTACACTGCACCATCAGTAATCCACTGAGGAGAAAAATAAAAACGTTGAGCTTTTTCATAATACCTGGGACATTAGTTGGGGCGTATTGTAAAGACGACCCACATACCCAATAAGTTGGTATTCTAAGCGGAATTTTCCTAGCAAATGGCCACCAAAAAGCGTTGCCCAACCCTAGCTCGGTGATTAGGCTCCGGCGATCTGTTGCATTAAGTAGGTCATCTCCGTGGCAATCTGAAAAGCACGCTCATCATAGGCTGCTGCTTCTGCAGGAGTACCATCAGCGGCCTTAGGATCAACAAAGGGCAAGGATACTCGCAAGTCTACCCCTGGAATAAGCGGACAGTTTTTATCGGCATCGGAGCAGGTCATTACTGCCACCGTATTGGAGTAGGGAATGGTAACATCATCATACCGCTTGCTGAAACATAGCATAGGATCAGCATCCGCTGCCCAGCGCACCTGGTACATAGGGTTAGTACCACCAGGATTGGTAATGGAAAATCCTGCACGTTGCATAGCGGCAACCGCGCGTGGGTTAAAAGCTGTAGCTTCAGTACCTCCGGAAAAGGTGTGCACCGATGTGACGCCATAATATGCAGCGGCTGTTGCTGCCCACAGTTGGCTCATGTGACTACGGCGACTGTTGTGGGTGCAGATAAACACAAGGTTGGTCACGTCATCTTCAGCGCTTTGGCTAACAAACGTAGCAATTTGATCTAGCTGAGCGATACGTTCGGCGGGCAAATGAGGTACAGATTGAACCACCGAATCCAAATAGGATGTAAGCTGAGCATTCATCTCAGGATGATCCTCCATTGGGGAGGCCTCTACTGTGGAGGAGTCTTCGGATGCTTCTGATTTACAGGCAAACAATCCGATACAAAAAGCTAAGAATGCTAGAACAAAATGGGGCTTCATACTTGCGTAGTTTTAAAATCACAATTTTGCGATGTTTTCTACTCGTATGGAATTCCTTTTGATTAAATAATTGTGACCTAATAAGCAGAGGATCTTCAGTTCGACAGAAAACTTGGATTTCATCTGCAAAACTCAATAGATCTAAGACAATTATCTGTCCCTTCCTAACCATTCCTACCTGTGTACCATTCAGCCCAATTTCTTACCAGTGTTAATACTATTTCCTACAATCTTTTTACAAAAAAACACGTTGAATTAGCACAAAAAGTCAAAAACATCCACGAATAGTTTAAATTTTTAAGTTTATGTTTTATACACTCGATACTAACCCTTGGCCGGTTTATGTAACCACCATCCACCCGCACATTACGGTAGCTTCTATTGATTCTTTCTTCGAAGAATTGGGGAGGGCATTAACTCAACACGAAGGAAAGTTCATTCCTATTTTAATTCTGCCAAAGGCATATTTGAAGGCTGAGGCCAGAATGCATTTTGGCAAACAATGGGGGGCGTTTTATCGCAAACATGCCGCAAGGCACGGTACTACGCTGGTGGTTGCAGAATCTCCCATGGCTGAGATGATGCTAAAGGGAATATTATTAGCAACTGATGAGAAAGTAAAATATCAAACTTTTACATCCTTGGAGGAAGCAAAGGAACAAGCCTTACGTTGGGTAAAGATCTACCACAACATTGCCAATCGGCAAATATTATCTGCGTAATTACCCAGCAGACTCTTGTAGGATAGTAGAGGAAGAGTGCCCAGTGGGTACTCTTTTTTTATTGCGCCCCTATCAATTTCAACCTGAACAGGCCTTCTTTATGCAAAGGTTAGTGGATATCTTTTGTGCCAGAACACACCCCTAACTCCCTATTTCTTAGTAGTTTTCGAGCATATTTTCACCGAACAAATGCAATCATTACGAACACTCACCCTGATTTTTTTGATTGGGATTATTGTCTGTGGATGTGCACCCCATCGAAAAATTGAAAAGCCAGTCCCGCAATCGGGCACTCTGGATCTAAGGGGATTTGACTTAGGTTTGGTACCCTATTTAATGCTGGAAGGAGAATGGTCTTTTTATCCAGAAGGGTTATACTCACCTGCTGAGCTTAGCATACAAAAATCGACTTTACTTGAGGTACCTCAACCCTGGAATACACTGGAAGGCTTGGTAAGAGAAGGAAGTAGTACATATAGTCTGCGACTTCTACTAGACGAATCCCAATTGGGTACGCCACTCGTTTTAAAAATGAGAACCGTCTACCTGGCCTATTCACTATTCCTCGACGGCGAAAAAGTAGTCCAGGTCGGCGACCCTAGCCGAAGTAGTTTTACGCCTTTGGTAAAACCTAATCTGATTGAGTTCACCCCCACTTCCACAGAGGTGGAGGTTGTAGTACAAGTATCTAATTACCGTTTCTTTAAAGGGGGCATTGTAGAAACTCCACAACTAGGACTTGCTACAGTCATGCACTCCCAATATGAAAAGAATGTTGGAATTGAGGTAATTCTGGTGGGCTCACTGCTTATGGTGGGCATTTACCATTTCATTATCTTCCTACTTCTCAATTCTAACCGATCTGCACTCTTTTTCTCTTTGATCTGCATCGTACTGGCCGGTCGATTTGCCTACACCGGCGAACATTATTTCAATCAAGTATTCCCCAATCTCTCAGCTTGGATCACCCTACGCATAGAATACGGCTCCCTTTACATAGGCCCCTACCTGATTTTGTTATTCTTTAATAGTCTCTACCCGCAAGAATTGCCTCGTTGGATATTAAAGGTCATGATTGTCCCCACCATCCTGCTGGGGTTAGTACTACTCGTACCCAATAGCCATTGGTTTTCAATTCTGCTCCCCTTGGGCCAATTGGTGATGTTGCTATCTGGCCTTACGGTAATTGCTTACACACTCCCTATGGCCATCTATAGAAAGCGAAAATCAGCGTGGCTCTTTACCATCGCTTTCTTATGCCTGTTCGGGACGGCCATTAATGACTTCTTGTACGTGGTGAACGTGGTGGACACGGGCTTCATTATCCTGTACGGGATGCTGCTGTTTACCTTTGTACAGGCAGTAGCGCTTGCCGTACGCTTCGGTTTCACATTCCAGCAATTGAATATTCTGCGCTTAGACCTGGAAGAAAAAGTAGAAAAACGAACGAAGGACATTACACTAAGGAATCAGGAACTGGAACAGCAAAAGGAAGAACTTACAGCTCAGACGGAGGAAATGACCGCCAACCTGGAATATGCTCGCCGAATACAAGAAGCCTCCTTGGATTCTGTGGACTATATCCAATCGCTCTTCCCTGAAGCCTTTGTCCTCTATTTCCCTCGTGATTATGTAAGTGGTGACTTCTATTGGTTTGGCGAACAGGAAGGCAAAAAAGTGGTAATAGGCGGGGATTGCACAGGCCATGGGGTGCCTGGGGCATTTATGACGGCACTAGGTCAAGCAGCCTTAGACCACATTATACTGGGGGAAGGTGTTATAGATCCTGGCGAAATTTTGTCGCGGTTAGAAGAACGCGTAAAGGCCTCTATGCAAACTCAGGTAGATGGTAAATGGCTGCCAGACGGAATGGATATAGGCGTACTGGTTTTCGATGAGGAAGCCGGCTCTCTCGCTTTTGAAGGGGCAAAGATTGATTTGGTCTTTATACGCAACCATGAAATAACCCGAGTGAGGGGAAGTAAATTTCCGATTGGGCGCAGTACGGGTTATGGGCACAAGACTTTCAAAACCTCCTACCACAAATTCAAAAAGGGGGATAGGTTCTATGTATATTCGGACGGATACCGGGACCAATTCGGCGGACCTGAGGGGCGCAAATTTAATGCGAAGCCTTTTCGGGAGTTGCTTGAGCAAACAGCAGGAGGCTCACTGGCCAGTCAATATCGGGAGCTATCTCAAAGCTTTGAAGACTGGAAAGGCAGCCATCCCCAGACGGATGACATTTTAGTGTTAGGCTTAGAAGTATAAGGGCATGCGAGGATCATCGAACACCACCAAGTTACACTGGCTCAGCCGATTGGGGTTGGTTTTGCTTTCTCTTTACGCTCCTACTCAAGCTTATGCCCAGTATAACACCGACAGGGGGATACTAGACCTACGCCAGGTGGTATTTCCTGAAGGGGAACCTAAAACCATCCACGGAGACTTTCGCTTCTTTTGGGATACTCTGATGGCGCCAGAATTGGCGGCTAATTTACCTACACAAACGTACCACAATGTAGCCGGAGCATGGGAAGACATCACCTTACCCGACGGAAGCAAAACACCCTACAATGGTTTTGCTACTTACCACCTACAGGTCTTACAAAATACAAACCGATACCCTGAGGGATTGGCGATAAAGCTATCTACCATTCGTCAGGCATACCGATTGTACATAGATGGGGAACTGGTTGTTTCTAGCGGCAGACCCGATCGGCACGATTTCCATACCAAGATCAGTGCACCACAGGTATCCCTACCCGTTAAAGACACCTTGGATTTAGTCTTTCATGTAGGGAATGAGAATTTCTTTAGCAGTGGTATGGTTTCAGCCATCCGGATAGCACCTGAAGAACAGATTGATCGCTACACAGATCGGTGGCGACTAACAGACCTCTTACTGATGGGCAGCATTCTGATCATTGGCCTCTACCACATCATTATTTTCTTTATTCTGAATGGTAACCGACCGGCGGTGTATTTCGGAGCTATTTGTCTTTTTTTAGGATTGAGGGTTGGGTTTACGGGCGAGCATTTGCTCACGGAGTTCTTTCCCAATATTCCGGCCTGGTTTTCACTGCGCATAGAATTTGGGGCCATTTATTTCAGTCCTCTATTTATGGCACTGTTTTTCAGAGAGCTTTTCCCTGGCGAAGTGCCCAAATGGCTTATTCGGGTTGCCATAGCCGTATCGTCGTTTCTATTGCTTACAATACTTTGGCCTTCGGAATATTGGTATGGTAACATGCTCCTTTTTGGCCAATTATACATTTTGGTATGTGGCCCTATTTTGATTTTCTATTGTGTGCTAGTAGCCGCCATTCGCAAGCGCAGAGGGGCATTAGGTTTTTTCATTGCTTTTATCCTGTTCTTCCTCACCTGCATCAATGATATTCTGGTGGCTATGAATACCATAGAAACGCCGCCTCTTGTACCGATAGGGCTCATTTTGTTGGTAGTGGCACAATCCTGGACTTTGGCTGGTAGGTTTGCCGGGGCTTTCAAAGACGTGGAGGACTTGGGTAAGAACCTGGAGAAGAAAGTGGATGACCGCACGGCTGAGCTGGCCATGAAAACTGACCAGCTGCAATTGCAAAAGGCCGAGATCCTAAAAAAGCATGAAAACCTAAGGTCAAGTTTGCAGTACGCACAGCGAATCCAAAAATCCATTCTAGGACAGGAGGAAATCCTAATGCGAGTATTCCCCCGGTCGTTTCTATTCTTCCGTCCCAGAGACCTGGTTAGTGGTAATTTTTATTGGGCTGGTGAGGTTGGGAATAAACAGATAATTGCCGTGGGTGACTCCTTGGAACAGGGTGTTCCTGGCGCCTTCATGACGGTTATGGTGAATTCTCAGCTGAATACCATAGTACTGGAAGAACAACAAGACACCCCCACCCAGATTCTGAAGCGGATGAACGAACGGTTGGGCCAGGCACTGGAAGGAGGCTCCGGTACCTACAGCACTATGGGCATCAATATGGCAGTACTGGTGATTGACCAGGAGAGCAAGACGGCCCAATTTGCAGGGGCAGGCTTGGGGATGGGTACCGTGCTGGCTGGTGAATGGACAGAAGTAACGGGAGAGCCAATTACGATTGGAGATAGTGACCTCGAAGCACTATCCGAGCTTAAGGACATTTCATGGAGTTACACCCCAAAGGAAGTATTTTACCTCTTCACCAACGGAATCGTGAACCAGCCCGGAGGAAAACGTTCTCCCGTTTACGGTCAAGAACGCCTCACCCGTTTTTTGAAGACCTCCCTACGCGAAGGCTTTTCGCAACAACGTGACTTACTGCTGGAGGAATTTGAAGCCTGGAAAGGGGAAGGTCCCCAATCAGACGATGTTTTACTGGTTGGTATCCAGATGAATTAATCAAAAACCCCTCAAATACGCCAAAGCGTTACTATTTTCAGGCGAGCATTCCGCGTCATGTAAAGGCAACCATCTACCCACATAAAGCAAGCCGTGCCTACTTACTTTTATTAATTGCCTTCTTGGCTCTAGGGGGATGTACTGACCCTCAAGATATCCCCCCCAAGGCCGCTGATGGTGTCATGGATTTGCGGGAATATGACCTACTGGCTCAAGACTATTTACGCCTGGATGGAGATTGGTCCTTTATCTGGGGAGGTTTTATTACCCCGAAGGATATCAACCAGCAACCACGGGATACGGTACTGATGGTACCCGGCGCCTGGAACAACTTGAAGATTGGTGGAGAACCTTTGCCTGGGGAAGGAACGGGTACTTATCACTTAAAGATTCTCTTGCCCAACGAAGCAATAGGAAAGCCTTTACTCCTGAGCATTGGTGCCGTTCGGATGGCGTACACTATGTTTCTCAACCAAGATACCATTCTTAGTTGTGGCTCCGCGGATCTGGCTGACTTTCGTCCCTACATCCTACCCAAAGACTACATCTTTACACCTACTACCCCTGAACTAGATCTGGTGTTGCATGTAGCGAACCAAGGCTACTCGCACGGTGGCATTGTCAATTCCATCCGGTTGGGAGACCATTCTAAATTAGAGCGCATCCTGCGTCATTCGCTCACCACCGATATATTTTTGGTTGGGTGCTTGTTTATGGTAGGCATCTACCACCTCATCCTTTACGGGGTATTTCGCAGAAACAAGTCCACACTTTTCTTCGGCCTTTTGTGTATGCTATTTGCACTGCGAGCACTGGTTACCGGTGAGTACTATCTTATTCAACTTTTTCCCAACCTACCCAACTGGTTGACCATGCGCCTTGAGTTTGGCACCGTATACGTAGGTCCTTGGCTGGTGGCCATTTTTTTATGGCAGCTTTTTCCACGTGAAGTCCCTCGCTGGCTAGTGAAAGCTACTGGGTATTCCAGCGCCTTCTTTTGTCTCAGTATGGTGATTCCAGACGGGTACTGGTACTCGGTGCTACTACCCTATAGCTACCTTAGCATACTAATCGCTGGCGTTTACATCGTATTTTATGCGCTACCCCTGTCCATCTATCGCAAGCGTAATTCGGCCATCCTCTTTTTTTCAGCCATGCTAGTCTTATTCGGAGTTACTATCAATGACATTCTGTACGTCCGATACGTTGTGGACACTGGATTTGTGACGCCTTATGGGATGATCTACTTCATTTTCATTCAGGCCATGGCCTTGGCGGTACGTTTTGGCCGCACCTTCCATGCCTTGCATACTCTGAAAGATGAGCTGAAGGAAAAAGTGGAAATCAGGGCCCACGAATTGCACCAGAAAAACCGAGACCTGGAAACTCAAAAACAAAGTTTGTTTACCAAGACGGAGCACCTAACGGCCAGTATGGAATATGCACAAAGTTTGCAATTAGCTGCGCAGGCACCAGTAGAGGATCTGCAGGCTCTGTTTTCCGAAGCCTTTATCCTTTTCAAACCGCGTGATTTGGTGAGCGGTGATTTCTACTGGTTTGGGCAGGTTGGAACCTTTAAGGTAGTCGCGGTAGCAGACTGTACGGGCCACGGAGTGCCGGGTGCTTTTATGACGGCTATGGGTCGGGCATTATTGGACCAGATTTTTCTGGAAGATAAAGAAACCAATCCAGCCAAGGTGCTGGAACGGCTAGAGAGGAAGGTAAACACAACTCTGCAATCTCAGGTGGACGGTCATATGATCACCGATGGAATGGACATTGGAATTGTAGTGGTGGATGAAGCCGGGAAAAAGCTACATTTTTCCGGAGCAAAAATGGATTTGGTTCGGATCCATAAGATGTCTCTGGAGAGAATAAAGGGGGGGAGACACACTATTGGGGGAGAGACACTGTACGGAGACAAAGTCTATACAGAAGTTACCCTACCTTGGGTAGCAGGCGACCGGTTTTATTTATTCTCAGATGGTTTTCAGGACCAATTTGGAGGACCCAAACATAAAAAATACTTCTCGGCCCGCTTTAGGACGTTGCTAGTGCAAACCGCCCCCGGTAGTTTAAATCATCAGCACCATCGGTTGGAACGCTCTTTTCAAAAATGGAAAGAGGGACTTCCACAAACTGATGATGTTTTGGTAGTAGGATTTCAGTTATAAACCATAGCATCCTTGGCACGAAGACGCGGTTCTCATAGGCTTCTTTTCTGGCTTGCCATAGGCATGCTTGGCATCACCAGTTGCCAATCAAAGCAACTCCCAAAAGTAGAACACGGTGTGCTGGACCTGAGAGGTTTTTCGTTGGCAGAAACTAACTACCTGAACCTGGATGGTACTTGGGCTCTTCATTGGGACACTTTGGTTTCCCCCTTGGCTACTCCCTATCGCACCGCAGATACCTGGCTGCCTACACCAGGAGCCTGGAATAAAGTCAAGGACTCTCTGGGGGAGCCATTCTCTGCTACCGGATGGGTTACGTACCACACACGAATTCTCCTTGATAGCCAAACCACACAAAGTACCTCTCTCGGTTTGCAGACCCGAACCATCCGGCACGCATTCACGCTCTTTGTAAATGGAGATTCCGTTACTAGCAATGGCGTAGTTTCCCGGCATGCCTACGAGGATCAGGTATTGCCAAGGTTTGTCCGGTTTCCTACCGAGGACACCCTAGACATTGTGCTGCACGTCTCGAACCAAGGGTTCTTTGAAGGAGGAATAGTGGAGCCGCTACTGCTAGGGGAGCCTGACCAGCTTGAGGGTGTCATTGAAACCCGCTCGGTCATAAATGCCTTCCTTTTGGGCGGTCTTATTATCATAGGACTGTACCACATAATCCTGTTTTATCTCGTAAGAGAAAACCTCAATGCCTTCTATTTCGGGCTTATGTGTATATTCCTGGGGCTGCGATCGGGCCTCACTGGGGAGTACATTCTCCTAGACGCACTCCCTTGGTTACCTACTGGCCTACACTTACGCATGGAGTTTGGTGGACTCTATTTTTCTCCTCTGCTCGTAGCCATTTTTTTTCGAAAGCTTTTCCCAAATGAGTTTCCCAAGTGGTTGCTGATCACCTGCCTTGCCATCAGTAGCATACTGCTGATTGCTACCATACACCCATCTCCCTATTGGTACGGGGCCGTACTACCTCTTGGCCAACTGCAGGTGGTTATACTGGGGCCAATTTTGGTGTTCTATACCTTACTAAAGGCCTCCTTACGACGAAAGCCTCAGGCCTTCATATTTCTCGTGGGGTTCGTGACCTTTCTTACCCTCGCCATCAATGACATCTTGTACTCCCTCCATATTGTTCGAACAGGTTTCTTGGTATCCTGGGGAGTCATCATTTGGATATTAATTCAGGCGGCGGCTTTGGCCATCCGGTTTGCCAAGGCCATGTATGAGGTGGATGATCTGAGGGTCAACCTGGAAAAGAAAATAAAGGAACGAACCCAAGAGCTACAAAACAGAACCAGTATACTGGAGCTACAAAAGGAGCAGATAGAGGAAAAGCATCTGGATATACAGTCTAGTTTACACTATGCGCACCGGATACAGCAGGCCATTTTGGGTGAGGAATCCAAGCTACAACAGCTCTTCCACCAAGCTTTCATTTTTTTCCAACCCCGTGAAATTGTTAGCGGAGACTTCTACTGGTTTGGCCGAATTTCATATTTCAGGATTCTCATCATAGGAGATAGTAAGGACAAGGGGATCCCTGGAGCTTTCATTACTGTACTCTGCAATAGTTTTCTTAACCAAATATTATTAGAAAAACGCTTGCTCAACCCAGAGACTATCCTGCAGGAGCTAGATCAGCGGTTACAGGAAACGTTACATTCCCAGGTGGGTAAGCACTCCTACCATGGCCTGGATCTTGGAGTCTTGGTACTGGATGAAGCAACCCAACTAGGTCGGTTTTCTGGCGCACGCATCGGCCTGATGCACCTACGACAACAAGAGGTAGAGCGGTACGGACCTGTGCGGGAGTCCATTGGGGTGGCAGACAGTCCTAAGCGGTTCGTCCAACATTCCTTTATGTGGGATCATATGGACCGGTTTTACCTTTTCACTCACGGAATGGGCAACCAGATTGGCGGCATGGAAGAAGCGCCCTTTATGACGGGCAACCTGAGAGAGGTGATCATGAAAACACAACAAATTCCCTTTTCTCAACAAAGGCAGCGGCTGGAGGACAAGTTTGATGACTGGAAAGGTCTGCATCCACAGACTGATGATGTACTCATTATCGGTGTAGAAGCTTAAGGTAAGCACCTTAGCCCGGAGACCTGTATCTTGTCCGCGAAACATCGGTTTCACTCTTCTTTAATCGCCTAAAACCAACCTCCCTATGTCTCCTGACCGTAGGATTAGTTTCCTGTGCATCGGCATTTTGCTGCTGCTCTGTGTAGGCTGCAGTCAGGAAAGCACTTCTCCACAGCAAACGCAACCCGGGATCATCGACCTCCAAACCTATGATTTTGACTCCTCAGGAGTCTTAACACTAGCCTACACCTTCAACTTTTACTGGGATACCCTCCTCCCTCCTTCCACTTCACCCCTTCCCCTTCCCACCGCCGCAGTCCACCTTCCTCGCGACTGGAACGATATCCCCATAGGAGCAGATGGGTCTGTAGCAGGCACTGATGGTAAGGCCACTTACACAGCCAACTTCATCTTTAGCCAGGAACAAGTCAACCGGGGGCCCTTAGTGTTAAAAATCAGCAATGTACGCTCCGCCTACGAAGCCTACCTTGATGGCAAAAAGATTGCCCAGCAGGGCAGGTTGGTCCCTGACATCGAAGAGGTAGATGTGGTGCCACAATACATTGAGTTCGCGCCCAAAGACACCCTACAGCTGTTGTTCCATGTTGCCAACACTACCACCCTCAAAAGCGGATTGGTAGAGGCTTTACGTCTTGGCGTGCCGAGAGATATTTATGAAGGACGAGACCACCGATGGGCTCGAGATACCTTTCTGATATCAGGCCTGTTGATGATTGGTCTGTACCACCTCATATTGACCCTCTTCATCCCTCAGCGAGGAGTCTCCTTTCTGTTTGGCCTTATGTGCGTGCTATTGGTATTGCGAACCGGCTCTACAGGCGAGCACCTTATCATTCAATGGATACCTGCATTACCACCATGGCTGACTCTCCGTTTTGAATACGGTAGCATGTACCTTGCTCCCCACATAGTAGGGTTATTCTTCAAGCGTACCTTTCCTGAGGAAATCCCCACCAACGTACTTAGACTCAATGGGGTAATTACAGTCATTTTAATATCCTCAATTTTCAGCCCAATAGATTACTGGATGGGAGTGTTGCTACCCCTCTGCCGATTTCAGTTAGTCGTACTGGGTCCGTTTTTGATATTTTGGGGCATAGGCCGCGCCATCTGGCGCCGACGACCTGGCGCTTGGCTATTCTTTGTAGGCCTTTCGGCCCTGGTTGCCGCTGCCATAAACGACATACTATACGCCCAATACTTCATCGATACCGGTTTTCTAGTCTCTTACGGCCTACTAGTCTTGGTTATTTGTCAGGCCACGGCTCTATCCCTTAGGTTGACCAGGGCCTACCAGGTAGTAGAGGATTTGAGCGAAAATTTGGAGGTCCGGGTGCATGAAAACACGCAGGAATTGGCACTGAAGAATGTGGAATTAAAAGACCAAAAAACCCTCATTAACGAGCATCACTCAGAACTGGAAAGCAGTCTAAAGTATGCATGGAAGATACAACAGGCAGTACTGGGGGAAGAAGACAAACTCAAACAGATGTTTCCTAATTCCTTTCTATTCTTCCGTACAAGAGGTATCGTAAGTGGAGATTTTTATTGGTTTGGTCAGGTGGAGAATTGCAAAATTGTAGCCCTGGGAGATGTAACGGGTCAGGGGGTACCCGCTGCTTTCCTTACCATCATTGTGCACACCTTTTTCAACCATATCGTTTACGAGCATTCCTGTACTGATCCCGCGGATATTGTGAATGAATTGGACATGCACCTAAAGGCCTCCTTCCAGCAAACGGACAAACAGTTCAAAGGCACACGGCTAAGTATACTTGCCATTGACGAAGCAAAGGAGAAGGTTAATTTTGCGGGGGCCAGCCAATCTCTATTCCTGGCACAACCTCAGGGGTTCGATCTGATTGCTGGAAGTGAGCAAATAGTAGGGATCGCTTCTCTGGATGCGACCACGGTTTCACTTCCAGTAGAACTAAACGGCAAGAACCACCTCTTCCTCTTCACCAATGGGTTTGAGAAACAAATCGGCGAAGCAAATTCTACCCCCTTCGGAGAAGAGGCTTTCCTGGCCCTACTGAAGGAAAATGTCGGATGGCCCGCTGAGCGGCAAGAAGAGGTCCTGAATCATACATTGGAGGCCTGGAAGAAGGATCAGGAACTCACCGACGATATTGCAGTCATCGGCATCCGCCTCTAAATATGGAAAAAATAACTGTCCTTCCTGCCGCCACCGGCATGTATCTGGTGGACTTCCTCCTCCAGCATTCGGAACTTTTCACCAGCCGAAATGCTGCAAAAAAGGCGCACAAGCAGCAGCGGGTATTGGTAAATGACCGTCCGCAGGGCACTGGCTATCGGGTGCACGCTGGCGACACCATTGTTCTAAAACCAGCCCAAGGACCAGCCCCAAAGCCCTATTTCATGGAGCTAGCGGTTCCCTACCAAGACGACGATGTCGCCGTAGTGTACAAGCCTCCGGGCCTACCCACCAGCGGCAATGCCTTCCGCACGCTACAGAATGTACTGGTGCACGCCTTGCATCCCTCTCCCCTACCCGATGCCCTCCCTTGGCCCCGACCGGTTCATCGGCTGGATGGGCCCACCCAGGGTCTACTCATGGTGGCCCGAACCCACAAGGCCTTGACCCAGCTAGGCCATAGTTTGGCCGACCGCCAGGTGCACAAGGTATACCACGCAGTTGTGCACGGCATGCTTACCGAGGCGCAAGAATGCCATAAACCCATCCAGGGGCAATCGGCCCATTCCTCCATTCTACCCTTGGCTACCTACCCGAATACTCCCCGAGGCCCACGCAGCCTGGTAAGACTCACTCCGCATACTGGCCGCACACACCAACTCCGCATCCACTTGGCGGCACTAGGCCACCCCATTTTGGGTGATGTACAGTACCAACCTGCGGAAAACACCTTGCAGCACAAGGGGCTCTTTCTGGCGGCTACCCGACTGGAATTTCCTCATCCCAGAACCGGGAACACAGTGTGGGTAGAGGTACCGGTTCCCAAGAAATTTGAGCGTTTTTTGGAGCAGAAACCCACTGACAATCAATAAGTTTGACCCTATTCATCAAGGCAGGTGGCCTGCACAGTTTTAATTCTGGATAGGGCCTGCTTACTACCACCTACCTAAGGTTCTACTCCCCATTCAGAATAAACGCTCCCCAGTAGTAAGGCGAACCATAGAGATCCCGAATATCCTTTTGCGCACTGCGGTGAGCCTCAAACTTGCTCTGGCCCTGGAGGTAATAGTCATAAAAGGCGGTCATAAACTGCTGTGTAGCCTGGTCATCCACCTTCCATAAACTGGTTAGTGTACTTTGGGCGCCCGCCGCACGGAAAGCCCGTTGCAGGCCGTAGACACCCTCTCCAGCATCGAACAGGCCCAGACCCGTCTCGCAGGCCGACAGCACCACTAAATCCGTACCTTCCAAATCCAGGTTTTGGGCCTCGTAGGCCGTCAACACCCCGTCATAGGTGTAGGGTCTATCTTGCGACTGGTAATAATTGACTACCCCACTAAGCAGGAGACCAGAGTTGATCATGGCATTGAAAGTTCGGTAGCCTTCGGTGGCTTCATAGTCCAGGGTATTCCAATAACCGTGGGTAGCAATGTGCAAGATGCTGGGGTGCTCCGCTGCCTGCAGCACATCCTCGCTGGCATCGGCACCCAGATAAAGGTCCACCACGATGCCCTGCTCCTTAAGTTTTTGCTCAATGCTACTCACTTCGTCTTCAGTACCGGGTAAGTCGGTAATCTCCAGTTCCTGAAAGTTGGCCACAAAAAAACGCTCCTGCGCAGAATCGGTGGTTTGGCGGTTCTCGTCTTCTACCGAATAGGCTGGGCGACCCAGCAGCATGGCTCTGCGCAAGAGCCGGTCCGGCTTTTCCTCCGTTAAGTTTCCCGTACTGGTTACGTATTGGATTTCCAGGTTCTGCCCCAGATACTGATCCGTAGCCGGATTATAAAGGGTAGCCAGATTGACCAAGTGTAGTATACCATCGTTGGCCACATACACCTTTTTCACTCCCGAAAGGGCCTCTGCCAACGGTTCCCAAAATGCACCATAACTCAGTTGGTCCGTAAGTTTATAGCGGATACTGTTGGCGTAGGCGCCGTAGTAATCCGTTTCTAAAGTACTAGCCAAGGTAGGCAGATACACCACTTCGGGGTGTGCGGCTTCGGGCCGGATGATGTAGGCCGCGTAGAAAGCAGAGTCCGTTAAATAAGCCTGATGCCGCCAGGGAAAACGCACCCACTCAATGGCCGCCTCGCCCGGTTGCAGCCGTCGCTGCACCTGCTGCCATCGGGGCGACCGCAGGCTAAGCTGATCAGAAAAGCCCTCAGCTTCCGTAGCCAGCCGGTCCTCTAGCTGGTTCACGGCGTCTTGCATTTCGCGGAGCGAATCCTCCGATATCATCAGCGTAGTGTCGCCCATAGCCCGTTGTCTGCTCTGGTACGCACCTATCAGCGATTGCTTTTTTGCCAGCCACTCCTCATACAAGGCTACTACCGTAGGGCTTTGGCTACCCAAAAAGGCCTCCTTCCGTCGTCGTGATCCTTTAAAACCAATAGACTTGGTCATTAAGAGGTTATCATAGGCTTGGCCCACCACACGGCCATACCGGGATTCGGATTGCTGTTGGTTGAACCATACGAACGAATGAAAATTGTCATATCCGTCCTTCAGCATTTCGTTGAAGTAGGTCACGAAAGCCTGCTCTCCATAGCTAAATAGGACATCGTTGATCCAATCGAGATTCAACCCGAACATCTCTTGATAGTATTTCCAGGCCTCATCAAAGTCCCCATCGCGAGCACGTAGATAAGCAAACTCAGCCCAAGGCTGGGTAGCAAATGAAAAATCACGGTTTTCTTCAAGGCTCTCTAGTACCTGCTTAAACTGCTGAGGATAACCGGAAGCCCCCAAAAAACCCAAATGTGATATAAGCTGGTATTCATTGGCAAGAATACTGTACCGCTCAAAGGAGGCCTTATAAGCCCGTACTTTGTCAATTTCTTCGGCGTTGTAGGTTTCTCCATACGGACGTAACCCACGCTTTATCGCGAAAAGCGGGTACAGCGAGTACTCGGGCTGATCCGTGTACAGCGCTTGCTCAGCACTACAATCTACCCAGACCTGATACAGCGAATCATACACACGCCAGAGAGAATCAGCCCGGTCATATTTACCTAGCTCTTGGTGTCCCAATGCCATAACCAGCGCCGTGGTTTGCGAATACGGATCGCAGGCCAAGGACTCCGACGATGTCATGCTCATGTAATGCCGCTGCTGCTCGGCGGTGGCTTCCATATACCGATAGTAGTCTCCCGTAAACTCGTAGTACAAAGACCGCATAAGGAGCAATTCAGCATAATAGGCCGGCGCAGCGTATTCGCCTGCCGCTTCCGATAGTTCCTCCAATTGGTCCATGACGGTCCTGGCCTCCGAATACCGCCCCGTTTTGATCAAAAACCAACCAAAAAAGACCTTGGTGTGGTGAGCCGTTAACACATCACCCTCCAAGGTCTGGGCCTTTTGGTAGTATTTGTAGGCATTCTCATAGTCCCCAGCGCGTTCCATGCCCATCCCTACATAGTAGTAATTGTTATAATCCTGCAGCTCCGGATGCTGCCTCAGGTATTTCTGAGCCCGATATGGGGTCCTGGGATCATCATTGTTCATCAATTTGGGAAAGATGTCCTCGTACCAAACCGCATCGTAGGTAGCGCTCGTATTGGTCTGTTGCACAGCTCCCTGTGTGAGTGCCTCCAGCTGCGCCTGGTATTGCCCTTCCGTCCGCTGGGCCATCTCTTCATCAGGGGCTTGGGTGGTGAAAATCTGGTTCAGGATGTAATAGTTGGCGTAGGTCTGAAGCTCCTCCTCCTGCTCCACCCAGCGGTACAGCTCCTTCGCCAGCTCCACGGCCTCCTCTGGTGACTCGGCAATGTAAATGGGTGTCAGGCGTTCGTAAAACTGCTCTTCCAGGGTCTGGGCCTGCACCCAGCCCGCCGCCGTTACAAAGCAAAAAATCAGAATCCGTCGCATACTCCTAAGGTAAAAATCAAGGGGGTGATATCCGAAATTGGACGTTGGAAGTTAGCCCTTAGCATAAACGATAGCCGGCAGTTCGTTCTTAACGTGGAATACCTCCTCCACCAAAGCTACGAAGCCCTGCATCAGCCCTTGGCCTGACTCAGGTTCCAAAGTCTTGACGAGGGTGTATCAGCTCATCCCTTTTCACACTTACCATATTAGCACATTTCCACATTCTCTGCCGTATCTTCGCCCCAATGGCCAACGCATCACACTTTCCGTATTTCATCAGCAAGCGCATCCGCAGCAAAGCTACCGGTAGGTTCTCCGCCACCATTCAGCGCATTGGCATTGGCAGCATCGCCGTCGGCCTGGCCGTAATGATCGTGTCCCAGTTCATTCTGGGTGGCTTCCGGGAAACCATCCAGGAGAAAATCTTCAGCTTTGGTGCCCACGTGTTGGTCACCAAATACTCCAACAGCAACAGCTACGATGAGAACCCGGTAGAGGCAGAAAATCATCTCTACCTGCACCCTGAGGAATACGAATACGTGGAACACGTGCAGCCCTTCAGCAACAAGGCTGCCTTGCTAAAGACCGACGAAGAGGTGCAAGGTGTAATCATGAAAGGCGTAAACCCAGACTTTGACACCGCCCGCTTTGCGCCCAACTTGTTGGAGGGTCGCTTCATCGAATGGAAGGACAGCACCTACGCAGAAGAAATCCTGATTAGCCGAAAACTAGCCAATCTCCTTCGTCTATCGGTCAACGACCGGGTCCTGGTTTACTTTGTGCAAAACCCACCTCGTACCCGACGGGTGACCGTGGTAGGCATCTATAGCACCAGCATGGAGGACTTCGACGATAAGTTCATCCTGGGAGACCTGGGCCTTTTACAACACCTCAACAACTGGGGCGATTCCCTCGTAGGCGGCTTTGAGGTCTACCTCACCGATTTTGACGACCTGCAGGAGGGCAAAGCCTCCATGCTGAGCCAGACCGACTACAACCTCTCCGTACAGGGGGTCACGGACCGCTACCCTCAGCTATTCGATTGGCTGATGCTGCTAGACCGCAACGAGCTTATTCTGCTGGTCATCGTGCTCTTTGTGGCTAGCTTCAATATGATTTCCATCCTGCTCATCCTCATCATGGAGCGCACCAGTATGATTGGCCTGCTCAAGGCCCTGGGCACCACTGATGGGCAGATCAGGAACATCTTTCTCTACAACGCCCAGTACCTCATTGTGCGCGGCCTGGCCTGGGGCAATGGTCTGGCCTTGCTCATTGCCTTTCTGCAGTACCAATTTCAGATCATTCCGCTAGACCCGGAGAACTATTACATGGAGTACGTGCCCATCCTGTGGGACTGGCCCGCC